>CAYXDM010000067.1:0-11469 GCA_964463595.1 uncultured Aequorivita sp. | reverse complement strand
GGATCTGGGCGAAGCATTGGTACCAAAACGTTCATAATTCCGAAGGGTTTGCCGTACAGGATAGTAGCTTGCAGCCTTTTCCCGAACATTTGAAATCCTTGCTGGACGAAGCTCTTCAATATTATGGAATCTTAAAAAACAACATTTTAAAAAACAACTGATATGCTTCAAAAATCAAATCCAAGGAATAATGCCATCCAAATTTTTATTAAAGACTGTCTTTACCCACGGCAAGAGGCAAAAGTCTCCGTTTTTGACAGTTCCGTGCAAGGTGGGGATGCAGTTTGGGAGGGGCTTCGGGTATATCCTGAAGGGGTGGTCTGTCTGGATAAACATTTAACCCGTTTACAAGAATCTGCCAAAACCTTGGCCTTTGTGGATATTCCCACCAAGGAGTTTATTAAGGAAGCTATAAAACAAACTCTGGACGCCAATGGCATGACAGACGATACCCATATCCGCCTAACTTTGACCCGGGGAGAAAAAATAACCAGTGGAATGGATCCAAGGCTAAACCAAAATGGCTCGTGTTTGATTGTATTGGCGGAGTGGAAACCCTTGGTTTACGACAACGATGGCGGGATTAAAGTGATAAGTACCAGCCAGCGCAGAAACTCACCTCAGTTTTTGGACAGCAAAATCCATCACAATAACTTACTTAACAATATCATCGCAAAAATTCAGGCCAATGTTGCGGGAAAGGATGCGGGATTAATGCTGGATGAGAGAGGTTTTGTAGCCGAATTAAATGGAAGCAATCTATTTATGATAAAGGATCGAAAAGTCTTCACCCCGTTTGCCCACGCCTGCCTCCCTGGAATTACCCGAAATTCGGTAATGGAGATGTGTAAAAAGGAAGTGATTTCCATAGTGGAGGCCGATTTATCGCTTTCGCAGTTTTACAATGCAGACGGTGTTTTTGCAACTGGCACGATGGGAGAACTTACACCAATTGTAGAAATTGATGGCCGACCTATCCGAAAAGACGATGTTCTCCAGAAACAAATAATCTCACAGTTCGCAAAGGAGGTGAGACTGCTGTGTGAAAAACTTTGATCCATCTTCAACCATGGTTCAGCGACACGGATTATCCAGAAATAGATTTTAGAATGGCTGCTGCCTGGGCCAGGGTTTCATCCGTTTTGGCAAAACATATACGAACCTGTTTAAAGTCTTTACCACCCATATTGAAAACCGAGGTTGGGATGGTTGCAATTTTTGATTCCTTCGTAAGTCTTTCCGCAAAGGCGATATCGCTTTCATCGGAGATTTCGGAATAGTCCAGCATCTGAAAATAAGTTCCTTTTGAAGGAATGATCCTGAATCTGGAACCTTCCATTAAATGGAGAAAGAAATCGCGCTTTTGTTGGTAAAAATCCGGAAGTTTTAAATAATGGGTTTTGTCCTTAAGGTAGGTGGCAAAGGCCTTTTGAAAAGGATGGTTTACGCAGAAAACAACAAATTGGTGAACGTCCTGGAATTCTTTCATCAGTATCTCCGGCGCGGCGCAATATCCCATTTTCCAACCAGTGTTGTGAAAGGTTTTTCCGAAGGAAGCTGTTACAAAACTTCGCCCTGCCAGGGCTTCGAATCTTGAAGCACTTTGGTGCGTTTCCCCATCAAAAATAATGTGTTCATACACCTCGTCGCTCAGCACCAAGAGGTTATTTGCTTCTGCTAAATCCTGCAATTGCAGCATGTCTTCCTCCGAGAAAAGCATTCCCGTTGGATTCTGCGGACTATTTATAATGATCATTTTCGTTTTCGGAGAAATTCTATTTTCCACTTCCTGCCAATCTACTTGATAAAATGGAGGCCTTAGTTGGACGGGTACAATTTTACCACCGAACAATTCCACAGTTGGGGCATAGCAGTCGTAAGCGGGAGTGAAAATGATCACTTCATCACCTTTGCCAATAGTTGCCGCAATTATTGTAAAAATAGCCTGTGTGGCGCCGGCAGTTACGGTGATTTCGGTTTCAGGATCGTAAAAATGGTCGTGGAGGTTTTCAATCTTTTTTGAAATTTCCATTCTCAGTTCAAAATCGCCGGCCATGGGGGCGTATTGGTTCCAGCCGTCGGCCATCGCGTTGTCGACCAAGGCATTTAGGGCGGGATCGCTGGGGAAATTAGGAAATCCCTGTGAGAGATTCAACGCATCGTAGTCTGCCGCCATTTTGCTCATTTTGGCGAAAATAGAGGTTCCAATATGGGGTAATTTTGGGTCAATCATTTTGTCCGGTATTTATATAGACCAAGATATCATTAATACATTGGTCTAAGTTATGTTTTATTTCATCGGTCCAAAACCGAAATACGGTAAAATTCATTTCCTGCAATTGGGCATTCACTTCTTGGTCGCGC
The DNA here is from genome assembly GCA_964463595.1 of uncultured Aequorivita sp. GTDB lineage: Bacteria > Bacteroidota > Bacteroidia > Flavobacteriales > Flavobacteriaceae > Aequorivita. The sequence goes on along the minus strand of CAYXDM010000067.1, from coordinate 9,105 downwards.
TGCATGTTTCGTTCAATTTTTGGAATCCAGAATCCACGGTTACTTTTAAGGGATGGTTTCCGTTCGAGCCAGTTGTAGCCGTGCCAAAATTCACCATCTATAAAGATGGCAAGTTTATATTTTTGGATGGAAATATCGGGTTTTCCGGGTAGTTTTTTGCTGTCTACCCTATACCGGACTCCCTTTCTCCAGAGCGCTTTCCTGAAAAGCATTTCTGGTTTTGTATTCTTCCCACGGATTTTGCCCATCATTTTTGAGCGCTTTTTCGTAGTATAGAAGCCAGATTCCTCGTTGAAACGAGGGACTTTTATTTTCTCTTTTCCATATTCCATCGTTCCGTAAAAATACGGATATTCCCAAGACGAATAATTTAAGTATTTCCCAACAAAAAACCCTTACAAAACTGCAAGGGTTTTAATCTTTAAAAAATCAACAATAGGAGCCATCGTCAATCATTAATATCTGTAATACTCAGGCTTATAAGGCCCTTCAACAGTAACTCCAATATATTCTGCCTGGTCTGCACGGAGTTCAGTAAGCTCGACCCCAATTTTCTCAAGGTGAAGTTTGGCTACCTTTTCATCCAAATGTTTGGGAAGCATATAAACTTTGTTCTCGTAGTTTTCGCCATTCTTCCAAAGTTCAATCTGCGCAAGGGTTTGGTTGGTAAAACTGTTGCTCATCACAAAACTCGGGTGGCCAGTGGCGCAACCTAGGTTTACCAAACGGCCTTCGGCCAACAGAATAATGTCTTTTCCGTCAATGGTATATTTATCTACCTGTGGTTTTATTTCTACGTGGGTATTGCCGTAGTGTTTCTTCAGCCAGGCAACGTCAATCTCATTGTCAAAATGTCCAATGTTGCATACCACCGTTTTGTCCTTCATCGCTTTGAAATGTTCGCTGCGAATGATGTCTTTGTTTCCGGTTGTTGTAATTACTATATCGGCAGTTTTTACTACGGTTTCCAATCTTTTAACCTCAAAGCCGTCCATTGCGGCCTGAAGCGCACAAATTGGGTCGATTTCGGTCACCGTAACGATACTTCCAGCTCCCTTAAACGAAGCCGCCGTTCCTTTTCCTACATCGCCGTAACCGCAGACCACAACGCGTTTTCCGGCCAGCATAAGGTCTGTTGCACGACGAATGGCATCAACAGCACTTTCACGACATCCGTATTTATTGTCGAATTTACTTTTTGTAACGCTATCGTTAATGTTGATTGCCGGCATAGGCAAAGTTCCTTTCTTCATGCGCTCGTACAATCTGTGCACACCCGTTGTGGTTTCCTCAGAAATACCTTTTACTTTTGCGGCCAGCTCTGGATATTTGTCCAAAACCATATTGGTAAGGTCGCCGCCATCATCCAGGATCATATTCAACGGTTTGCGATCTTCCCCGAAAAATAGGGTTTGCTCAATACACCAGTTAAACTCCTCTTCTGTCATTCCTTTCCAAGCGTAAACTGGAATTCCGGCCGCAGCCATAGCCGCAGCGGCGTGATCCTGGGTGGAGAAAATATTGCACGAGCTCCAAGTAACCTCCGCACCCAGGGCGGTTAAGGTTTCAATGAGTACCGCAGTCTGAATTGTCATGTGCAAGCACCCAGCTATACGCGCTCCTTTCAAGGGCTGTTCCTTTCCGTATTCTTCACGCAAGCTCATTAGACCGGGCATCTCAGCTTCGGCCAATTCAATTTCCTTTCTTCCCCAATCTGCAAGAGAAATATCTTTTACCTTGAAGGCTGTATAAGGCACTGTTTTCGTCGACATAAATTTTGATTTAATTCCCCCGCGCACGGCGGGAAACTCGTTGATAATAACTAATTTTGATTTTTCATCTAGGTCTGCAAAAGTACATAATATCCTACGAATATTCTATGCCGCTTTACAAAACTATAACAGTAAGCCCCTCAACCAAAGTACTTATTTGGAAAATTGAAGAGTCTTTTGATATTCTTTCCAAAAACTTGGATCTTACCGAAACCTGTGCAAATAGGGTGGACTCCATGAAAAGTGAAATCCATCGTCGCGCCTTTATGAGCATCCGGCGTTTGCTGGAGATTGCCGGATATACAGATTTCGATTTGTATTACGACGAAAATGGAAAACCGCATTTAAGGGATGGCAAATACATTTCGATCACGCATTCCTTTGAATTCTCCGCCATAATTGTCAGCGATACCGAAGTAGGAATAGATATTGAAAAACAGCGCAATAAAATTCTTCGGATCGCACATAAATTTACACCTATCCAAGAGTATCGGACCATTGCCAATGAAGATGCCCTAATACGAAAACTGACCATCGTCTGGTGTGCCAAGGAATCGCTTTATAAAAGTTTTTCTGAAAAAAGCGCGAGCTTTTTACAACATATCGATGTGGATGAATTTGATTTAGATCAAAACATCACCACAGCTACGGTTACTTATGGAGAGAAACAGGTAACCTATGATGTTGAATTTCTCGAATTTGAAGGATTCACTTGTGCGTATGCACTGATTTCCAAAAAATAGCTGAATGAAGGAAAGTTTCTATCAGCCTTTTTTGAAATCCAGGGCAATGAACGAAAAGTTGCTCGCCATCTTGGTGGATCCGCAAAAATTCGATATTGATAAAATCGAAAGCTTTCTGGGAAAAATCCCCGAGGAAACCACCCATATTTTCGTCGGGGGGAGTACGGTAGATATAGGTGATACTGCCAAGGCAGTAAAAGCGTTAAAAGCTACAACCCCACTTCCCATTTTTTTATTTCCGGGAGACCATTCACATATTACCCCCACAGCGGATGCACTTTTATTTCTGACATTGCTCTCGGGTCGCAATGCTGAGTATTTAGTGGGGCAACAAATAAAATCCATTTCCAAATTAAAGGGCTCCTCTTTGGAAATAATACCCACAGGGTATCTCTTGATTGACGGCGGTTCAAATTCTGCTGTCTCAAAAGTTACCCGTACCGAACCCATGCCGCAGGATAACGCCCAGAAGATTGTTGATACTGCCCTGGCCGGGCAATATATGGGAGCCAAATTGATCTATCTGGAGGCCGGGAGCGGGGCGAAATATCCAGTGAAGCCCGAGATTATTTCAAAGGTAAAAGAGGTGTTGGAAATCCCCTTAATTGTGGGCGGCGGAATTAAATCAGAATCCCAAAAACAGGAAGCTTACGGAGCAGGGGCAGATATGATTGTGATGGGAACGGCCTATGAAATGGAAAGTTACCACTAACCAAACCGACCCAAAATCCGAAATTCAAATTCGATACAATCCAAAAGTCACAGCGTAAACTTGTAACTTTGAAAAATATCAATAATCCAATCATGAAAATTTCCGTAGAACTTACCCTTACTCCCCTACAGGACGAATACGAACCCGCCATTATCAACTTCATAAAAAGACTTCGCAATTCAGGTTTAACCGTGTTGGAAAATCCGTTGAGCACCCAAGTTTATGGCGATTATGGCGAGGTTATGGCTTTGCTCCAACAGGAAATGAAAGAAGCCCTTACGGAAGTGGATCGCGGGTTGATTTATATGAAAATAGTTAAATCCGATAGAAGCGGTTATGAGCCACATTTTTGATTGGTTTTTTTCCGAATATCAAAATGTGTCTACACACCTGGTAGTTTTGGAATTAACCGCTGTGTTTTTTGGGATTTTAAGCGCATGGTTTTCAAAACAGGACAATATCCTCATCTATCCGTCCGGGATCTTAAGCACGTCCATCTTTGTTTATCTACTTGCGGTCTATGGACTTCTTGGCGATATGATGATCAATAGCTATTATTTTATCATGAGTATTTATGGATGGTATTTTTGGACCCGAAAGGTAGATTCCAAACATTATACGCCCATCACAAAAACCACTTCCAAGGAATGGCAAATTAGTACGGTTTTATTTTTTGGCACCCTCGTCTTCACGTTTATCATTTACAGAATCTTTGGAAAATGGTATAGTTGGACCGCTTATGTGGACACCCTCACCACTGGGATCTTTTTTGTGGCAATGTGGCTTCTGGCTCGAAAAAAACTGGAGAACTGGATATTTTTGCTTGTGGGAAATATCATTTCGTTCCCCTTGTATTTCTATAAAGGATTAATTTTTACATCATTTCAATTTCTATTGTTTATCGTAATTTCAATTTATGGGTACAGAGCGTGGAAAAGAAATTTGAACAAACCCGAAACCAGTTTACTAAATTGATAAAAATAGTGTTATACGGTCCAGAGTCTACTGGAAAAACCACTTTGGCAGCACAGTTGGCAACGCATTACAAAACGCTTTGGGTCCCAGAATATATGCGCGAATATCTTGAGACGAAATGGGAAACAGAAAAACAGTCAATCGTTCGGGAAGACCTTATTCCTATTGCTCAAGGTCAAATTTCTTTGGAAAATATAATTGCGGAAAAAGTGCAATCGCTACTTATTTGCGACACCAATCTTTTGGAATTGAAAGTGTATTCGGAATATTATTACAACGGCTATTGTCCAGAATTTATCAAAAATGAAGCAACCAAAAACGATTATAGCATCTATCTGCTGACATATATCGATATTCCTTGGGAAGAAGATATTTTGCGCGACCGACCAAACGATCGAAAGGAAATGTTCCGTATTTTCGAGGCCGAATTGAGAAAACAGAATTTCCCTTATAAAATTTTAAAGGGAAATAAGGAAGAAAGATTTAATAAGGCTGTTAAAATAATAGATAATCTTTTAAAAGAATAGCTCTCTGCGCTCTCTGCGCCTTTGCGGTGGATGTTTTACCGCAAAGGCGCAGAGGACGCAGAGATAATTTGAAAACTCACTGACAAAGTAAAATGTTTACCGAAAAAAACAAACAACAAATAAAATCCCACGGACTCTCCGAAACGGAAATAGAACGCCAACTCGAAATTTTCAAAAACGGAATTCCCTTTGTAAATGTTGTGGAAGCGGCCTCGATACAGAACGGAATAGAAGTGTTTTCTGAACCTGAGCAGCAACATTTCCGCAATGTTTTTGAGCTGCAAAAAGATAAGTTGGAGCTCTTGAAGTTTGTTCCCGCTTCGGGTGCTGCCACTAGAATGTTTAAGTTTTTACACGGATTTTTGGAAAAATACGATCCAGAACAGGACATCGAATCCTTTCTCCAAAATGAAGGAAATAATGATTTAAGGACTTTTTTTGATTCGATCGATAAGTTTGCTTTTTCAGATACGGTTTTTAAAATTCTGGAAACCAAGTATCCCGGGTACAAAAGTTTTAAGAAAGGATTGAAATTCTTTTTGTTCGTTCAGGAAATGCTCGGCGAAGATGGCTTGGATTTTGGGAACACTCCAAAAGGTTTGGTTCCCTTTCATAAATACCATGGCGGTTATATCACTGCTTTTGGGGAACAATTGTACGAGGCCGCGTTTTATGCAACCTCTAATGGAGTAGCAAATATTCATTTTACGGTTTCGGAAGAGCATCGCTGTAAATTCCAAAAACGATATGATGAGATCCAGCATTTCGTAGAGAATAGGACAGGAGTGAAATTCCATGTGTCTTATTCTTTTCAGAAAAAGGAAACTGATACCATCGCTTCCACTTTGGACAATCAACCTTTCCTGGACGAAAATGGCAATCTGCTTTTCCGGCCCTCCGGTCATGGAGCTCTCCTTGAAAATTTCAATGAAACCGATGCCGATATTATCTTTATCAAGAATATAGACAATGTGGTTTCGGAAAAATTTGTTGAAATCCTCGCTTTTCACAAAAAGGTCCTGACAGGGAAATTGCTTTCCCTTCAAGAGAAAATTTTCCATTTTGTTGAAAAGCTTAATGCCGAAAATCCTTCCGAAGAGCTTTTGAACCAGGTCTCAGATTTTATTTTGGATGAACTGAAGATAAAAGAGGTTTCTATAAATAAGGAGTCACTTCTGAAAATTTTGGATAGGCCCATTCGGATTTGCGGAGTGGTTGAAAATACCGGAGCTCCTGGGGGTGGTCCGTTTCTGGTCAAAGACAGGGCAGGAGCCACTTCCTATCAAATTGTGGAAATGTCGCAAATAGACATCCACAATCCGGAACAAAAAGCTTTAGTAGATCTCGCCACGCATTTCAATCCTGTGGATTTGGTTTGCGGCATCCGAAATTATAAAGGTGAGAAATTTGACCTCACCCAATTTACCGACCCGGATGCTGGGTTTATCTCCGAGAAATCGCATCAGGGAAAACCGATAAAAGCATTGGAACGACCGGGACTTTGGAACGGGGCTATGGCCAATTGGACCACGGTTTTTGTGGAGGTGCCACTTATTACCTTCAATCCGGTTAAAACAGTGAACGATCTTTTGAACGAAGTCCATCAGAGCTGATGAACCTTGAAATTCTATTAACCGAATTGGATTTCAAGGCCATCCGCAGTAGTGGTCCCGGGGGGCAGCATGTCAACAAAACCGCCTCAAAAGTAGAAGTGTCGTTTGATATGGAATCCTCCAGCGCCCTTTCCGAAACGGAAAAAGAGCGGCTTCGAAATAAATTGTCCTCCAGAATCTCTTCCCAGGGAGCAATCGCGCTCCAATGTGGTGAAACACGCAGCCAACACAGAAATAAAGCCATAGCCATTGAAAGAATGGTGGATTTGATCGAACAGAATTTGAAGGTAGATAAACAACGTCGGAAAACAAAACCTTCAAAAACCGTCATTGAACAACGGCTTAAGGCCAAAAAAGAACAATCCCTAAAAAAATACAGGCGCAGACCGCCTCCCCTGGATTAATCTTTATACGCAAACTGTATAATTTTTACACACCAAGTTTTGCGGATATACACTTTTCTTCTCACTCCGGAATTTATTCTTTATGGTAACGTTCTGTTTCCCAGTTATTTATCGCAAAAGTTGTTCATGTATTTTATGTGGTATGACTTTCTCTTGTACAGTTCAGGAAATTTAAATATCATCAGATAAACTTGTAAAACCATGAAAAGATTAATTTTAAGTACAGCCATTGTATTAGGAGGTTTAACGGCAGTAACTGCCCAAACGGGTAAAGAGACAACTGCAATGAGTGAACCCCAAACTACCGTGGAAGCTCGGGTTGAAAACAGTCTGATCGCTGCACACGATGCCGAAACTGCTACGGTTGCAGAGGCTGTACAAGATTATAAGGAAGTAAGGGTTTCTGAACTACCACAAACCGTTAAAGATGCTGTAGCTAAGAATTATAGCGGTACTACCATTTCTCAGGCTTATGTGAATGCCAAGGGTGAATATAAATTAGAGCTTACATCTGCCGATGCCAAGAAAACAACAGTAAAGGTGGATAAAAATGGTGAGCTTTCTAAAAAGGAATTAAAGAAGCAATAAGCTGTAGTATTTAGATTCAATACTTCCCGGAAAGGACATCCAGCAATGGGTGTCTTTTTTTTTGTGATAACTTTATAGGATGCCTCGACCTAGACGTGCTACTTTTACTTTTTGATTTTAGTTTTTGAAATTCAGCAATGGCAGTGCAAATACATATTGTTGAGGATGACTTGGCATTTGGAAAAATGTTGACCGCATTTTTGGAACGAAGGGGTTTTGAAATTTCTATCTCACACTCAGGAAGCCAAGGAAGGAAAGTCCTCGAAGAGAATACTTTTGACTTTTTGATTACCGATTTAAAACTCCCCGATGATTCCGGATTGGAGCTGTTGGAGTACACCAAAAAGATATCCCCCCAGACCAAGGTTATATTAATGACCGGGTACGCCGAAGTGGATACCGCCGTAAAAGCCATAAAAAAGGGTGCTTTGGACTACATATCCAAACCATTTAGGCCAGAGGAGCTTCTTATGATAATCGAAGATGCCGCCAAGGATGAACGTCCGGTCCGATCTCAAAAGGTGAAAAGTTATAGCAAGGGCGATCCTCTACCGGCGCCCGACAGACCGGGGTTTATAGTGGGAATCAGCGAAATTTCGAAAAAATTCAACGAGTATTTAAAATTGGTTGGCCCCACCGATATGTGTGTGCTCCTTCATGGCGAGAGTGGAACAGGGAAAGAGATAGCTGCAAAAGCGATCCATAATTTCAGTGCGCGTAGAAACCAGAGCTTTATTGCGGTAGATTGTGGTGCGATTCCAAAGGAAATAGCTGCCAGCGAATTTTTCGGCCATATTAAGGGAAGTTTTACGGGAGCCATCAACGATAAAAAAGGTCATTTTGAGGCTGCCGATGGCGGCACGCTATTTTTGGATGAAGTGGGAAATCTTTCCTATGAGAATCAAATCCAACTGCTTCGGGCACTTCAGGAACGCCGGATAAAACCCGTGGGCAGCAATACTGAAATAGAAGTGGATGTAAGGATTATTTCCGCCACGAACGATGATTTGTTGGAGGCTGTTTCCGAACGAAGGTTTAGGGAGGATCTCTACCACAGATTAAATGAATTTTCTATCCGTATTCCATCACTGCACGAACGGAAAGAGGATCTTTTTCTGTTTATTGAACATTTTCTCGACGAAGCAAATACTTCCTTGGGCAAGGAAGTGCTGGGGCTCTCAAAGGAGGTGCAGGAAGCATTTCAAAATTATTCCTGGCCAGGGAATCTCAGGGAACTTGGGAATGTGATAAAACGCTCCGTGTTGTTGACGAATTCCGATTTCATTCCTTTGGAAGTAATTCCTAGGGAGGTGGTTTTTTCTCGCCCCGTAGAAAGTTCGACCAAGGATTTTTCAAAGGAAGCCAATGAAAAACAACTTATTTTGAACGCGCTAAAGGCAGCGGATTTCAATAAATCGAAAGCTGCAAAACTACTCCAGATTACCCGAAAAACCCTTTATAATAAACTGGATTTTTATAAAATTGAATTATAGGAGTAAACCGATTTCAATTCCGTCAACAGTTCTTGTAGTTTAATTCGCAATAAGTCCATGTCATTGGATATGTCATTTCTGTCCTTGGGGAAGGAGGAATACTTTTCAAGTTTTTCCAGGATAGGAATTACTTCCGCCGCTTGTAGTTGCCGGCACATGGTCAACATTCTATGGGCTGTTTCCTTTATCTTTTTCAAGTTGTTATTCTTTATTGCCTTATCCAGTTCCATTAGATCTTCCTCCGTTTGCCCGTCAAAAACCCTCAACACTTCCCGAAG
>CAYXDM010000066.1:0-11747 GCA_964463595.1 uncultured Aequorivita sp. | reverse complement strand
TTACAAATTTGGGTTCTGTTGATAAGTTCGTTAAAAATATAAGCGGCACAACTATTGAAATAGGCTTTACATTATTATCTTTAAATTTAGAAGAAACCGTTAAACCGTGCAGTATGGAATTACATTCAGACGAGTATAACAACTTTTCCCTCACCAGATTCGAATCGATGTTAAAAACCAATAACGTTCTTTTCTTTGATTCAGAAGAATTTGAAGACATTGTCCATCATTATTTGGAAAATGGCAAGTTGGCCCTTGCGAAAAAGGCCACCAAACTTGGATTGGAGCAGCACCCCACTTCTACCAATCTTAAGCTTTTCCAGATCGAGATGTACATTTTCGAAGATAAATTGGAACTGGCAGAGGAACTTTTGAATGATTTGCACCTACTGGAGCAGAGCAATGAGGAAATCTATATCCAAAAAGCGAATATTTCATCGAGAAGAGACAAGCATCAAGAAGCGGTTAAACTGTTGGAAAAAGCTTTGGAACTCACAGACGATCCCTCCGATGTTCTCTCCCTAATGGGGATGGAATATCTGTTCATGGAAGACTTTGAGCATGCCAGGCTTTTCTTTATACGCTGTTTGGAAGAAGATGAAGAGGATTATTCAGCACTTTTCAATATAGTTTACTGTTTTGAATACCTGGACCAACACGAAGGGGCAATAGAATTCTTGAATGACTTTTTGGACAAAAATCCCTATTGCGGTGTTGCTTGGCTACAACTTGGAAAACAGTATTACGAGCTCAAAAAATACAAAAAAGCCCTTGCGGCATACGATTTTGCCATTATCAGCGACGACACTTTCATTGGTGCCTATCTTGAAAAGGGCAGGGTATTGGAGAAAATGAAAAGATATGGGGAGGCCATTGAAAGCTACTCAATCACTCTGGGCCTTGATGATCCCACCTCCTACGCTCTTTTAAGGATCGGAAAGTGTTACGAAAAGTTAAATAACTCCGAGCTTGCCCTTCAATTCTACTCCAAATGTGTTGAGGAAGACAATCTTTTGGACAAAGGATGGATTGCCATAACCGACTTTTATTTAAAAAACCGACAATACCGGAAAGCCCTGTACTACATCGAAAGGGCAATTAGTATAGACCCCGAAAATGTGGCATATTGGAAGCGATACGCAAAAATAAACAATCGTCTCAAAAATTTTGAGGAGGCTGAAGTAGGGTATCGCAAAGCTTTGGAGCTGGGAAACTATGAATTGGAGTCCTGGCTTACACGGGGGGATATCCTTACCAACCTTGGAGAGTACGAAGCGGCGATCAACAATCTTACCCAGGCCCTGGAATTTTACCCCACTAATCCCGAAATTGAATTCCGCCTGTCCGGTCTTTATTTCTCCATGAAGGAATCGGCCAAGGGAGAATTCCACCTAAAAAATGCGCTAAAGGCCGAACCTGAATTCCTGATGATAATCGAAGAAATTTTTCCCTTGGTCTATAGGATGAAAAGGGTAAAACAAATAATAGCGCAACACAAAAATCCATCTCTTTAATTTCATTACTTTTGGGGCTGAATAAAAAAACGATCATGCCCCAAAGAAATCTTCTCCAGTATTTATTGATCACCGCCAAAGGCCTCGCTATGGGTGCCGCAGATGTTGTTCCCGGAGTTTCTGGCGGAACCATTGCCTTTATTTCCGGAATTTATGAAGAACTGGTCGAGACTATCCACAAATTGGATCTCGGCTTTTTTAAAATCTGGAAAAAAGAAGGAATCAAAAGCGCATGGAGAACCTACAATCTTTCATTTTTACTTGCATTGGGGTCCGGCATTCTCATCAGCATTTTATCCTTTGCCAAGCTCATTATCTATCTTATAACCACTTATCCCATTGAGGTATGGGCGTTTTTCTTTGGCCTTGTTATCGCAAGTATTGTGTATGTAGTGAACCAAATAACGCGCTGGAGACTTTCCAGTATTTTGGCCCTTGTCTTGGCATCTGTTTTTTCCTTTTTGATAACCATTGCAGAACCAATAGGTTCTCCCGATAGTACCTGGTTTTTATTTTTCGCAGGGTTTATCGCCATAATAGCCATGATCCTACCCGGTATTTCGGGAGCCTTTATTTTATTACTTATGGGCGCTTATACTGGAGTAATGGGCGTAGTAACCCAATTGGTAGATGGCATTGTCACTGTGGATCTAGCCCTTTTCTCCGAGGCGTTGGGAAAGGTCCTGGTCTTCGGAATCGGTGCCATTGCCGGGATAAAGGTTTTCTCAAAAGCATTGAACTGGATGTTCAAACACCACAAAAACCTGACCTTGGCGATTTTGACAGGATTTATGATCGGGGCCTTGAACAAGATCTGGCCCTGGAAGGAGGTTATTGAATACAGATTGAACCACGAAGGAGAGCAGGTCCCCTTCTTGGAACGTAGCATTTTACCAAATAGTTTTAATGGGGAACCTCTTATAGCATCGGCTATTGTTTTTGCCATTGTTGGCTTTCTCACTATTTTCCTTTTGGAAAAATTGGCCAGGAACAAGGAAGCGAACAACAAGGTATGAACAGAGACTATAGTATCCTGCACACGATAGATTGAAATGTACGAAAACCGCTCTTTTTCAGACAAAACCTGGTTAGTCCTGAAGGGACTAATAATGGGGGCTGCCAATAAGGTGCCGGGAATATCGGGAGGGGTGGTGGCCTTTGTTGGTGGATTCTACGAAGAATTCATCTATTCGCTCCAAAAAATCAATAAAAAAGCCTTTAAACTCTTTTTGAACGGGCGATTTAAAAGTTTTTACCGCTATATAAACGGACAGTTTTTGGTCCTCTTGGTGGCGGGAATGATAATCAGTTTTTTCAGCGTCTCCAAACTGCTCGATTATCTTATCGTCCATTATGAACTCTATGTATGGAGCGTTTTTTTCGGAATGATTATAGGTTCAATTTACTATATCGCCAAGGATTTTGGCGAGTGGAACCGGCAGTATGCTTACTTTCTCCTGTCAGGGATCATCGTGGGAATTGCTCTTAGCTTTTTGGAACCTGCCAAGGAAAACAGCAACCTTTGGTTTGTATTCTTCTGTGGGATAATCAGTGTCTCCGGAATGACCTTGCCCGGACTCTCGGGATCCTTTGTTTTGATCCTCATCGGAAATTATGTCCTGTTATTGGTGGATTCCGTAAATTCCCTTTACGACACCTTGGTAAATATCATCCAATGGGATTTCAGTTGGACCCAAAACGAAGAACGTATGGAACTTCTAAAGGTCCTGGCCGTTTTTACTGCCGGATCATCGGTGGGTTTGGTATCGCTTTCACATCTGTTGGCCTACGTTTTAAAACGGTTTAAAAAAGCAACATATGCGGTAATCATTGGTTTTATTGCAGGGTCTCTCGGCGTGGTGTGGCCGTGGAAGGAAACGGTATATGATAAAAATCCATGGGGCCAACATATTCTGGATTCAAATGGAAGGGAAATAGTGATTGGCTACAACCGGTATTTCCCAACAGAATTTGGCACGGAAACCATTTTGGCCGTTGTTTTTATAATCATCGGAGTGGTAAGCGTGCTCAGCCTGGACTGGTACCACCAATACAAAAGAAGCCGAAATGGTTGAATTCGGTCTTATAGGAAAAGACATTGGATACTCGTTTTCAAAATCGTTCTTTACCGATAAATTTGAAAAAGAAGGCCTCCCCTATTCTTATGAAAATTTTGACATTCCCAATTTGGATGGTTTCTTGGAAATTATTTCCTCAAATCCTACTTTAAAAGGACTGAACGTTACCATTCCATACAAGGAAAAAATACTCCCTTTTTTGGATCGTCTCGATCCGATCGCACGGGAAATTGGCGCAGTGAATGTCATCAAAATCACGAACGACCGGAAGCTTGTGGGTTTTAACACGGATTATCATGGTTTCCAGGTCTCACTTTCAAAATTTTATCCCCTCCAAAAGAAGACCGCATTGATTCTCGGTACCGGCGGCGCATCAAAGGCCGTGGCATTCTCGCTTAAGAATCTGGGCTTTGAATACAAATTCGTTAGCCGTTCCCGAAAATCGGAATTTCTGGATTATTTCGATCTGGACCAATCCATCCTTGAAAAATATTTGTTGATCGTGAATTGTACCCCCTTGGGGACCTTTCCAAACATAGAAGCTTTTCCACCTATTCCCTATCAATTCCTGTCTGAAAACCATGTGCTGTTCGACCTAATCTACAACCCTCCAAAAACGGAATTTTTAAAACGAGGGGGACTCTATGGTGCCAAAACCAGCAATGGCCTGGCCATGTTGCAATTGCAGGCCGAAAAGGCATGGGAAATTTGGAATTTATAGAATTTCACAAAAAGTAGCACGATGCTTTGTCATTTCGGCGGTTGTTAGTATATTGACAAACCTTAAAAAAATTATAATACGAACCTCAACATTGAAACAAATGTCTCACGAAAAATTGTCACAGGGAGAAATGGAAGAAAAAAATCCTTCCATGGCAGCCAATCTGGAAACCCAGTCCCCTACACCCAAATCAGAAAATCCAGAATCGGAAAACCCTGGACCCGAATTCCACACAAAGACCAACGAAGAAGGAAAGGAACTGGATAATGAAAACGGTTCTGAAAATAAATCCGTGCTGAAGGCACATTCCACAGAGGAAAATTTGGGCCAAGGTGTATTGGAGGAAAATCCTTCCGGGACGGCAGCAGAAAGTGTACCGGATAAAAAAGAGGTTGTGGGGAAAGTTGAGGACGAACAAAATTCCACCCAACTGACTGATGAGGCTACCACTTCTAAGCCTGGGCTGGCAAATACCGAGGAAGAGGATGAAGGAGAAGAGGAAGAGGAGGTAGAATCCTCTGAGGACGAGGAAGCTGAAGAAGACAAGGATGACCAAGGACAAAGGGATTATTCCTCCCTTTCAAAAAAAGAGTTGGTCGCTGAGCTCGGCAAGCTTATTGGGACAAGAAAAATTCAGGAAATAAAATCCGAAGTAGAGGAAATAAGATCTGAATTTAATTCAAGATTCAATGAGGAACTTGAACAGAAGAAAGAGGAGTTTCTGGCCCAAGGAGGAAACATTGTCGATTTCCAGTATTCAACTCCCTTAAAGAAGGAATTCAATTCGCTTTATTTTGATTATAAGGAAAAACGCAATAATCACTATAAGAATCTAAAAAAAGATCTTCAGGGAAATCTCGCCAAACGGTGGGAATTGATAGAGGAACTCAAAAGTTTATTGAGTACCGAAGAAAATATAAATACCACTTATAAACATTTTAAGGAAATACAAGAAAAGTGGCATTTGGCAGGTGCCATTCCGAGGGATAAATACAATACTGTCTGGAACACCTACCACCACCACGTCGAAAACTTTTACGATTTCCTTCACCTGAACCGGGAATTCCGGGATCTGGATTTCAAACACAACCTGGATGCAAAGTTAAAGCTCATTACCCGCGCCGAGGAACTGGCGCAGGAAGAAGATATAAATAAAGCTTTCCGGGAATTACAGATGCTCCATAAGATGTGGAAGGAAGAGATCGGGCCCGTGGCAAAGGAGTATAGAGATGAGGTTTGGGACAAGTTCAGCGAGGCCACAAAGGTGATCCACGATAAAAGACAGGAACAATTGGCGGCGATGGAAAGGGAATTTGAAGCCAATTATGAAAGGAAAAAAGAGATAGTCGAAACAATAAAAAAGGCTGCAGAAGACGCCAAACCCAGTCACCAAGGGTGGCAGACCGCGATTAAGACGGTGCAGGAACTTCGCGAATCTTTTTTTAAGGCAGGAAGAGTTCCCCGAGCGCAGAACAAGGAAATCTGGAAGGCTTTCAAGGATGCCACTAGTTCATTCAACCACCAGAAGAACAGTTTCTATAAAAATCAGAAAGAAGAGCAGTTTTCGAATCTGGAGAAGAAGAGGGAACTCATTAAAATTGCCGAGGAGAACAAGGACAGCGAGGATTTTGAGGCTGCCACAACCCTGATGAAAAAAATCCAGGAGGACTGGAAAACAATCGGTCACGTACCGCGAAAGGACAGTGACAAGATTTGGAAACAATTCAAAAAGGCGTGTAACCATTACTTCGATCGTTTAAACGCTGAGAAGAATGAGACCAATAAAGAAGAGTTGGCCAACTTTGATGCCAAGCAGGAAATGCTGGCTAAAATGGCAAACTTTGAACTTACCGGAAACCATAAGGAAGACCTAAAAAGTATCAAGAACAATATTGCGGATTGGAAAAAACTGGGTCGGGTTCCTTATAACAAGCGGTTCATTGAGCAGAAGTTCAACAAAACCTTGGATGGCCTGTTCGCAAAACTGGATTTGGGCAAAAAGGAAACCGAACTCATCAAGTTTGACAACAAACTGAACACCCTGGTAAATCGAGAGGATGACCGAAAACTTCAAAATGAACATTTCTTTATTTCGAAAAAAATAGACGAAACCCGTGATGAAATCAGGCAACTGGAAAACAACCTTGGATTTTTCCACCACGTGGACGAAAACAATCCTTTGGTAAGGGAAGTCCACAACAATATCGCCCGGCATAAAGAACAATTGGAAGTCTGGAAGGCAAAACTTTCAAAAATCAAGGAAGTCCGTCAGGAATAGGGAAAATTTCGAGTGAAAAAAATAGCAGTATTCAGTCAGAGTTTTCCTTAACAGACTGAACACTGAATATTGCCCCCCACTATACCCGCCTACTTCCTTTTCGCCTCGTTCCAAAACACATCCATTTCCTCCAGGGTCATATCCTTTATGGATTTATTGAGCTCCCTTGCTTTCCATTCCAGATATTGAAAGCGTTTGATGAATTTTTTATTGGTGCGTTCCAAGGCATTTTCGGGATTAACCTTGAGGAAACGAGCGTAATTGATCATGGAAAAAAGGACATCGCCAAATTCCGCTTCTATTTTTTCGGGATTATTTTCCGAGATTTCGTGTTGTAATTCACCCAATTCTTCCTGCAACTTTTCAAAAACCTGCTGGGGCTCTTCCCAATCAAAGCCTACGCCAGCCACCTTTTCCTGAATTCGGCTGGCTTTTACCACCGCTGGCAGTGATCTTGGAACTCCTTCCAAAACACTCTTTTTGCCTTCCTTTAGCTTTAGTTTCTCCCAATTCCGTTTCACTTCATTTTCATCCGCAACCTTAACGTCGCCGTAAATATGTGGATGTCGCGCTATGAGTTTATCACAGATGGAATTGCAAACATCAGCAATGTCAAAATCATTGGTTTCACTGCCAATTTTAGAATAAAATACAATGTGCAACAGCACGTCGCCCAATTCTTTCTTCACTTCATCCAAATCGTTGTCCAAAATGGCATCACCCAGTTCATAGGTTTCTTCAATGGTCAAATGGCGAAGCGTTTCCATGGTCTGTTTGCGGTCCCACGGACATTTTTCGCGCAGGTCGTCCATAATGTTGAGCAATCGGTCAAAGGCTTTGAGCTGGTCTTCTCGGGAGTTCATGTGTGGCTTTTAAAATGGATCTCGTTTATTTTAATTTATAATGTTTCAGCAGCATATTTTCGTAAACCCTATCGGGCAAAATCTTTTTCAGCACAATGGAGAGCTTTTGTAACGATGCCCCCACCCTATAATGGATTTTGGGATTGGGAGTGTTTATGATCTGATAAACCGCCTTCGCCATTTTTAAGGGATCCTGCCCGGTGGCCACATGCTCGTTCATCAATTCGAGAGTTCGACCATAGGCTTTTTTATAGGGTGAATTGTCCAGAACCGGGGCGTGGTACCTTCCGGAGGCGATATTGGTTGCAAAATCGCCTGGGGCCACATTGGTCATTTTAATTCCAAATTGCAGCGTTTCCATTCGCATGGCCTCAATGGTAATTTCAAGCGCCGCTTTTGTGGCGGAGTAAATTCCGCGGTACGGCAAACCCATGTACCCTGCGATCGAGGTAATATTCAGTATATATCCATTCCCCTGTCCTCTCATTTGGGGCAATACCGCCTTGATCACATTTATGGGCCCGAACAGATTGGTTCCGAAGGCGTTTTCAATTTCCCCTTGGGGAGTTTCTTCAATAGGCCCCGTAATCCCTACCCCGGCATTGTTTATTAGAACATCAATCCTACCGGTCTTGGCCAGTACCTCAGCAATGGCGGCTTCAATGGAACCTACATCGTTCACATCCATTTTTACCAGTTGGAACAAGGAAGATTTTATCCTTGCCGGATCCCTGCTCGTCCCAAAAACGTGATATTCCTTGGAAACCAGATATTCGCCGATCGCCTTCCCTATCCCCGATGAAGCACCGGTAATAAATACTATTTTTGACATAAATAGATTCCTGAACTACAAAGGTGCGCTTATGCGGGTTGTTTTCCAAATTTGAAAGGAAACGAAATTGGGTAACCTTAAATTTTTGCCACGAATTCCCGAATGTCTAATTTTAAAGTAAGATTTTGTTTGCCAAAAATACACGAATATTAATAAGAATGACCAAACGCCGTTTTATTGGGTCCTATTCCCTATTTTCATTCGCGAATTTCTGGGCCTAATGAATTTTGGATACTAAAGTGGGACTATGCTTGGGACAAATGAAAATTTCCTTATGTCGAAAAGAATAAAGCAAGATTATTTTTATTCACGGAACGCATTGACCGTCGCAGAAGGTTTATTGGGCAAAATCCTGGTAAGGGATTTCGGGGACGGAGAGGTTCTCCGCCTGAAAATCGTAGAAACCGAAGCCTACTTTGGCCCGGACGACCTAGCGAGCCACGCCAGTAAAGGAAGGACCAAACGCACGGAAATTATGTTTGCCGAGGGCGGCGTTATCTATGCCTATCTAATATATGGCATGCACTGGCTATTGAATATTGTAACCGGCCCAAAAGACCATCCTGAAGCGGTGTTGATCAGAGGGGTGGACGATATTATTGGCCCGGGAAGAGTGGGAAAACGAATTGGACTGAACAGATCTTTTTATGGTGAAAACCTCGAATTTTCCAAAAGGATCTGGATCGAGAACGGAACCAGGGATGGAACAGTTATTACCTCGCCGAGAATAGGGATTGATTATGCGGGGGAAGTATGGAAAAATATGCCCTGGCGTTTTGAACTGAAATAAATGCCATTAATGTGAAAGGAGAAGAATATGCAAAAAAAATGTGGCAAGCTACCTACATCACACCGCTACGACCGTTTACCTTTGCTGCGTTCCCGCCCTGGAGGATTCAACAGGAGCTGGTTGTGTAGGACTTGCCACGGCGCAAATATAATCATTCCCTATATGAAATTCAAAGGCTTTTCGTTTTCAATTTTAATAAATACCTTGCACAAAAAATTTAGATTCCATGAAGTTTTGTAAGTCCTTGATCATTATTGGTCTATCCCTTCTCGTTTTTGGCTGTGGCGATAAAACGAAGGATGAAAAGGATGTTTTTTCACTCAACATCCTCAATTCACAAAAGACATATACTCCCCAGGACACCCTCTCCATTGCCTTGACCAATCAGAAAAATCTTAAAATAGACTCGGTCACCTATTTTATTAATAAGGTGAAAGTTTCTTTAACCCAGGATAAAATATCCTTATCCAATCAAAAACTTGGAAACAGAAGCTTAATAGCCAAAATCCATGCCGATGGCAAGGAATATGACACCTCCAGGGAAATAACCATTCTTTCCTCCATAAGACCAAAACTTTACACCTATAAAATCCTCGAAACCTTCCCGCACGACATCACTGCCTATACCCAGGGATTGGAATTTGCGAACGATACACTTTACGAAAGTACCGGCCAATACAACGAATCCTCCCTTAGGAAGACCGATTACAAAACCGGGAAAGTGCTGAAAAAAGTTGACTTATCCGGGGCCTATTTTGGAGAAGGCCTCACCATCCTGAACAACAAGATCTATCAGCTTACCTGGCGTGAAAAAACAGGGTTTATTTACAATTTAAACACCATGGAGCAAACAGGCACCTTTGTTTATGGTGAAAGCAAAGAAGGCTGGGGATTGTGCAACGACGGAAAGAACATTTATAAGAGTGATGGCACCCACAGGATTTGGACCCTTAACGTCAATAATCTGGCAGAAAAGGATTATATAGAAATTTATACGAACACAAGTAAGATAAACAGTGTAAATGAACTGGAATGGGTGGACGGAAAAATATATGCAAACGTCTATCAACAGGGATCCATCGCTATTATCGATCCATCCAATGGCGCGGTGGAGGGCGTGATCGACCTGACGGATCTAAAAAACAATGTAACCCAACACCCTACCCTTGATGTGCTCAATGGCATAGCCTATAATGGCGAACCAAACATCCTGTATATTACCGGAAAAAACTGGGACAAGCTCTTTAAGATTGAAATAATGGAGAAATAAATCCTACCTTTATTTGTCCGAAAAATGTGGTTGTTTTTTAAGTGTTGGAAATAATATCAATCTTCGCCCACCATCATAATAATAAGAGGGATTAAAAGTTATATTTTTACAGATAATTCGACGTTCAACAGTTCCATTAAAATAATAACTATATAAATGAGATATATATACGGATTAGCGATTTTGTGTTGTGTGGTAATGGTGAGCTCCTGTCGCAACGATTTTGAAACCGTACCGAGTAGCGGGAATCTGGAATTTTCGAAGGACACGGTTTATTTGGATACCATTTTTACCAACATCGGTTCCAGCACTTATAATCTCAAGGTCTATAACAACAGTAAGGACGACATTCACATTCCGAGCCTTAGACTGGCCCAGGGAGAATCGTCGCATTATAGATTAAATGTTGACGGAATACCGGGAAAAATATTCCAGGATGTACAAATCCTGGCGAAGGACAGCATTTTTATTTTTGTGGAGACGACCCTTGATATCCATAATCTTCCTAATTCTCCTAATGAATTTCTTTATACCGATCAAATTCTTTTTGACACCGGTAGCTATGCCCAAAAAGTGGAATTGGTAACCTTGATAAAGGACGCAGTTTTTTTATATCCAGAAAGATATGAAGATGGTACCACTGAAACCTTGGTCTTGGGTTCGGGCGATGATATCGTGGAAATCCGCGGTTTTTTCCTCGACGACGATGAACTGACCTTTACCAATGAAAAACCCTATGTTATTTATGGGTTTGCTGCGGTAGCCCGGAATAAAACCTTGCAAGTTGAAGCTGGCGCCCGTGTGCATTTTCACGCCAATAGTGGAATTATGGTGGCAGGATCGATGAAGGTTATGGGAGCCCAAAGTTTCGACCGCGATGCCATGGAGAATGAAGTGATTTTTCAGGGAGATAGATTGGAGCCTTCTTTTGAGGATATTCCTGGACAATGGGGATATATCAGATTGACCGATGGCAGTACCGGAAATGAATTTCACCATACCACCATTAAAAACGCCCAGATTGGATTGGTCGTGGAAAACAGTCCGTTGACCCTGAAAAATGTCCAAATTTACAATAATTCCAATATGGGAATTCTCGCCAGGACGGGAAATATCTATGCCGAAAACCTTGCGATCAACAATAACGGGCAGTCCTCACTGGCCATTCAATTGGGCGGCAGTTATACATTCAATCATTGCACTTTCGCAAATTATTGGACCAGTGGCTTTAGGAATTTTCCGGCGGTTAGCCTGGACAATTCCCTCGAAACTGAAGAAGCCATTTATGTTTCCGATTTAGTAAGGGCAGATTTCACCAACTGCATAATTTATGGAAACGATAGGATGGAATTTACATTGTCAAAAAGTACGGAGGCCGCATTTAACTTTAACTTTAAAAAC
>CAYXDM010000065.1:0-11770 GCA_964463595.1 uncultured Aequorivita sp. | reverse complement strand
CTGCCAACGGATGGACAAAACTGCTTTCGTGGATTACGTGGATATGGTTTTTGAAGGAATAAATCATAAATTTATATTGTAAAAAATCAGAAGTCAATAAAGAACTTAGGATAAAAGCACTTATGAATTCAATGAGTTATTAAAATCCAGTGCGCACATCAATCATACTACCCGAACCGCTTCAAAGTCTCCTTCGTAAATTCGCTCAATACCAGTCTGCCCGAAATTACCGCCCGTTCGGCCAATAATTTATCCCAATCCTCAGTGCCGCTCCAAAATACCTTTTTCATTTCCTTCATCGCCTCGGGATTATAAAGGCACAGGTTTTCAGCGAATTTTTGGACTGCATCGTCCAATTCCTCCACCGAGCCAAATACTTGATTGTACAATCCTTTTTCTTGTGCCCATTGGGCGTCGTAGAATGTGTTCGCATCAATGGCAATCTGGCTCATGGCGCTCAAACCCAGTTTACGTTCTACAGCGGGTCCTACGACAAAGGGACCAATCCCCACATTCAACTCACTCAATTTGATGGCAGCAAACCTTGTGGCCATACAGTAATCGGTCGCCGACGCCACGCCCACGCCGCCCCCAACAGCTTTCCCCTGAACTCTTCCGATGATGAATTTTGGACATTTGCGCATGGCGTTGATCACATTGGCAAAACCGCTGAAAAATATTTTTCCGGTTTCAGCATCATTGATGCCTATGAGTTCATTGAAACTGGCCCCCGCACAAAATGTCCGGTCGCCGCCACTTTTCAGGACAATAACCTTCACTGCCCCATCATTCCCGGCTTGGGTGATTGTTTCCGCCAGTTTTGCCAAGATATCGCCCGGCAGACTGTTGTGGGCCGGATGATAAAATTCGATGGTTGCTATGCCGTTGTTTATGTGCTGCCTTACGTATGCTTCTGTCATATTTTCCTTTCGCCAAGGCGAATTATTTTATATTAAACTTCATTTATTGTTTATGCGTCTTTTTAAAAGAGACGGCGACACAAATTAACTAACTTTTGGGAAACTTTGGGAGGATTTAAAGCGATAATAAAATTATTGTGTGCGCCATTTGAATTCAATTTTCATTGCCGATGCCAAGCCTCCCGAGAAAGTTCCATCGGCTAAAACTGGGAGGCCATTCCTTCCAAATGGGATTATGATTGGCTTAAGAACAAGTGAAATGATAATCTTAACCTAAAAATAAAAAAATACCTGAGATTATTTTGTAGCTTTTCATCAAAAAACATCTATGGGACTTTTGCCAGAACAGATCAACAAATATTTGCGTTTTTTCCAATTTATGATAAAATATTGGAACAGTGATGTTTTCTTATATACCGAGGAAAAAATTGCGGATTCCGATTCGGCCGCACAAAGGGATGATTTTGACCATTCTCCCGAGGAATTGGCAGAGGACCTGAAAAAGATGGGCCCCACCTATGTGAAATTGGGACAACTACTATCTACGAGGCCCGATCTATTGCCACCGTCATTCCTCGATGCTCTATCCAGCCTCCAGGATGATGTGGAGGCGGTGGAATACAGCGAGGTGGAAAAAATATTTCGCGAAGAACTTGGGATTCGTATTTCCAAAGCGTTTGCATCTTTTGAGCAGGAGCCCCTTGCCAGCGCTTCCATTGGCCAAGTGCATCGGGCGGTGCTCCATTCTGGGCTGCCCGTGGCAGTAAAGATCCAGCGGCCCGGAATACGGAAACGCTTTGTCGAAGATCTCGACACCCTTATGTCGCTTTCGGAAAAAATTGAAACCTATAGCGAAACCGCCCGCAATTATGCTGTCCATAATGTTATTGAGGAGCTGAGATATGTTCTATTGAAAGAACTGGACTATACCCTAGAGGCGCAAAATCTTTCCATGCTGAAAAACAACCTCAAGGAGTTTGACCATCTTTTCATTCCGGCCCCTATCTTGGACTATTGCTCTTCCAGGGTGTTGACGATGGAATTTGTTGTAGGAGCAAAAATCACGAAAGTTTCCCCTTTCAAACGTTTGGAAGTTTCGATGCAACCTTTGGTAGACGATTTGGTGAAAGGATACTTAAAACAGATAATCGTCGACGGTTTTGCGCATGCCGATCCACACCCAGGAAATGTGTACTTAACGCTGGATAACAAGATTGCGTTAATGGATTTGGGCATGGTTGCAAAATTCAGCGATGCTATGCGCGAAACGATCCTAAAGCTCATGATCGCCCTCAGCAACTATGATGGGGAGCGCGTGGCCGATATTCTTCTCGAAATAAGTGAATACGATGAAGATAACAGGACCCTCCATGTTTTCAGAAAAAACGTTCTGCGGAAAGTACAGGAGAACGAAGATTCCACCGCCAAGGATTTAAAAACCGGACGCTTGCTAATCCAAGTGAACCAAATGGCCGCCAAGGAAGGAATCCATATTCCGGTAGAATTGAATATCATGGGCAAAATCCTGCTCAATCTGGATCAGGCGGTGGCTTTTCTCACACCAGAATACGATCTGCACAGCACGGTAAAGGATTATGTCCAGGAACTTTTGCAACAGAGAATCAAGAAGAATCTAAAGCCCGGAAACTTGATGGAGTTGTTTTTGGAAATGAAGGAGCTAACGGAAAATCTTCCGTTCCGATTAAATAAATTCACGGAAAATCTTTCGGAAAACCGGATTAAATTCAGGGTCGATGCCATAGATGAACAACGCTTTACGGACGCTTTCCAAAAAGTTGCCAACCGTATTACCGCAGGGCTGATAATTGCCGCCCTGATTGTGGGAGCCGCTATGTTGGTCCGTATTCCCAGTACTTGGACCATTGGGGGGTATCCTCTTTTTGCATTCCTTTTGTTTATCCTTGCGGCCATCATTGGACTTTACCTGCTGTACCAAATACTCTTTAAGGACGAAAGTCCAAGGGATAAATAGATGCTTCCTTAGTTGATATAAGATTTAAAGACTTGGATTGGTATCGATTTTATCAGGGTCAATTATGGATTCCAGAAATTACAGCTTCCCGAGCAGATAACAAAAAAGCCCCGCAACATTGAAGTCGCGAGGGCTTTTCCGGTTGATCAGTAGTTGTGAGAAACTACCTATCTTTTTACTATGATAAAATCAGATCTCCGATTTTGTTGATGCTGTTCTTCGGTACAGTTATCACCACATTTTACGGCGGGCCTGCTTTCTCCCAAGCCTTCACCACTGATCCTCTCTGCATCTATTCCTTTTGAGATCACATATTGGACCGTGCTTTGTGCTCGTCTGTCAGACAAGGTCATATTATAGGCATCGTTCCCACGGCTGTCCGTATGTGCTTCAACCTTAATGACCATTTCGGGATATTTTTTCATCAAGTCCACAAGTTTATCCAATTCGAACGCAGCTTGGGGTTTAATGTTATGTTTATCAAAATCAAATAATATCGGGTTCAGCTGTACTTTTTCGTCCACGATCAATTCCTCAACAGGGCGAAGTGCAATACGGATTTTTTGCTCTCCTTTCTTTGAAGAAGCCACGGTAGTAGCGTTGCTTTCGTACCCCTCCTTAAAGGCTTGTACCACATGTCCCTGATCGCAGGCCGCAGCAAAACGCTCATTGCCCTGGGAGGAAGTGTTTTTGGTATTCAACTTGTTCTCGGCATTGTCATACAGGTCCAAACGAGCACCGGAAATAGGCTGGTTCGTATTGGCATCAACAACGTGAACAATGAGGTTAACCTCGCAAGATTCAATCCTTTTGATTTTATAGATATCATCACTACCCTTTCCCCCTGCTCTGTTGGAGGATACATAACCTTCTTCCTTGCTGGGGTTGTAGGAAAATGCAAAATCATCGGAACTGGTGTTTACTCCCGGTCCCATGTTTTTGACTTCGCCAAAACCTGAACCACTCGCATCGGCAGTAAAAACATCAAGTCCTCCCATACCCAAGTGGCCATCGCTGCTAAAATAGATCGTGCCGTTTGAATCCACATAAGGAAAGCCTTCATTTCCTTCCGTGTTTATAGGTGTTCCCAAATTTTCAGGCGTACCGAAAGTGCCATTGGCAGAAATGGATACTTTATAGATGTCTGCTTTCCCAATTCCTCCCGGACGATTGCTTGAGAAATACAAGGTGTTGCCATCGGGGCTCAGTGCAGGGTGGCTATTT
The DNA here is from genome assembly GCA_964463595.1 of uncultured Aequorivita sp. Lineage (GTDB taxonomy): Bacteria > Bacteroidota > Bacteroidia > Flavobacteriales > Flavobacteriaceae > Aequorivita. The sequence goes on along the minus strand of CAYXDM010000065.1, from coordinate 7,633 downwards.
GAAAATTCGGGATCATTAAAGGGAACAGCCTGAATATTGGTCCATCTGCCGTTTATGTTTTCGGCATAATAGATACTCAATTGATTAATACCCTCTTCATCTTTTTTATATTTACCATTATGGAAGTCATTTCTATCAAAATACATGCGTTTTCCATCTGGGGAGAAGGCAATGCTACTTTCGTGATATTTGGTATTCACATCTCCTTTTACAAGGTCTGCGTCTTTTTCAACCCCACCTATAATGGAAGCTTTATAAATATCCAAAAACGGTTCCTCATTCCATCCGTATTTTTTGCGGTTCGTATTCCTTGAAGAGGCGAAATAAAACTCGTTGCCCAACACAGTTCCGCCAAAATCGGAATACTCCGAGTTCAAGGCGTCAAGGTTGGTAGCAGTAAATTTCTGGGCGTTCTCGTCTATGATTTTTGGAAGGTAATCCGGATTTTTCATAAAAGCTATGGCCCTGGAATCTGAAGGTTTCATTTGGGCAAATTGCTTCATATAGGTATTGTATTCACCAAATTTGCCATTTGCCTTAAGGACCTGTGCATAATTGTACACGGTTTCAGGATCTACATTTTTTCCCTTAATAATACGTTTGTAATAAGTCTCAGCCTGCTTAGTGTCATTGAGGTAGTAATAGCTGTTTGCCAGACGTTCATAAACATAGTCGCTGGTTTCACCTTTCTTCAGCAGTTTTTGATAGGCCTCTGCCGCATCGGTATATTGAAGTCGGTCATAATGGCGATCCGCTTTTTTCGTTTGGCTATTTTGCGCGGTAACCATTGTGGTGCCTACCGCGAGAATAAGAAGTATAGTATATATTTTTTTCATCTTAAATGAAATTAATTAGGTTATTAGAAGAATCTTGGTGAACGAAGGATTCGTGGCTTCACGAACACATCAAAAGTAAGGACTACTTCGTGTGAGGCTGGCGCTATTGTTTTGATATCCGTCATTATATGGTCGTACGCATAGCCAATCCGGATATTCTCAGTTACCTGAAATCCGACCAGCCCACTAAAGGAGTCATCCAATCTATAGGATGCACCAAGTTCAAACCTGTCGTAAAACAGTGCATTGAGGTTTCCATCAAATGAAACGGGCGCATCGAAGGCAGATTTCACCATAACCGATGGCTTTAGCTTGAAGTTTTCCGTAACATCAAAAACATATCCGGCAGTTCCAAAATAGTGATTCGTTTCGGAACCGAACTTAACGCCATTCGGATCCAGGTGAACGGATTTCAACATATTGGGAACAGACACCCCCACATAAAACTTATCTCCGTAAAGAAAAGCTCCTGCCCCAATATTGGGATAGGTGTTGTTGATGTCCTCTGCAAAAAATGGATCGTTGGGATCCTGGAGATCCAGACTGGATAGACCCACATCGTGAAAGGTGGCGCCAGCCTTCAGACCCAAGGCCAATTTAATGGTACTCGACATTTGCAGGGTATAGGAGAAGTCTACAAAAACGTTTGTCTCCTTTACGGGGCCGAGTTCATCCTTGATGGCGGATAGTCCCAATCCAATTTTGTCGGAAATGGGCGAATGTGCCGAAAAGGTTATGGTAGTTGGGCTATCGTCCATACCGGACCATTGGTTTCGGTAAAGTGCCGTAAAGGAAAGGCTTTCCTTAGATCCTGCATAGGCAGGGTTCACCACATTCATATTATACATGTACTGTGTGTATTGTGGATCCTGTTGGGCTTGGGTTTCCTGAAAGAGCAGGGCCGTCATCAATACTATTAGGATATATATGTTTTTTTTCATTTTTATCTTTTTGTGAGTTAAAAAGTATCTCATGCTGTTTAGTTAGCCTTTTGGTTTAGATAAATCCATCCTGTGGCTTGTTGGCCATAGACCGCGTCGTTCCCTGCAAGGTCAATTACATAGAAATACGTTCCCGTTGGCAATTCCTTCCCGTCATTGGTCTGACCTTTCCATTGGTTGGTATAGTTCACCTGCTCAAAAACCTGGGTGCCATATCTATTAAAGAGCTGGAGTTTTTTGATTCCGGTTCTATCGTTTAGGAACGTAAGGTCCAAAAAGTCATTAAAACCGTCGCCATTGGGTGAGATACCCTGGGAGATGATGCAATTTCCGATTGGATATAAGGTAACATCCACAGAATCTTCTCCAGTACATCCGCCAGAGTTAATTACAACCGAGTAGGTCTGCGCCCCCATGAGTCCAGCTTCCAGCGAAATTTCCAAGGTGCTGCCGATTGCTCCGTCTATTTCGGTTCCGTTTAAATACCATTGGAAGGTTACGTTCTCTTCCGAAGTGGTTGCGGTAAGAATATGGGTCTGGTTTGGACAGGTCTGGAAATCGGCGTCGAGGCTTACCTCAAGATCCCCCCGTCCTGTAACTACTACAGAATCCTCGCCTGTGCATCCATTTGCATCTGTTACCACAACTGAATATTCTCCAGTTTCAAAAATTACCAAGGTCTGATCATTTTCCCCTGGAATAATAGTGCCGTTCATAAACCATTCGAAGGTCATATTTTGAGGATCTGAAACTTGGGCCGTAAGGATGGTGTTTTCATCAAAACAACTTTCAAAATCGCTTCCAAGATCAACGGAAATTGGGTCGCCAAAGGTGATTTCAATACTGTCTGTGCTGCTACAACTCCCTATGGAGACTTCCAACGAATAAACTCCTGAAACGTCCACCGTAATTGTTGGGGTAGTTTCTCCCGTACTCCATAGATAAGTGAGTCCTTCCGTACCTCCCGTAATAATAGGAATAATTTCAAAGGACTCTCCTCCGCACACTGTTTCATCGGGTCCCAAATCTACAATGGGTTGGTCCGTCACTATTATATCAATGGCGTAGATCTCTTCGGAACAAGTGGTGTATGTAACCTTTACTGTGTAAATTCCCTCCATAGTTGGAGTGTAGGTAGGGTTGGTAGAAACCATGTTTCCAATTGGATCTGTCCACTCGTATGTTACTAAGGTCAAATCAATTCCCGGGTTGGTCGGGGTTGCGTCGAGTAATGGGAAGGGATCCTGACCACATAGACCTACTTCTGTCGGTAAATTGTTAGTAAAATCAATGGCTTCGCCGAAGGTGATTTCAACACTATCGGTAACGGTACAGTCGGCCTTTGTAATTTCAAGAGTGTATATGCCCGAAGTGGTAACTGTAATTGTAGGAGTAGTTTCACCACCAGGACTCCATAAATATGTGGCTCCCGTAGTATCTCCAGTAATTTCCGGAACAATTTCATACGACGGTTCATCACAAATACCTAAATCCGGGCCCAAATCAAGCGTAATATCAAAATCACCGCTCCTCGTAACCTGCACATCGTCCGTAACTATTACCTCATCGCCGTTACAATTGGTGTAAATGGCTTGTGCAGTATAAACTGTTATATCATCAGTAGGACACACGGTTATGGTAGTATCCGTTCCTATCTCATTGCCATCGGCATCCAACCATGAGAAAGTTATGTTCGAATTTCCATTGGGAGTGTAACGCCAAGCTTCATTTGTTGCGGACCAATCCCCCGTATTTCTACCAGGAGCAGTTTCCCCTATAGTACCATCTTGGTTCTGAATTCCAATTACAGCATTGCCATCGTTCCAAGAACAACCAGAAGGCCTATCCTGGATATATATTTCAATTACATTTGTCGTCTCATACATAACTATCTGGGAGGTGAGAGTCATGCTATTACAGGAAAAATATTTTATCCCCGCAAAATTCACAACCATAGTACGGTTGGGTTCAATCCCAAAAACGGTCCAGTTTATTTTTCCTTCATCCCCTGTAGCAGGATGAATATCCATATAGGGGCCAAAAATAGTGGCATGGAAGAGCTCAGGGCTCGGAATGGGTTGATCAAAATCCCATTCACACCGAGTGTTCGGTGGGTTCTGCGCCAAATCGAATGACACTACCCCATTTGATCCAATAACCATTTGGGTATACGTCTGATCATAAAAACAGAACTCAAAGGGGAGAGTAATCGCATTGGACCATCTGTCATCAATATTCACAGCCACCGGGGTTCCTCCTAAAAATGGGAAAGGGGGAGCATAAGGAATAGACGATACAGAGTATGTATCGGTTAAGCCGGTTTGCAAATAAGTAGCGGTAAGATCAGTACAGGTTTCGTTGCACACCAACACTACATCATCTCCTGCATCAACATTTGGATGTCCAGGTCCTTGGGCAAAGCCCGAAAGGGATATCGCAAAAATGCTGAAAAGCAAGAAAGTGTTTCGCATAGAGTTGACCTTAAAAAGATTAGGGCAACTTTGTAAACAGAAAAGTAATTTTTTCTTCATAAAGCTTTTGATTGAAATATTATCATGTGAAAGTTAAAAATTTTAACAGCCGAATATAATAAATTTCTCGCTATCCATCCTACTATTTCCGGGGGAACTTTATTAAATTATTTTTTCGCTGTAGTTATCAATTGTTATACAGGGGTTCGTCCAGACAGGAAAGAGAGGGGAAGGGTCAAATTTTGCAAGCTCTTTAAATACGCCACTTGGGCGGGATTTTTATGCCTTTCCTTCTCAAAAAAGTTAATACCTTGCAAAGACCTAAAGGTCTTTCACAGTGTTTTGTACATTTGCGCAATACACTACCCTATGATTGACCAAACTGACATCTCATACGAAAAAACTATTCTTATTGGGCTTATTACCCAATTTCAGGATGAGGAATTGAGCGAGGAATATTTAGATGAACTGGAATTCCTGGCCTACACAGCGGGTGGGGAAGTCCTAAAAAGATTTACCCAAAAATTGGACGTTCCAAACCCTAAAACTTTTATAGGCACCGGAAAACTGGAAGAGGTAAAACAATTTGTGGAGGACAATGATATAGGTGTCGCCATTTTTGACGATGAACTTTCCCCGGCACAACAAAAAAATATTGAACGCATCCTTCAATGTAAAATAATTGACAGGACCAATTTGATTCTCGATATTTTTGCCCAACGTGCGCAGACCAGTTATGCGAGAACACAGGTGGAGTTGGCACAATACGAATACCTACTGCCCCGACTTGCCGGCATGTGGACACACTTGGAACGGCAACGTGGGGGTATCGGGATGCGCGGGCCCGGAGAAAGAGAGATCGAAACCGATAGAAGGATTGTCAGGGACCGAATTACCCTGCTCAAGGATAAGCTGAAAAAAATAGACCGCCAAATGGACGTCCAGCGCGGAAATCGCGGGTCCCTGGTTCGAGTGGCCCTGGTGGGCTATACGAACGTGGGAAAATCTACCCTGATGAACGCATTGAGCAAAAGTGAGGTTTTTGCCGAGAATAAACTTTTTGCCACCTTGGATACTACGGTAAGAAAAGTGGTGATCGGGAACCTTCCCTTTCTTTTGACCGATACCGTTGGCTTTATCAGAAAGTTGCCCACCCAGTTGGTGGAATCATTCAAAAGCACCCTTGATGAGGTCCGGGAATCGGATTTGCTGCTGCATGTGGTGGATATTTCACATCCCTCTTTTGAACATCATATAGAATCGGTACATTCCGTACTCGAGGAAATAGGCAGCGCAGACAAACCTACCGTGTTGGTCTTCAATAAAATTGACGCCTACCAGCCGGAGGAAATTGAAACAGACGATTTGATAACCGAAAAAACCGCTGCCCATTTTTCCCTGGAAGAATGGAAAAGAACCTGGATGGCAAGGCTGAACGGCGATGCCATTTTCATTTCTGCCCTTAATAAGGAAAACTTCGAGGAATTTCGAAAAATGGTTTACGAAAAAGTCCGGGAAATACATACTGCCCGTTTCCCTTATAATGATTTTCTCTATGCCGATTACACTGGTGAAGAGGATGAGAGTTATGAAGGGGAGTTATAAAATATAAAACTTCAGGAGCGCAGATGTTTTAACATGGCAGATCGCGAAGTTCCTGTCGGAGAGGTATAAATTTCCCAGGCCGCCATCCCAATCACCACGATATATTCCATCGCCACCAACCAGAGATTTTCATCCACACCGTCTTTTCCATAAGCGGCATAACTCAGCATGACGGTAAAGCTCCATAAAATGGGAAATTTATAATTCGTAAATACAGAAAGTAAAAGAGGAGTAGCAACATACCACGGATGCACAGTAGTAGAAAGCAAAAAATAAAGTGAAACTGCGAAAAGCATAAAAATAAATAGTTGTTCACGTTTTTTACACGGTCTGGAAAATGCGATCCACAGCACGCCCAGGAAGGATATAAGGGGAAGGATTTTACTGACAATCCCAATAATATTCCATCCCCATATCTGAAAGCCTACCCAACGGATTATATAATAAACGCTCGCATTGAACTCAAAATCCCCAAACCATAGCGCGATGGAGGAAAGGAAATTTCCCAGAGACCCAAGGGAGAGAAATGGGAGAAAGGTTAACAGTACGGTCAGGCCCACAATCACGTAAAATTCAACAAGTTTTTTGATTGAGATCTCCAGGGATTCAAACACCAGTGGAATTTTATCTTTATGGACGAAGTATTTGCAGAAGAAAGGCAGGAACAACAATGGGATTAACTTTATTGAAATCGATATCCCTATTAAAATTGCAGATAAATTCCATTTATTGTTTAAAAGGAAATAAATGCCCCAGACCAAAAAAAACAACATTACCCCTTCAAAATGGAGGTTGCCCGTAAGTTCAATGATTATAAAGGGATTTAAAAAGTACCAGAAAATATGTCGCGATGAAAGTCCCAATTTTCTCAATATTTTCCGACCGTAGTAAAGAATTCCAATGTCGGCAAGAATTATAATTATTCTAAATGCTATGACCGGACCCAAAATACTGTTTCCCCCGATCAATGTGGCAATGGCAAAAAGGAATTGATTAATTGGAGGATAATTGCTGAAATTACCTGCACTTAATTCGCCCATACCCCGATACAATTGATTTGCCTTGGGAATGATAATGTCAGTGGAAATGGATAGGTCGTTAAAGAACATTTTTGGAGTAAACATATAAGGGTTGACTCCTTGGGCCATGAGATGACCGTCCCAAATAAATCTATAGAAATCCTGTGATAGATTTGGGATGGCAAATAGGAAAATGAGCCTAAAAACAATCCCGATCCCCATCATAATCCCAAATTTTCGTCTCCACTTTTCAATAAATAGATAAGCCAGGCAAAATTGAGCCGTAAGCAAAAACATGAGTTTGAGAAATTCGGTCCGGTCCAATCCACAGGCGAAACCGAGATAGAGCACGATAGAAATTATCGCGAAAAGCAATGGGTTTTTAAATAAGTTGAAAGGGCCGGCCACGGGCAAAAATTACTTTTGGATATTGTTGTTCGGGAAAACTATCCATATTCTTCTCTTTGCTCTGAATGACAATGCCTTAGAGTTGGTTTGGTTGTCGGCTAAGTCGCAATCCAAGCACCTTCCAGAAATATAACTAACTGAAAGTCATCTCGAACAGGGCGAGACATCTATGTGTTTTTTATCGAACAACAATGCTTTTGATAATAGATAGGAAAGATATAAAATTCGTAAAAAACTTATGGAAAGGATTTACTCGTCCGTTATATATTTTTACCAAATGAGCAATAACAGCTAGGAAACCACTGTTCAGCCATGGTTGGCGATTCCCCCATAGTTAACCTGCCTTCTAAATT
>CAYXDM010000064.1:0-11826 GCA_964463595.1 uncultured Aequorivita sp. | reverse complement strand
GTGTCTCTATTGTCAAACTTGACCCTGACTCCCTTAGAACGCAATTTCCTCATTAAATCAACAGCGACATTGCTAACGGCCTCCAGTTCATCTTCACTTCTGTAAATAGGGACTATCACAACTTGGTCTGGCGCCAGGTTTGGAGGCAGGACCAATCCATTATCATCGCTATGTGTCATTATCAAAGCCCCCACCAATCTTGTGGAAACTCCCCAGGAAGTGGCCCAGACATACTCCAAAGCACCATCTTTTGCGGCAAACTTGACATCGAAAGCTTTTGCGAAATTCTGCCCCAGAAAGTGGGAGGTTCCGGCCTGTAGTGCTTTTCCGTCCTGCATCAACGCTTCAATACAATATGTTTCCAGGGCACCGGCAAAACGTTCGCTTTCGGTTTTCGTTCCCTTCACCACCGGAATGGCCATGTAATTTTGTGCAAAATCTGCATAAACGTTCATCATCTGTTCCGCTTCAGCAATCGCCTCTTCCTTTGTGGCGTGGGCGGTATGCCCTTCCTGCCATAAAAACTCTGAGGTGCGCAGGAACAATCGGGTGCGCATTTCCCAACGGACCACATTGGCCCATTGGTTTATCAACAATGGCAAATCGCGATAGGACTGTATCCATTTTCTGTAGGTATCCCAAATAATGGTCTCGGAGGTTGGCCTTACGATCAATTCCTCTTCCAATTTGGCCTCGGGATCCACTATAATGCCACTTCCATCCTCAGCATTTTTCAGCCGATAGTGGGTAACGACAGCACATTCCTTTGCAAATCCATCTACGTGGCTCGCTTCCTTACTGAAGTAGGATTTTGGTATAAACAAGGGGAAATATGCATTTTGATGCCCTGTTTCCTTGAACATCCGGTCCAGCTCGGCCTGCATTCTTTCCCATATCGCATATCCATAAGGTTTAATTACCATAGAACCCCTCACTCCGGAATTTTCAGCAAGATCGGCCTTGATTACCAGTTCATTATACCATTTGGAGTAGTCTTCCTCCCGGGTTGTTAAATTCTTCGCCATAGTTTGGGATTTGGCACAAAAGTTGCAACCTTGTTAAACCATTAGTTATTGTCCGCAAAACTAGTTATTTTTATGAAGTCAAACAATCATTAAACCCACAGATATGTGCACCCGAAAAATCGACATAAAACCCTTCACTCTAGCCCTGATGATTGGAGTATCCGCAATTTTTATGGTATCCTGCGGCACCCAAAATCAGGTGTATAACCAGAATGATGGCATCTATGCTTCTGGGGAAAGAAATACGCAGGAAACCGACCCCGAGACAAACGACCAATATGCAAGATCCAATTATTACAAACAATATTTTGAGACCAAAACTACTGCCTATGAAGAACTTTCTGAACAGGAGGAGGATATTATTTTTACTGATATTGAGTCCTACACTACCTCTGAACGCCTGGATGAGGATGGAAATATTATCATTGAGGAAAATTATACCGATGGATATGGCGGTTGGGGGAGCAATTCCGAAAGTTTATCAGTAAATATCTACAACACTGGTGGTTTTGGATATGGCTATGGATATGGTTTTTGGCACCGCCCTTATTATAGCTGGTACTGGGGGTACCCCTATTACAATTATTACAGCCCCTATTGGGCCATGAGTTTTGGCTGGGGCTGGAATTACCCCTACTATGGAGGGTATTTTTATCCCTCGTACTACGGCTATGGCGGCTACTATCCTTATTACTACCATAATACCCCTTACACACACAGCTCGTATAACCGTGGAAGAAGTAATTCGGATTATAGGAGAACGGAGGCAAGGGGAAGGACCAATAACGCCACTTCAAGAAACTCTTATAGCCGATCTGAAAATACCCGTCGAATAAACCGTAATAATATTGATGTACGTTCAAATTCTGGTCGGAATGTCCGGAGCAATACCAATACCACTATAAGAAATTCGCGTTCTTCCACTCCGCCCGCAGTGAGGAGCAATACCAATCGAAATACCAGAAACACTACCATCCCCAACAGTAGGACCCGAAGTGAAATAAACAGAAGTTCGAACAATACAAGAACCTATTCCCCTCCAGCGAGAAGTAATCGTTCCAGCCCAAGTTCTATCCAAAGCTCCGGTGGAAGCAATAGGAATTCGGGTGGGACCAGAAGCAGCGGTGGACGAGGAAGAAATTAACAACAATCCATCCCGTAATTGATCTCTATGTGCCACACCATTATTTGAACCTCCAAAAATGTTGTGGCATTTAAATTTTCAATGGTTAAAAATTCCAAGACACATGAAAACAACTTACCTAATTCTAATATCCGTTCTTTCCGTCTGCGTTTCGCATGCACAACAAATTACAGATGGATTGAGATATAGTTCGGACCAAAATATCGGTACGGCCAGATTTACAGCACTAAGTGGAGCTATGGGGGCACTGGGCGGTGACTTTTCTGCCATGCGAAACAATCCTGCCGGAAGTGCCGTTTTCCTGCGTTCCAATATTTCTATTTCAGCCTCCTTCCTGGACACGAAGAATACCTCCTCTTATTTCAATAATTCCGAAAGGAGCATTTTTAATGATGTGAACATAAACCAGGCTGCAGGGGTTTTTGTTTTTGACAACCCTGATGAAGAATCGAATTTCCAAAAATTCACACTTGGCATCAATTACGACATGGCGCGCAGCTTTGACAATGAATTGCTTATAGCTGGCCGGGGAAACAATACAATCGCAGACTTTTTTCTTGCACACGCACAAGGCATTCCCTTGAATCTTCTACGATTACAAACGGGAGAATCGATTTCGGATCTATACGGCTATTTGGGAAGCTCAATGGGATCTTCCGCACAAAATGCATTTTTGGGATATCAGGCATATCTGTTTGACCCTTTGGACCCTGACAATCCTCTGAATACCGCATATATCCCAAATATTGTAGGAAATAGTTTCGATCAGGAATACCTATACCGCTCCGCAGGCTACAACAGCAAATTTACCATTAACCTTGGCACCCAAGTGCAAAACGACTATTATTTTGGGGTAAATTTGAATACCCATGCACTTGAGTACGACAGTAGCACATATTTTTTCGAAACCAACAATAATCCGGGATCCTTGATTACCGCCATAGGTTTTGAAAACAATCTGGCGGTAAGTGGGGCTGGATTTTCGGCCCAATTTGGGGCAATTGTGAAAGTTGCGAACAATGTCAGATTGGGTCTGAACTGGGACACCCCCACCTGGTTTCGAATTTCGGAGGCGACATCACAGTACCTAAAAAGCCAAAGGTCGGTCAATGATAGAGACTTAACTGCCATTGTGGATCCCCGGGTCATTAACGTTTACGAGGATTACAATTTAAGGACTCCAGGCAAAATTGGAGTGGGTGCAGCCTATGTCTTTGGCCAAAACGGACTATTAAGCGTGGACTATTCCTATAGGGATCATTCAAATATGAAGTTTAAACCTAAAAGCGATTCCTACTTTTCCGAACTGAACCAGACTATAGGAAACGAATTAAAAGGAGCATCAACCTTGAGGGCAGGTGCAGAATATCGCCTCAACCAGTTCAGTTTTAGAGGGGGCTTTCATTTTGAGGAAAGTCCTTATAGGAACAATAAAACCCTGGGTGATTTAATGGGATTCTCTTTTGGGACCGGGTATAATTTTGGAACCTGGAATCTGGATCTGGCCTATTCAAGATCGGAACAAGATGGGGAAATACAAATGTACTCCGTCGGATTTACCGATAAAGCTACGACAAATTCGGTTTACAGCAACTTTATCCTTTCCCTCGGATTTGATTTTTAAATATCAACAGGGGACTAAAACATTTCGCCCATGGCATATTTAGCCGATTCCGCTTCTAAATGGCAACCCTTGAATTAAGCTAATGGCTGTGGATCGCGCAAACGCCCTTGGCGGGCTTCCTACCCTTAGGCCATTGCCAAATACACGATAAAGGCCCGCACAAACCTATGTATGTACGGGCCTAGCTTTACATATAGAATCAGCCATTAATCTACATTATCGTGTAAGAAGGAGTTGTTCGTTCTAAACTCAAGACCGTCCTCACCGGTATTTATGGAAGTCCTGGAAATATTTGCATCGGTTTTCGGCTCATTTAGATCGATCCCCATCCGTTTGTAGGCGGGTTGCTTTTCTATTTCATCAATGCGCGAGGGACTATTTTTGAACTTATAATTGAATTCCTTCATCTTTCGTTTCCTGTCCTCTGCCCTATCCTTCAACAACTGGGAGATAGGGGTGTTCATGGGATCTTCTTCTTTAGTTTGGGTTTCAGGTTCAGGTATGGAAATGGTCCTTCTTTCAAACACAATTTCCTCGTTGTCCCGTTTTTGCGTCCTGGACGTAGGGTGGGCTGCATTCATCAAATCCTCAATTTCCTGATAATCCGACAAACTGTATCTCTTTATCCCCTCATCGGTACCTTGGGTTTTGGGATTGGTTTCCGCTTTGTTATTCACCTTGACTTCCCCTACCTCCATAGAGATATTTTCATTATTAACAACGCTCTCTTCTGCCGCCCGGTTCAGGGGCATATCGAACATTAGCGTCTGTTCCTCCTTTTCATCAAAAGAGTTGCTGTCTTCCAAAATCGGTTCCTCTGACTTTTTTGGGGCATCGAGAATTACGAATTCATTCACGTTCATCCTATTGATCTGGACCTGATCAAACTCCTCCATTTTCCGGGCCTCCACTTCTTTGTAGGAAACATCCAGATTGCGCAATAATTCGGAAGTTTCGATATAACCCTCAAACGGCAGCGGTTTTTCAATCTCGATATCGTCAAAAAGAGTATGTCTAATTATGGGTGCCTGGACCTTGGGTTGGGCATCAAGGGTTCTTCTTGGAATGTGGACCGGACCGCCCGTAGATTTCGGGGTAAGTGTCTGTTCAGCCCTTTGATCATCCTCAAGGGTATGGATTATTTTTTTTGACTCGGTATTTACGATTTCGGCCTGCTGCTCTACATCAAAACCCGTAGCTATCACCGTGATTGAAATGGAACCTTCCAGGCTCTCATCTTCACCCACGCCCATTATTATATTGGCACTATGGCCTGCCTCGTCCTGGATATGGTCGCTGATTTCGCCAATCTCGTCTATGGTAATTTCGTCAGAGCCCGAAACAATGAGCAACAGTACATTTTTGGCTCCTTTAATTTTATTGTCATTCAACAAGGGGGAGTCGAGGGCTTTGGTAATGGCTTCCTTGGCCCTGTTGCCCCCAGAGGCGGTGGAGCTCCCCATGATGGCCGTACCGCTGTTGGACAATACGGTTTTCGCATCACGAAGGTCAATGTTCTGGGTGTAGTGATGTGTGATAACTTCGGCTATACCTCTGGCAGCTGTGGCCAAAACTTCATCCGCTTTTGAGAATCCGGCCTTAAAGCCCAAATTCCCATAAACATCACGAAGTTTATTGTTGTTGATAATTATCAAGGAATCTACATTCTGACGGAGCTTTTCAACCCCCAAAAGGGCCTGCTCATTTCGGGTCTTTCCTTCAAATTGGAAGGGAATGGTAACTATTCCAACAGTAAGGATATCCATATCCTTGGCCATCTTGGCGATTATCGGTGCCGCACCTGTCCCCGTTCCGCCCCCCATACCTGCGGTAATAAATATCATTTTTGTATTGGTGGTAAGCATCGTCCGGATTTCCTCTATGCTCTCCATTGCCGATTGCTCGCCTACTTTTGGATTGGCACCTGCTCCCATCCCTTCCGTCAAGGATACCCCCAATTGTATTTTTACGGGAACTGGGCTGTTTTCCAATGCTTGGGAATCGGTATTGCAGATTACGAAATCTACGCCCTTTATTCCCTGTTTGAACATATGGTTTATCGCGTTGCTTCCACCGCCCCCTACGCCAATCACTTTAATGACATGTGATTGGTTCTTGGGCAGGTCGAATGAAATATTGTCGAATTCTGTTGTGCTGCTCATATCTATTATATTTTTTTATTCCTATTTCGTTATATCGTACTGCTCTTGCTTACGGTGCTCTATTCAGCATTGTCAAGGAACTCCTTGAATTTCTCGGCCCATACTTCAAACCATCTCTTTCGGGTTTTCGGTACTTCTTCCCCACTTTTCTCCTGTTCTTCCCCTCGCTCATCCAATTCCTCCGGCGATTCCTCTTCGTGCTCACCATCCTTATCCACAGAAGGGAAACGCTTCATCAGCGAGGATTTGCCTTTGCTTTCCAGACTGTTAAGCACAAGGCCAACCGCTGTGGCATACATAGGGCTTGTGGTTTCCTCGGTACTGTCTCCGGCAAGGTGTTCGTTTGGATAGCCGATACGGGTATCCATTCCGGTAATATATTCCACTAGTTGCTTGATATGCTGCAGTTGGGCTCCACCACCGGTAAGTACTATGCCGGCTATCAGCTTCTTTTTTTGCTCTTCGTGGCCGTAATTTTTTATCTCCATATAAGCCTGTTCTATGATCTCGATAACACGGGCATGGATAATCTTTGAGAGGTTCTTTAAACTTATCTCCTTCGGTTCCCTTCCGCGTAAACCTGGAATGGAAACAATTTCGTTGTCCTTGTTTTCTCCAGGCCAGGCGGAGCCAAATTTGATTTTCAGCAACTCCGCCTGCTTTTCGATGATGGAGCAACCTTCCTTAATGTCCTCAGTAATCACATTTCCACCAAAAGGAATTACCGCTGTGTGCCGAATTATCCCATCCTTAAAGATGGCCAAATCGGTAGTGCCTCCCCCTATATCGATCAAGGCGACTCCCGCTTCCTTTTCTTCCTGGCTCAGCACGGCCTTGGCGGAGGCCAACGGCTCCAAAGTTATTGCGGAAAGGTCGAGACCGGCACTCTTGATGCACCGCCCCACATTACGGATGGAGGCCACTTGGCCCACCACTACGTGAAAATTGGCTTCCAATCTTGCGCCATACATCCCAATAGGTTCCTTGATCTCGCCTTGACCATCCACCTTAAAATCCTGCGGCAACACGTGCAAAATCTCTTCGCCCGGAAGCATTACCAACTTATGGACCTGGTTGCAAAGCCGTTCTATATCCTCTTCCCTAATTACCTCTTCTCCGTCCGTTCGGGTGATATAATCACTGTGTTGCAAGCTTCTGATATGCTGCCCGGCAATCCCTACGACCACTTCCTTAATTTTCATTCCGGACGCAGTTTCCGCATCCTGTACCGCCTGCTGGATGGATTGAATGGTCTGGGTGATGTTGTTCACAACACCCCGGTGTACGCCCAGGCTTTTCGCCTTTCCGATTCCTAAAACCTCCATCTTGCCATAATCGTTCTTTCGTCCAATCATAGCGACAATTTTTGTCGTCCCAATATCCAGCCCTACCGCAATATTATCATTTTCCATGCTCTATCTTTTTTGTGGCTATTACCTGACTTTCAAACTTCAGGTTAGCCTTTTCATACCCAAAAAGAGTACTGTCCTGTTTTGTTTTTTTATAAAATGCTTTAAAATTTTGGAACTTTTTTTCAATATGGGTCGGTTTCCCAAAAAGCACCTTAAGATTTGATTTTCTCAGTTCCAGTTCAATTTCACCGGTGCCAGTTTTCTTCAGCCCTATCACATGCTGGCGCATAAAATCGTCCTCACGGATTTTCAGCAACAGTGATGCTATTTCGCTGTAGTCATCTTCCGAAACACCCGTAACAATTGGGACCCTGGCAGAATACACCTCTGAAAGGGGCATTCTTTTTCCATCCGCATCCAAATAATAGTCGTCTCCTTTTGTCTGGGGTGACACTCTACCGACGGGGTCGCGCTGTTCAATCCTTGCGCCAAGGATTCCGTCAAGTGTTACAAAGACCTCTGCCCGTCGAATCATTGGATTTTCGCGCAACCTTTCTTCCATCTCTTTCAAAACTATTGTTTCTTTCCCTATGTCCGTTACCTCTTCTTCATTTTGTATCAACAATTTATTAACTGTTTTATGGGTGATAAAAGGGGTGTTTTCGCCGACGAATTCCACTTCCAGCCCCGTTAGATTCCTCTTGTCATTCCTGTTTTTGCTGAAGCTGAAGAGAAAGATCAACAATCCGAGCAAAATGATGAATTTCAATATCTCAAGCCCTCCTTGCATGGTTCAGTTTTTGGGTTATCGAATTTACTTCTGCGCCAATATCGCCAGCCCCTACCAGCATCTTGATCCTACATTTTGACTGCAGCAATACCTCGGGAAGTGCGGATTTGAATACAAGCCGCTTGCTTTCAGCATCAACCTGGTCCATCAGCCATTGCGAAGTTACCCCCTCAATGGGTTCCTCCCTGGCAGGATAGATATCCAGCAGCACAACCTCGTCAAACTGGGAAAGGCTCTTTGCAAAAGCAGGGGCAAAATCGCGGGTCCTACTAAAGAGATGGGGCTGAAAAACGATTTGTTTCCGGTCATGGGGATACATCTCGTCCACCGCCTGAAACAATGCATCCAGTTCCGTGGGATGATGGGCGTAATCATCAATCAAAACGAGATCCTCCGTTCGGATTTTATATGAAAATCTTCTTCTCACCCCAGAAAAACTAGCCAACGCACTTGGCAGGCATTCCGGCGAGGCACCAGCCAAAATCGCCATGCCCAACGCCATCACAGCATTTGAAAGATTATGTCTGCCGGGAAGGTGAAAAACTAAATCCCTGAGCTCAAGAGTGGGGGTTTTTAAGTCAAAGCAATAAGCCCCGTTTTTAATTCTGATATTTTGGGCTTGGTAATCGGCAGGCTCCTCCACTCCCACGGTCATTCCCGGCAAGTCTATTCCGGTTCTAACAAGAATCCTTTCCTTGTCCTGGACCATTCGCCCAAAATCCCTGAAAGCACTCTCTACCTCCCTGGCATTTCCATAAATGTCCAGATGATCGGCATCCGTGGAGGTCACGCAAGCAATGTCCGGCCTCAAATGCAGGAAGGAGCGATCAAATTCGTCTGCCTCTACCACTGTAATCCCACTGCCCATAAAAATACTATTTGAATTATAATTCTCCGCAATGCCACCCAAAAAAACCGTGACAGACATGTTGCACTCTGCCATCAGATGGCCCAAGATGGCAGAGGTGGTTGTTTTCCCATGGGTTCCCGCAACCGCAAGGCAAAGTGAATTTTTTGAGATTGTTCCCAAGAGTTCCGCACGCTTTACAAGGGCAAACCCTTCGTTTCGAAAATATTCCAGAATGACACTCTGGTGCGGTACCGCTGGGGTATAAACTACCAACGTCCTAGGATCGGGCACAATCCCCGAGGGGATTTCTGAAACCGCATCCTTAAAAGCGACGGGAATTCCTTCGGAAATTAATTCATCGGTCAATTCGGTGGAGGTTCTGTCATATCCAAAAACAGTTTTGCCCAACTTATTCAAATAACGGGCAAGCGCACTCATCCCTATCCCGCCAATGCCGACAAAATAGAAAGTTTGTATGTTCTTCAGATCAATCACCTAATAATGTTTTTTTGTCTGGTCTTTACGGTCAAAATAAATAGCTATGCCGTTTTCATCAATTTTTTGATTTCCTCCACAATATCCGCGGTAGCATTTGGTTTTGCCAGATTCCGTATATTTTTGGAAAGAACCTGTTGGCGTTCTTTAGATGCGACCAAATCTGAAAACTTCCGTTTAAAACGGGAATCCAATTCCCTTTCAGCTATTATTAATGCCGCACTAACCTCGGAAACTGCCCTTGCGTTTTTTGTTTGATGATCCTCGGCCACATTGGGGGAGGGAATGAAAATCACCGGTTTCCCTACCAAGCACAATTCCGAGACCGACAGTGCCCCAGCCCTCGAAATTATAAAATCCGCGGCGGCGTAAGCCAGGTCCATTCTATTCAAAAAGGAATGCACCTTTACCATTTCATCAGCTTTATTCGTATAAGTTTCGGCATAATATTTTCCACATTGCCAGATTATTTGGATATCCATTTTTTTAAAAAAGAACAAGTTTTCTGCGATCAGTTCATTGATTTTTTTCGCCCCCAAGCTTCCACCGAGAACAAGCAAGATTTTTTTGCCTTGGTCCAGCCCGAAAAAATCCATTGCTTCATCCCTCTTTAAGGGAATATTCAATAGGTCCCTTCGTACCGGATTTCCCGTAAATCGAATTTTCGGTGAAGGAAAAAACCTTTCCATTCCACTATAGGCAACACATATTTTATCGACCGTTTTGCCCAACCATTTGTTTGTTATGCCAGCATGGCTATTTTGTTCCTGGATCAGGCAAGGGATTTTTTTCAGGGATGCCATTCGCAATAAAGGTGCGCTGGCATATCCTCCTGTTCCTATTGCCACATCCGGTTTAAAGTTTTTTAATATGGCATTTGATTTTGCCAGACTGGATATCAGTTTTAAGGGAAACGCGAGGTTTTGAATGGACAAACTGCGTTGCAGCCCCGAGATCCATAGTCCCTTGATGGGGTAGCCGGCCTGCGGCACTTTCTCCATTTCCATCCTGTCCACGGCACCGACAAATAAAAATTCGGCATTGGGGAACTGCAATTTCAGTTCGTCCGCAATGGCTATGGCGGGGTAGATATGTCCTCCCGTTCCACCGCCTGATATGATAAACCGTGGTTTCAAATTTTTATTTTCTTTCGTTTCACTTCCAAAATAACAAACCCTGTCTGAATCAAAAAAATTATATCGCTTCACTTAGAATATCCAGTGGGTTTTCGTCCTCTTTTTCCTTTGGCGCCACTTCCCGTCTGGCGCTTACGCTCAATATCATCCCTAGGGCAAAACAGGTCATCCATATCGAGGTTCCTCCGCTGCTTATCAACGGCAAATTCTGCCCTGTAACCGGAAAGAGCTCCACGGCCACCGCCATATTGATCATGGCGCGAAAAACAATGGGCAGGCCAACCCCTATGACCAATAATTTGCCAAAGATAGAAGTAGATTTATGGGCAACCACCACAATCCTAAACAACAAAAACAGGTATAAAAGCATTAAAAACAAGCCGCCTATCAGTCCGAATTCCTCCACGATTATCGCATAAATAAAATCGGAGGAAGATTGTGGCAAAAAGTTTTTCTGAACACTTTTTCCGGGTCCCAATCCCGTAATCCCCCCTGAGGCGATTGCAATCTTTGCTTTTTCAATTTGATAGTCGGCTTCTGTTTCCTGGTTGTCGGTGAAGTTTGCCACCCGACTCATCCAAGTGTCCACCCGGTTTGGAAAAACACCGGGGAAAGCTTTGGCAGTCAACACGAAAAAACCCAGGAAAATCAATCCGGCCCCTAGGATAATGCCCAAATATTTTAAAGGATAGCCCCCCACGAATACCAGCATTACAACCATAGCAAAGAAGATTGCGGCGGTGGAAAAATTTGCGGGCAAGATCAATCCCAACACCAGAAAAACCGGTAACCAAAGCGGCAAAATAGTTTCCTTAAAACGAACCTCCCTGTCCTTTATCCTGGAGAGATACCGTGCTACGTAAGTCATTAGGACCACTCCCGCCAAGGTGGAGGTCTGGAAGGTTATTCCCACAAAAGGAATCCGGATCCACCGGCTGGCATTGGCGCCCTCAATGGTGGTACCTTCGGCCATGGTTAGCCCCAAAAGAATTACTACCAAGGGCAAGGCCATAATGGAAAGACCTCGAAAATAATTATAGGGGATTTTATGGATCCCATACAAAATTCCAAATCCCAATACAAGATGTGCAAAATGCTTCAGCAAATACGGCAATGTTCTCCCATCGCCGTATAAATAGGCCAGGTTGCTGCTGGAACTATAGACGGGCATAAAGGAAAACACGGCCAATAGACCCACAATTCCCCAGATTGCCTTATCTCCTTGTATGTAATGGAAAATGTTTTTCA
>CAYXDM010000063.1:0-12208 GCA_964463595.1 uncultured Aequorivita sp. | reverse complement strand
CCCACAATTCCCCAGATTGCCTTATCTCCTTGTATGTAATGGAAAATGTTTTTCACTTTATAGCTAAAATTTTATAAATCCCGCATCATTACAAGCTCCAAACGGCATCCTTAAACTGACGTCCCCGGTCCTCATAACTCTCAAATAGATCATAACTGGCACAGGCCGGTGAAAGCAGCACCGTATTGTTTTTTTCCGCAAGTCTATATGCATAATGGACCGCCTGAGCCATGGATTTTGTCTCTAGAATCGTATCGACCACATTTCCAAATGTGTCGAGGATTTTTTGGTTATCAATTCCAAGACAGATTATGGCCCTCACTTTTTCATTCACCAATTGCAGCAGCTCCCTGTAATCGTTGCCCTTATCCACACCGCCGACTATCCAAATTGTCGGATTTTCCATGCTTCCCAAGGCATAAAAGGTTGCATTCACATTGGTAGCCTTGGAATCGTTGACATACAACACATTGTTTATTTTCTTCACCCTCTCCAACCTATGCTCAACTCCCGGAAACCCCTCGAGACTTTGGCGAATAGTCTGTTTTCTGATATTTATTATTTTGGCGACGGTTGTGGCCGCCATTGCGTTTTTCACATTGTGCTCTCCTTGGATTGCTAACTTTGATATTGGCATGCTAAATTTTTTATTATTTATGTTTATCACTATTTCGTTATTCTTTTTAAAGGCGCCCTTCTCCAATTCCGTCTTGGCAGAAAAGGGCAACAATTGGGGATTTATGGGATTTTCTGAAAGCCATTCCAAAATCACTTTATCGTCTGCATCATATATGAAATAATCCCCAACGGTTTGATTCATTGTTATCCTGAATTTCGATGCGATATAATTTTCATATTTATAATCATACCGATCCAAATGGTCCGGACTTAAATTGGTAAGGACGGCAATGTGCGGCGCAAAATTTTTAATCCCGTCCAATTGGAAACTACTGAGCTCCAGCACGAAATATTCATACTTTTCCTCTGCCACCAATTCCGCAAAGCTCTTTCCAATATTTCCGCCCAAAGCCACATTGAAACCACCTTTTTTCAATAGATCGAAGATCAAACTTGCTGTGGTGGTTTTACCGTTGCTGCCGGTTATTCCTATTATGGTGGCCGAAGTGAATTTTGAGGCGAACTCAATTTCAGAAATTACCTTTATCTTCGCTTCCCTCAACTTTCTGATTAGTGGTGCCTTTTCGGGGATACCCGGACTTTTCATCACAAGATCGGCCGAAAGGATCCTCTCTTCAGAATGGCCTCCCTCTTCCCACTCAATTCCATTATTTATAAGAACTTGCTTGTACTTTTCCTTTATTTTACCTGAGTCCGATACAAACACCTCGAACTGTCTATGTTTGGCCAAAATGGCCGTGCCCACTCCACTTTCTCCCCCACCGAGGATCGCGATTCTAGATAGACGATTTGACCCCATTTTATATGTATTCCTTTACGTTTCGCATTTGCCTATATCCCTGAAAATGAGATAATTCTCTATCTTATCTTTAAGGTAACAATGGTGATAATGGCCAAAAATATTCCAACAATCCAAAACCGGGTCACTATCTTGCTCTCGTGAAACCCCTTAATCTGATAGTGATGGTGCAGGGGCGCCATTCTGAAAATACGCCGGCCTTCGCCAAACTTCCTGCGGGTATATTTAAACCAACTTACCTGCATAACTACGGAAAGATTCTCCATCAAAAAGATGCCGCATAAAATGGGTATCAACAATTCCTTACGCACCGCAATAGCGATAACAGCAATTATTCCGCCGATGGTAAGACTTCCGGTATCGCCCATAAAAACTTGGGCGGGATAGGCATTGTACCACAGGAACCCAATTAGCGCACCTACGAATGCGGTAATAAAAATTGTCATTTCCCCTGTATTCGGGATGTACATTATGTTCAGGTAGTCCGAAAAAATGACGTTGCCCGAAACCCAAGCAAACAAGGCGAGGGTAACTCCTATAATTGCCGAAGTGCCCGCCGCCAACCCATCGATGCCATCAGAAAGGTTGGCCCCATTAGATACCGCGGTAATTATGAAGATGACAATGGGAATAAAAATCATCCATACGTAACTGGTATAGTTGCCTCCCATCCAACTTAGGAGATCTGCATAATTGAACTCATTTTCTTTTACAAAAGGAATGGTAGTGAGCAGGGATTTATCCTTTACATAAAAACTCGAGTCATCCTTTTGTGCGATTATTTCCGTTTCCACCCCAGGGTTATCAACAGTGCGCTGCACCACGACGTCGGGGTGCAAATACATGGTAACGCCCACAAACAATCCCAATCCAATTTGACCTATGACCTTAAACTTCCCGGGCAATCCCTCTTTGTCATTCTTGAATTTTTTAATGTAATCGTCAATAAAACCAATGATTCCCATCCAAATGGTGGTAACGATAAGCAGGATTACATAGATATTTTCAAGTTTGGCAAAAAGAAACACCGGGATTAAAGTTGCGAGAATGATAATTATTCCCCCCATGGTAGGGGTGCCGGCCTTTTCATTTTGCCCCTCCAATCCCAAGTCCCGGACCGTCTCTCCTATTTGTTTTTTCCTCAGATAGTTGATGATTTTTTTGCCATAAACTGTAGTAATAAACAAAGAAAGGATCACTGCCATTGCGGCGCGAAAAGTAATGAACCCAAACAATCCCGTTCCCGGTATATCGTAGGCCTTATCCAAATAGTCGAAGAGGTAATAAAGCATTTTCTATTTGTTTAGGAGGGTTAACAGTTCATTTACAATTTTGTAATCGTCAAAATCAAATCGTTCTCCATTGATCTCTTGATATGTTTCGTGTCCTTTTCCGGCAATCAGGATAATGTCATTCTTTTTGGCCATTTGGCAGGCAGCCTTTATGGCCTCTTTGCGATTTGTAATGGAAATGGTGCGTTTATAATATTCCGCAGGTACACCTGCCTCCATCTGCCCAATAATGGTTTCCGGTTTTTCGGTCCTCGGATTGTCGCTGGTAAAAATGGCCTTGGTACTCAGGGAAGCTGCAATCTTTGCTATAACCGGGCGTTTCTGAGCATCCCTATCTCCGCCGCAGCCCACCACTGTAATCAATTCCTCATTGCCTGTTCTAATGCTATTTATGGTTTCAAGAACATTTTTCAGGGCATCCGGGGTATGGGCGTAATCGACAATAGCCGTAATTTTGTTCTTGGATATAAAATATTGGAATCTGCCTTCCACACTTTCCAAAACACTCATAATCTTCAGAATCTCCAGGGAATCCATGCCTAAAAGTTCTGCCGTGCCGTAAATGGCCAATAAATTATAGGCATTAAACCCACCGATCAGCCTCACCCAAATCTCTTGGTTGTTGATTTTCAACAATTGCCCGGAAAACTGGCTCTCCAGGATCTGGGCCTTATAATCGGCATACGTTTTAAGGGCGTAGGTGTACTTTTTCGCTTTCGTATTCTGAAGCATTACCACACCATTTTTATCATCTACATTTACCAAGGCAAAGGCGTTTTTCGGCAGACCGTCGAAAAATGATTTTTTCACATCCCGATATTCCGCGAAATCCTTATGATAATCTAAGTGATCATGCGAAAGATTGGTGAACACGCCCCCAGTAAAATGAAGGCCATCCGTGCGTTTTTGGTGAATGCCGTGGGAACTGACTTCCATAAAGCAGAATTCCACCCCTCGGTCCACCATCTCCCGCAAATATTTATTGAGGGTCAGGGAATCTGGAGTGGTGTGGGTTGCCTTGTGTTCTTCCTCTCCGACCATTATTTTTACGGTTGAAAGCAGGGCCGCTTTCATGCCTGCATTTTTGAATAGTTGGTACAATAGTGAGGCGACGGTTGTCTTGCCATTTGTGCCGGTAACGCCAATAAGTTTTAATTCCGAAGAAGGATTGCCATAATAATTGGCCGCCATGATGGCCACGGCCCGATGGGAATCGGAAACCTGCACGTAGGTAATTCCATTGACGATAAGCTCGGGCAAGGTTTCACAGATAATTGCTAAAGCCCCCTGATCGGCAGCTCTCCCAATGAATTGATGTCCGTCTGAAATAGTTCCTTTAACGGCTATAAAAACATCGTTGAGCGATACTTTTCGGGAATCGAATTGTAGCTCGTTAATGGCCACGGAGGTGTTGCCCACTACTTTTTCGAGGGTAACTCTATACAATAAGTCCTTTAAGAGTATCACGATAAATTCAATGTAATTTGTTGTCCCTTTTTTAAGGTTTCCCCTGAGGGAACGGATTGTTTTACCACGGTCCCATTTCCTATAATCCGTACTTTTAGACCGAGGTTTTCCAGCAAGGAAACAGCATCCATTCCGGCCATACCCGTAACATCGGGAATTCTGTTCTCCGATTTCTGTAAATAGGAATAGTATTCCTGGAAATCAGTCTGAATTTGGGGATCGGCCTCTTCTATTTCCTTTACCGAATCCATGTTTTGGGAGTCTGTATAAATTTTCTGCGCAATTCTTTTGAACACCGGCCCAGAGACATCTGCGCCGTAATATCCCTTTCTTGTACTTGGCTTATGGATAATTACGATACAGGAATATTTTGGGTTTTCCACGGGAAAAAATCCGGCAAAGGAAGACACATATCGGGGATTATCTTTCCAATCTGGCATCCAATATTCCGTCTGGGCAGTTCCCGTTTTTCCGGCCATAGAAAAATCCGGGGAATACAACGATCTTCCGGTTCCGCGTTTAACGGTATTCTCGAGGATTTCGGTAATGGCGCCCAAGGTTTCATCGGAACATATTTTTGGGTTGATCACCTGGGTGCCGTACGTGGTCACCTTTTCATTCCATATCCTCACTTCCTTAATAAACCGCGGTTTTACCATTACTCCATTATTGGCAATGGCATTATAGAAAGTCAGCGTCTGTAGTGGAGTTAATTCCAGATTATAACCATAGGCCATGGAGGGCAATGCATTTTTGCTCCATTTTTTATGGCCCGGTCCTGGAATCATCGGCTGGCCCTCACCCTGGATCGCAACGCCCGTTTTTTTGTCGAGATGCCAACTTTTTAATCTATCGATAAACTGGTTGGGGTTTTGGGAATAATTCTGATCGATCATTTGTGCCATGGCAATATTTGATGATACCTCAACTGCCCGGGCGGTGGAAATTTTCCCATAACCTCCTCGCTTGGAATCCCGGATGTTTCTCCCGTACAACCTATACACGCCATCGCCGGTGTCAAATACGGAACTGGTATCGACAACCTTGTCCTCAAGGGCGGCCATAACGGCCATAACCTTAAAAGTAGAGCCCGGTTCGTGCGACTCGCCTATAGCATAATTCAATTTTTCATAATAAGTGCCTCGCGAAGTACGCCCTAGATTCGATATTGCCTTTATTTCCCCGGTGGCAACGTCCATCACGATTACCGAACCGTGTTCGGCCTCATAAATTTCCAGTTGCTTCAACAATGCGTGATGGGCAATGTCCTGGATGTTGATATTTATTGTGGAAACGATGTCGTAACCGTCTTGGGGCTCAATTTCGTTGTCGTCATAAACAGGCTTCCATTGACCGGCAGCAATTTTTTGTTTTAGCCTATGCCCTTCCTTTCCTGTGAGCAGATCGTTAAAGGCACCTTCAAGACCGACGGAATAATGGCCGGGCCTGTTGGAAGTTTCATCCCCCACCGTACGTTGGGCAATCTTTCCAATGGGATGCTCGCGTACGGTACGTTGTTCAACTATAATCCCACCCTTGTAAGGGCCTTTGCGAAAAAGTGGTAGGTTCTTTACTGCTATGTAGTCGGAATAGCCCAGGTTTTTCACGATCAACAGATACCGGTTCCTATCGGCACGCGCTTTCCGCAATATATCCTTGTAATAGGTTGTGGATTTTCCGAACATCTTGCTCAGCCCCTCGCTCAATGGCCCGAGGTTTTCCTTGAAATCCTCATCTGAAACGGTAACAGCGTCAAAACGGATGTCATATTTAGGCACGGATGTGGCCAAAAGACTGCCATCGTCTGCATACACATTACCCCGACTGGCGGGAATGACAAAGTTCTTAACGGTGTTTTTTTCGGCGAGCTCCCGATATTTTTGGCCATCCACAAACTGGATGTTAATCAACTTTACGGTTATGCCCAAGGCGAAGAGAAACATACATCCTGCAATGATGTATAACCTGTTCATCAATTTCCGCTCATCGATCGCCATGGGTACTTGTTCTGTTTGAAGTGTTTTATTAATATTTTGTTGCTATCCTTTGATCCATCTCCTCCTTTTCGTTTATGATCCTTATTCTTTTTGGAGGTGTTGAGGAAGGCTGAAGCCCTTGTCTTTCAAGAGTGGAGATTATTCGGCTTTCCATTTTGGCCTGCATCAACTTCATCCGGAGGTCCACATACTCACTTTTCAATTCCTTCACCTGTGCATTTAGCCTGGAGATTTGGTGCACCTTTTTATCTGCCGCATGCGAACTTCCAATCATCACCAAGGCCAGAATAGAAAGAAACACGATAAAGCGCCAGTTTTTAAGGGCATCATCGCTGACCAGAAATTTTCCTTTGATAATATTGTAAAACCCGTCCTTCAATTAATCTGTTTTTCTATTCATTTTTCCAGTTTCCCGAATTCGGATCAGTTTCCGAAAACAGGCATTATAATTTCTCGGCAATCCGAAGTTTTGCACTCCGAGCACGATTGTTATCCCTTATTTCCCCATCCGAGGGAACAATAAATTTCCCCACGGCCTTAAAGGGCACTTCCACTCTTCCAAAAACATCCTTTTCCGGCTCGCCTTCAAACATCCCATTTCTCATATACCTTTTCACCAGTCTGTCCTCGAGTGAGTGATAACTTATCAGACTCAACCTTCCACCGGATTCCAATACCTCGGCGGTCTGGACCAAAAATTCCTTTAGTGCCTCCAGCTCTTGGTTTACCTCGATCCGGATGGCCTGGAAAATCTGGGCGAGGATTTTATTCTCTTTGTGGGCAGGCAAAAACCGACGCAGCACCTGCTTCAACTGTTCACTGGTCTTGATTTTATCCACTGCCCTTGCCTCCACGATAACCCGTGCCATGGCTGGGGCACTCCTCAATTCACCATAATTTGACAACACATCCCGTAATTGCCCCTCTTCATATTTGTTGATTACCGTATAGGCCGAAAAATTGCTATCGCGGTCCATTCTCATATCGAGGTCGGCCTCAAATCTTGTTGAGAAACCCCTTTCTGCCACATCAAATTGATGGGAAGAAACCCCGAAATCACCCAGTATCCCATCCACAGTTGTGTAGCCGTGAAACCTCAGGAACCGCTTCATCAGCCTGAAGTTTTGGTGTATCAACAAAAACCTCGGATCGTCCATTGCATTTGCAAGGGCGTCACTATCCTGGTCAAAAGCTACCAATTTGCCAGCCGGACCCAGTCTTTTCAATATTTCACGCGAATGTCCGCCACCACCGAAGGTGACATCTACATAGACCCCTTCCGGCTTGATGTTCAGGCCATCCACGGATTCCTTCAGCAAAACTGGATTATGATATTCCATCCCCGTTCAAGTTTTTGCCACCCATAACTTCCTCTGCCAAATCGGCAAAATCATCGGCGGCGTAATCAATGGCCTGCTCGTACCTATCCTTATCCCAAATTTCCACCAGATTAATCCCCGAGGACAGGACCAAATCCTTGCTAATGCCCGCAAATAACAGCAAGTCTTTGGGAATCAGCAATCTCCCTGAAGCGTCCAATTCCACGACCTTTACCCCAGCGGTAAATCTCCTGATAAAATCGTTGTTTTTTCTTACGAATTGGTTGAGCTCACTCATTTTCAACATCATAGCCTCCCACTCGGCCATGGGGTACATTTCAAGACATGGCTGAAACACCGCCCGCTTTACAACAAACCCATCGGCCATAACGGGAACAAGTTGTTTTTTCAGAGGTGCGGGCACCATAACACGTCCTTTTACGTCTGCTTTACATTCGTATGTACCTATTAGATTGAGCATTGGAGAAATTTGGCGCTGGCAAATTATAGTTTCAAATATATATAACTTTTACCACTTCTTACCACATTTTCCCACTTTGTTGATAAGTTTTACCACTCCCTGCCCACCAGATCCAGTGTGGGCAAAAACAATGAGGTCTTTTAAAATTATATCTTATGAGATAAATTTGTTTACTTTTGTTTTCTAAATCGCACCAACCAGGGATGTCGGAGAACTTAAAAAAAGAAGGGAAATTCTCATATTTAGAAATCGGGGAAGGCACTCCAATCATCGTCCTACACGGACTTATGGGCGGGTTGAGCAATTTTGACGGGGTGTCGGATTTTTTTCCAAAAAAAGGATATAAGGTTTTCATTCCCGAACTTCCCATTTACAAAATGTCCATTCTGAAAACCAACGTCAAGAACTTCGCAAAATACGTTGCGCAATTCATTGATCATTTGGGATTTGAGGAAGTTATTCTCTTGGGAAATTCCCTCGGGGGGCATATTGCGCTTCTCACCACCAAGTTATATCCGGAGAAGATAAAGGCCATGGTCATTACCGGAAGCTCGGGTCTTTATGAAAGTGCTATGGGAGAGAGCTATCCCAAACGCGGCAATTATGAATATATAAAGCAAAAGGCCGAAAATGTATTTTACGATCCGGCCATCGCAACCAAAGAAATTGTAGATGAGGTTTACCAAAGTGTTAACGACCGGAACAAACTCATTCGCACCCTGGCCATAGCCAAAAGCGCCATTCGGCATAATATGGCAAAGGATTTGCCCAAAATGCACACCCCCACCTGTATTATCTGGGGAAAGGATGACAACGTTACCCCTCCAGATGTGGCCAAGGAGTTTAATGAGCTCCTACCCGATTCCGAGCTTTTTTGGATCGACAAATGTGGGCATGCGGCAATGATGGAACATCCGGATGAATTCAACAAAATCCTGTATGCCTGGCTGGTGAAAAGGGGGTTTTGCTAATTTGTTTCAGGTTTCAGACATAGTGTTTCTAGGAATATGGAATATGGATTATGGATTATGGAGAAAGGAATATGGACAAAGAACCGAAAATTCAGAATGGGAAACTACCTTCCACTTATCTCTCACCTCACAACCATTAAGAAATGCAGATAAAGTCGGCGGAATTTGTGATGAGCAACAGCAGGGTAGAAAAATGCCCGAAGGACCGTCTGCCCGAATACGCTTTTATTGGCCGAAGCAATGTTGGGAAATCCTCACTCATCAATATGTTGACCGGGCGTAAAAATCTTGCCAAAACTTCCGGCAGGCCGGGAAAAACCCAGCTCATAAACCATTTTGTCATAAACAAAAACTGGTATTTGGTAGATTTGCCGGGCTACGGCTACGCACGCGTTTCCAAAAGCATCAAAAAGACTTTTCAGAAATTTATAACAGATTATTTTCAACAGCGGGAACAGATGATCCTCGCATTCGTATTGGTAGATTGCCGGCATGAACCCCAACCCATCGATCTGGAATTTATGCAATGGCTGGGCGAAAACGGGATCCCGTTTCACATTATCTTCACCAAAGCAGATAAGTTAAAACCGATGGCCCTAGAGCGCAACATCGGGGCCTATACCGAAAAAATGTTGGAAACCTGGGAGGAAATGCCCAGATATTTCATAACCTCCGCAAGCAATTCGGTGGGACGGGAGGAGGTCTTGGGATATATCGATCACCTGAACAATACCCAGGTATAATTCCAGGCACATAGTTTTTTCTTTTCTAGTAAAAAACAAACTATATCCGAAACATAAAAACCCAACCCAAACAAGGCCGTTGTAAGCTACCATAAAAAAACCTAAAATACTACGCACTATTGTTATATTTGAAATGGAAACCTCGTGTCTTATTCTCAAATTTAGCTTTTGATCTTATGCGTATATACATGTTGTGCATAATATGAAAAAAACACTTTTACATACAATCAACATCCCAATAAATGATATGATGATAAATTCCCAGAGAACACTTGACCAACAAAAAGATGAGTTTAAGAAAAGTAAACTTTTAGCATCACCGATTTCCGGTATGCTGGCCTGGTTATTAGTGGCAGTTTCAGGAGCATTCTTTCCGGACAGAATTACGGTCTGGGTTTTGTTTATTGCGACGGGCTCAATAGTTTACCTAGCAATGGGAATATCAAGGATAACCGGCGAAAATTATTTCGACAAGAACAGGCCTAAAAATGCGTTTGACAATTTATTTTTTCTAACTATTGCCCAAGCTTTATTGGTTTATTCGATTGCAATACCATTTTTCATTATAGATTATACGTCCCTTCCTCTATCTGTGGGGATTTTAACAGGTTTGATGTGGTTGCCATTGAGTTGGATAATCGACCATTGGGTTGGAGTATTCCACGCAATCACCAGAACACTTTCTATTGTGGTTCTATGGTATGTGTTCCCCTCAGATCGATTTATTTTTATTCCTTTGGCAATTGTCGTCATATATATTATGACAATAATTATTTTGCGAAAAAGAAAACAAACCGAGAATAAGCCGGACCGCTAGCACTGGCAAGTTTTAAAAAGCCGAACCGATTTTAAACTGCTTTGAGCGGCTTTGTTTTTGGCCATTCTTGAAAATGGGCAAGATTTTTAAGTAAAATCATGTATCTAGAAAATAACAGTACGGTCATAATATTATGCTTCTTAGCATCTCTCATTCTTATTACTGGTTTTTGGTTTAGAATTAATCCTCCAAAAGAAATAAATCCGTTTTTTGGATATCATACCAAAAACTCGATGAAAGGTCAAAGTCAATGGAATTTTGCGCATCACTATTCAGGAAAGCTATTCATTTTTTATGGTCTAACTCTTTCACTTTTGGCGCTAGTTGTATCTCTATTCAACGCCAGCAGCCACAATTTAAATATAGGGGTCTTAATATTTTTTTTGACAGGTTCGCTTACAATTATTATAAAAACAGAAAGAGCCATAAAGAAAAAGTTCGACAATAAATAATAGTTGAAAACAACAAAATGGCCACAATGTACCCTTACAGCAAGATATAAAGGCAACTGCGGGCAGGTGCAAAACCAAAAAATAATCCTATTTTTAAGCTCTGGAATAAACCAAAAGGTCAGCAAAAAAGGCCAAAACGGCAGACGAGAACGTCAGCTTGAAACATGCGATTGGGTTCCGTAGCCTGATGTGCAAACTTGTTGAGATCCGTTGTAAATTGAAATTTTCTGCCCCGAACGCCAAGCCCGAAAAAAACGTTAGTGTCCCGGCAGGAACTAGCCAAACGAAAAAGGACAATGAGAAAATTATCACTTTTTATAGCAACAAGTCTAGATGGCTACATTGCCCAACCAAATGACGACCTTGGCTTTTTGAAAACCATTGAAAAGGAAGGTGAAGATTATGGCTATACAAAATTTATGCGCACGATTGATACTATAATCGTCGGCAGAAAAACCTATGATTATGTACTTAAGGAAATCGGTACATCGCACTATGACAACGGACAACGAGATGTTTATGTCATCACACGAACGGAAAAACCCAATATTGGAAGGACGTCCTTTTATACAAAGAGCTTGCAAAATTTGATTCAAGAACTAAAATCCGAAGAGGGCAAAAACATATACTGCGACGGGGGAGCGGAAATAATAAATAAACTTTTAAAGGATGACCTTATTGACGAATTTATTATTTCACTTGTTCCTATTTTTGTTGGTAACGGAACGAGACTTTTTAAAGACGGAAGACCAGCGCAAATGCTTGAACTCATAAATATCCAGTCATTTGATACAGGATTGGTCCAACTACACTACAAACGAAAGAAATAAATTTATGACCTATCCATTTATACCAATCGCACTAATAGCAATATTTATCCTTTACGTATTATACCTTCTTCTCTTTAAAAAGGACAAGAACCAAGTCAAGTCAGTTCTACCGATCGGACTCGTCTTTATCGCAATTTGGATATTGATCTATTACTTTTTGCTGAGCTAGAAAAAATCCAATAAAAAGAATGCCCCAACCCCTGAAGAAGTGTTGTAAGAAACGGGGCTAAGCAGGTTCGATTGACACTTGCGCAAGGTTCAACAATGATTATCCATTGGGCTTTAGTGCTAACCCCCGGTCAGCGGTACTGCCAAGGCTTACCTACCAGTTAAAAAAAGCCTCTGTTCGGTTCAGTACATTCGTTTTTTACAGACACTATCCAAAGCTGACATACCAAAAG
>CAYXDM010000062.1:1481-12302 GCA_964463595.1 uncultured Aequorivita sp. | reverse complement strand
GGATTATGGGATTACTTGATTAATCTGGCCATCAAGCAAATCAAGTAAATCAAGCGAATCAAGGTTCAGATAAGGGATGATTGGTGGCGTAAATGTCTGAACCTTGATTTTTAGGATTATCGGATTACTTGATTTGAATGGTATAAACATGCAGTCCGTTTAATCCTGTAAATCATGGTCGAGAATCAGGCCATCAGGTAAATCAAGCGAATCAAGGTTCAGACAAAAGATAACATTAAAAGCAACGAAAAATGATTAATTTAGATGGTTTGGAAGGTTTTGACAATCTGGAGGACCTAAATAAGGAATTACAAAAAAGGGCAAGTGCCCAT
Source organism: uncultured Aequorivita sp. (assembly GCA_964463595.1). Classification (GTDB taxonomy): domain Bacteria; phylum Bacteroidota; class Bacteroidia; order Flavobacteriales; family Flavobacteriaceae; genus Aequorivita. The sequence continues at coordinate 11,970 of CAYXDM010000062.1, read as the reverse complement.
AACAAGAGAGGTCTGGCAGACTTCGACGGTCTTTCCCCGGAACAAATGGCGGCATTGCAGAATTTTCCTCTGTCCAACGGACCATTGGCAATGAATAAACTTTCGGAAAAGGAATTAAAAAAATGTCCTTTGCTGATGCAAGTGCGTTTTCTTATTGATAAAATGAAAGCAGAAGGGGAGGTAAAACTTACCAAAACGGACGCCTTGCCTCCAAAATTGGCCCAGGAAATTTACGGACTTGGTCATTTGAAAGACGATTTCATAGAAAATGGTCTCGGAAAGTTAAATAAAGAAGGCGATGTCAAGGAAATTCAGCTAACTCGTATCCTTCTTGAAAATTCCAGCCTGGTCAAAAAAAGAAAAGGAAAGCTAAGTCTAACCAAAATAGGAGAAAAACATGCAAACGACGGGAATTTTATCCTACAAGAGATTCTTAGGATATTATTGCATAAATTCAATTGGAGCTACTATGACGGGTTCGATTCGGAAACCATAGGCCAGGTAAATACTGGTTTCAGTTTGTTCTTGCTCAAAAAATACGGAAGCGAAAAAAGAAACGGAGATTTCTATGCGGAAAAATATTTCAAAGCCTTTCCGTGGTTTATGGAAGAAGGTGAGCGTTCTTTCAGATGTTATACCCTTCGCACTTTTCAACGTTATTTTAAGTTTATCGGATTTGTCGATATGGATGAAAGGAAGATTTTAGAGCCGGTATTTCTTAAAAAAACAGCCTTCTTTGATCAACTTTTATCGTTGGAATAAAAGTTTCGGAACATCTTGAGGAGGTAAAAATGGGATTGCGATATTTTTAACGAGGTGGCTATTCGATCACTGGCATCACCTGTTTTGGTATCAATATGTGGTTTTGTTTTGACCAAGAGATAATCGTGTTTGGTTTTTCGGAATTATGGTTGTTGGCCAAGGGTTTTCAACATAAAATTATAAAGTTCCCGCATTCCCGCTTTGCCTTTTTTCTTGCCAATGCGTCCCGCTGCGTAAAGTAATATCCAGACCCATGCTAGGCCTAGAGCTACCCCTATCTGAAAGCCGATGGGATTACCGAGACTTGAATTGGAATACAACCAAACCATGTCAGCTAAAAACAATGTGCCGACCACCACGTGAAAAAAGATAAACATCGTCCAAACAGTTGGGTTGGGGCCAAAAAAACCATGGACCGTACATTTGTCCTCCGACGTTTCCGTTATTTCCAAATGCAATTGGGGCGACCAAAAAACTTGCTCCTCTATTGGAAGTCTTATAAAAATATGGGCCTCCAAAGAGGAAATATGAAATTTGTGCCCCTTCTTTTTCTCTTCCTTAAACTGTGCAACCAATTTTTGGCAGGACATACCCAGTTCCATTTTGAATCTGGGACGAAGTACTATTTCATTGGATAATTGCATCGGGTTTCTGTCTTAAAACCAGTGAAAATACTATTTTTTATGACAACTAAAACCTATTTTTGCACTGCCTAACCTAAAATGGATAGGTTTTAAATTCAAGGTTATGAGCATTGTTGCTGTTGTGGGAAGACCCAACGTTGGAAAATCAACTTTTTTCAATAGAATGATCCAGCGCCGGGAGGCCATCGTGGACGCTGTAAGCGGGGTTACGCGAGACCGTCATTATGGAAAAAGCGATTGGAACGGAAAGGATTTTTCGTTGATCGATACCGGTGGATATGTAAAGGGAAGTGAGGATGTTTTTGAAGCTGAAATCGACAAACAGGTAGAACTGGCCATTGATGAGGCCGATGCCATAATCTTCATGGTGGACGTAGAAAGCGGCGTAACCGGAATGGATCAAGAGGTGGCCAAGCTGCTGCGGCGCACCCAAAAACCGATTTTTCTTGCCATAAACAAAGTGGATTCAGCTTCGCGGGTGCACGATGCGCTGGAGTTCTATTCCCTTGGGTTTGAATTTCAATACAATATTTCCAGTATCAATGGCAGCGGGACCGGCGAATTGCTGGACGATCTGGTAAAGGCCCTTCCGGACAAGGAACCCGAGGACACCAGCGAATTGCCACGGTTTGCGGTGGTTGGCCGACCCAATGCGGGAAAATCCTCGTTTATAAACGCGCTGATCGGTGAGGATAGATATATTGTGACCGACATTGCTGGAACCACCCGAGATAGCATAGACACCAAATACAATCGTTTTGGCTTTGAATTTAACCTTGTGGATACCGCTGGAATCCGCAAAAAGAGCAAGGTGAAGGAAAATCTGGAATTTTATTCGGTAATGCGAAGTGTGCGCGCCATTGAACATTGTGATGTTGCCATTCTCGTTTTTGATGCCACTAGGGGGTTTGACGGACAGGTGGAAAATATCTTTTGGTTGGCACAGCGAAATAATAAGGGAATCGTGATTGTTGCCAATAAATGGGATTTGGTGGAAGATAAGGAAACGAGCACCGTCAAGGATTATGAAAAATATATCCGCCAGCAGTGCGAGCCTTTTGTGGACGTTCCCATTGTCTTTATTTCCACCCTTACCAAGCAACGGCTATATAAAGCGATAGAAACTGCGGTTGAAGTGTATAAAAACCGAAGTAGAAAAATAAAGACCAGCGAACTGAATGAGGTTATGCTGCCCGTCATTGAATCCTATCCACCGCCGGCCTATAAGGCAAAATATGTGAAAATAAAATTCTGTACACAGTTGCCAACTCCCTATCCGAGTTTTGCCTTTTTCTGTAACCTGCCACAATACGTAAAGGAGCCGTACAAACGGTTTATAGAAAACAAACTTCGTGAGAACTTTGATTTTTCAGGCGTGCCGGTAACTGTTTATTTTAGGAAGAAATAAGAGGAATGACTAAGGTCTTAAGGCAAATGACATAAGACATTAGGACATAGGACGTAGGACACATAGTGTTGAAACCATGTTTTTTGCTGAATTTGATAGCCTTATTTTCCACTTTCATCTGATGTATTTTAACCGATCCGTGTTCGCAATCGTGTAAAGAATTTCAGGGAAAATTGGAAAATCGGGCTAAGAATAAAAGTAAAGATAATCGTTGCCCAAAAAACCGGGCCTTCCAAAAAATAGCCAATTACCAAGACGATGGTTTCCACTACAATTCGGGCTTTGCTAACGGACCACCCCGTCCGTTCAGACATGGAAAGCATAAAACCGTCGCGAGGGCCAGCACCTACGCCTCCCGAAACATAGAGTCCGCCGCCAATTCCGATCAGGAAAATTCCGATGAGCAGAATGATATAATCCGTCCATGTGTGCCCAGCTTCCGGCAGAACATCCAGCCATAGGAAGAAATCCATTATTGGACCGATCAGGAGGGCGTTTAGAATTGTGCCAATGTTCACATATTTCCTGCTCACTAGTAGTGAGATTCCAATTAATATCAGGCCGATGATGATACTCCACGTTCCGATGGAAAGCCCAAGTTTTTCAAAGAGGGCCACATTGAGAACATCCCATGGGTGCAGGCCCAGGTATTGTACCTTTACGGTAACGGCCGCACCCAGACCAAAACAGACCAGGCCGGAAAAATAGAAGGTATAACGGATCAAATTAAGGAACCGGCCCCGTACTGTTTTGTCCTCCATGCAACAGTGAAAATTTAGGGTTCAAAGGTATTGAAATCAGGGAGGTTTTATGGGAGGGTTGCCCATTTCCTTAATTCTCGGATTTTATCGGTTGGGAGTTATTTCCCGTCCTTGCTTATTTTTTGTTTCTTTGAAGGATATTAGCCAAATTTTTAAGCTTTCCTATGAAATTATCCATCTTCTTTGCCTTCACTCTTTTCATTTCCACATTTTCGTTCTCCCAGAATTTTAAGGTAAGCGGCACGCTAATAGACAAAGAAACTCGAGACCCCCTCGAAGCTGCCACTGTCTTTATGGAAACCGTAAAAGACAGTACTTTGATCACCTACACCATCACGGATAGAAATGGAAGATTTTCCCTTGAAGGCAATACTTCAGCCAGAGAGGTTCGCGTGAATATAAGCTTTGTGGGCTACGAATCTTTTCAAAAGCAAATTGATTTGACTACGGCGGTTCAGGATCTGGGCGATATTCCCATAAGCTTTTCGGTATCTAACCTGGATGAGGTGGTCATTACATCCAGGGCGCCGGTAACCATCAAAAAAGATACGTTGGAATTCAATGTGGCTTCCTTCAAAACAAAAAAGGATGCCACCATAGAAGATTTGCTAAAGGAACTTCCCGGCGTTGAGGTGGATCCCGATGGGAAAATTAAGGTGAACGGCAAGGATGTGAGCAATGTTATGGTCAATGGAAAACCTTTCTTTGGCAATGATCCCACCATAGCCACAAGGAACCTCACCAAGGAAATAATTGAAAAAGTACAGGTCGTGGATACCAAAACAAAAGCGGAAGCTTTTACGGGCGAGGAAGGGGATAAGGATTCCAAAACAATAAACCTTACAATAAAGGAAGAGAACAATAAGGGAATATTCGGACGTGTAGCCGCTGGCGGGGGTACGGATGAACGTTTTGAATACGCCGGTCTCTTCAATTATTTTGATAATGACAGACGATTGAGCGTTTTGGCCGGGGGCAATAATATCAATTCCCCGGGATTTAGTTTTGGCGAGATCCAGAAAATGTTTGGTAATGCCAGGAATACCACGATGAACAGTTCGGGCGGGTTTGTTATCGATGGACGCAGTTTTGGATATGGCGAAGGCATTGTAAACAGTCGCATTGCAGGAGCCAACTATGCTGATGTCATCAAAAAGACAACAGACGTTACTGCCGATTACTTTTACTCTGGGAGTAGTTCCTACAGCGATTCCAAGGTAGAAAGGGAGAATATCTTGCCCGACCGTCGTTACTTTACGGAAAGTGAAAACTCAAGTGAGAGCGAAACCGATAGCCACGCCGTTAACCTAGGATTTGACATAAAGATTGATTCTACCTTTCTCATAAACATCAAGCCGAATCTTTCCTATAATCAATTAAGGGGAATGCGCAGCAATAAGTCCGAATCCATGGATGAAAATCGCGAACTGACCAACGCCGCAACTTCCCAGAGTTTCAATGACATCAATAGCCGAAGGTTTAAAAATGAATTGGCCGCCACCAAGAGATACGGCAATAAGGGAGGGTTTATAAAGTTCGATTTTACAAATGAATGGAACAATTCCACCGCTGACAGTTACCTTTATAGTGAAACGCTTCTTTTTGGCGATTTTCCTTCGGAAGAAGTTAGAAATCAGCATACAGACTCCAATAATGATGAATCGAAATATATTGCGTCAGCCACCTTGCGGATTCCCCTTGTTTCCGAAAAGCTGTTTCTGGATCTGAAATACAATTATGACTTTAAGCAGAATCTAAATGCTAAATCCGTATTTGATTTTGATGGGAGCTCCCAGGATTTTTCAAATTTCAATAGAATCCTAAGTACCGATTACACGTTTAGAGATACCCGGAGCATTCCGTATGCCTCGCTAAATTTTAAAACCGAAAATGTTTCCTTGGATACCGGGATTGGATACGTTTTCCAGAATCTGGAAGGAAGAGATGGCCTGCGACCAGGATTGAAAGTGGACAATACCTTTGAGGCCCTTCAGTTGTCCGCTCGTGCGAATATTAAGTTCTCAGCCTCGGGACGATTGTTCACGGGCTATTCGCTTCGGAATGAGGCGCCGCAAATAGAGCAATTGCTTCCGAGCACGGATGTTTCGGATCCGTTGCACATAATCACTGGAAACCCCGATCTAAAACCGGTTAACAGACATTCTCTCTATTTCAATTATAATAATTATGATTTCCAAAAGGGAGGTGGCTTTTATGCGTATGTAAATGCCGATCTTTCCGATAACGCCGTGGTATCAAAAACCGAGATTGACGAAAATAACATTCGATATAGTACCTACACCAATGTAAAGGGAAAGTATCATATTAATGGAAGCGTTTCCATAAGCAGAAAATATACGTTGGACAGTCTATTAACCCTTTCTCCCAGAATTGGTCTTTGGAGCAATCTGTACCAAAATGTAAACTTCAATAATGGGGTGGAGTATAAAAGTAGAACGCTTTCCATGACCCCCAATGTGAACTTCACTTTATCCTGGCAAAATATTTTTGACGTCCGTACCGGATATTCCCTTGCGTTCGGCAGTAACACTTTTGAAAACAATTTGTTTGAGGATCGAAAGTACATGCGCCATTCCCTGAATTTGGGAACCAGCCTTTTTGTGCCGAAGGACTTTGAGTGGAGAAACGATATCCGGTTTAGTTATAATCCTGATATCAGTGAAGGCTTTCAAAAAAGTGCCTGGTTTTGGAATAGCACCTTGGCCTATTCGATGCTCGAGGATAAAGCCACCGTAACCTTAAAAGTATATGATCTATTGAACCAGAACACCAATGCCCGTCGGTATTCTTCCGAAAATTATATCCAGGACAGCCAGAGCACCGTGTTGCAACAATATTTTATGCTGAGTTTTAGCTACAAGTTCAATACCTTGGGGAGCAAAGGGGAGACAAGAGGGCGCACGATTTTTATGAACTAGGATCCCGTTTTTTTTTTGGAAAGGCACCTGTATTCTTTAAAGATGGGAAAAACCATTTTCAAAAAATGAAGCCATCCCACTTGAGCAAATGTGTAGATGGCTCCATAAAAATATATTGTCTAGAACTATTTGGTTGTAGTAACAGTCGAACTATTGGTATCGGCTTTTTGAAGAAGACCCGGGGTGACCTCTATTAGTTGGATATCTTTCTCTTCTATAGGGCGAAAATTCACGTAGGTTGCCGGAAACCCGTACACTGTGATTTCTGTTTTGCTGCCAACAGTGGAAGATTCAAAAGTGGGTTCAACAAGAACGTCGGCGTTTTCCCTTTTAAGCAATTCCCGAACTACATCAGTCTTGGCATTTGTTGAGGAGCTTTCAACTTTTTTAAAGGTTTTGGTGTAGGAAACCTTGGTAGGCCGTACGTTTAGATCTGCTACCACGGGCATCTGGATTACTCCCGGGCCTACGATATCCATAGTTTTGGAGGTCCCGGATTTTATGGTCGTACAGGAGGCTAAGAAAAGCAGGGAGGCGGATAAATAAATAATTTTTTTCATTGCATAAATGGTTAGAAGTTTATAATGATGCAAAATTATTTATTCCGATTCACTTTAACAAATCATTATCGTAATTTATGTTAATTTATTTTAATTATACAGAGATATCATACTCATGGTTCACTACAGTTTCCGAATTCGGATTTTCTTCATCTCCTCTTCAACTGCCATCTCCTCACATTTTGCTGGTTTCCAAGGGGAGAATTAAACGGATGTCCTTCATTGACCTTACGGATATTTTCAATGGTGTAGAAGGCCTGTGGATGGTGCTCGTTAATTCCTCCCACCAGTTGTTCCAGATTTTCTCTTTTCACCACAAAGAAGACAACGTTTACCTTTCCCTTTCTTCCCATTCCATCTACCAGCGAATAGCTGAATTTATTTTCATGCAGAAACTCCAGCATCCCCTCGTTTATTTCCGGGGTTATGAGTCGCAATACAGCCATACCCACCGCAAGTCGCTCTTCTACATACATACCAATGTAGGTCCCTGAAGCAAATCCACCGGCATAGGCCAAATAGGCAAAAACATTATCCACTTCCGAAATAATTTGTCCTATGGCCAGCAACCAGATAAAGGCTTCAAAAAAACCTAAAATAGGAGCGATGTTCCTCTTCCCGTTCATCACGAAAATGATTCGGATTGTTGAAAGAGTGACATCACAAACCCGGGCAAAAAATATGAATAAGGGAAGTATCAGATACCTGTAAAGATCCGAATCCATTCCCAAATTGGTAAAAACCTCTTGCATAATTTTAGTTTTAGGAAGGCTTGAATTATAGATAATACAAATATACTACCTGTGGTTTATCTTCCCGTTTAATTTTATTTGGAAGTGGCAAAGGTAAGTTCTAAAATGAAGCAGTGGGCTTCAATAAATAACATTGACAAAATTTTAAGAAAGAATTTTTTGCTTCTAAAAGACACATTGATAAAAAGGCATTATGTCCTAAACTTAACTTAACTCCAATTTCCATACTAGTGAGGGTTACTATCTTTACTGAAAAATGAGCAATATGGAATTTGGAATAGGTTTATTTGGGGATTTGACGTATGACCAGGAACAAGGAGCATATCAAAGTCCCAGACAACGCTTGGAGGAAATAGTGGAACAGGTAAAACTCGCAGATGAGCTGGGCATAGATGTCCTTTCATTGGGCGAGCACCATCGGCCGGATTATGCCATTTCTTCTACCGAAATCGTACTGGCGGCACTTTCAGGAGTTACCAAGAACATCATTCTGGGCAGTGGTGTAACGGTTTTGAGTTCTGCCGATCCGGTAAAAGTGTATCAGGACTATGCCACTTTGGATCTCCTTTCCAATGGACGTGCGGAAATCACTGCGGGCCGGGGGAGTTTTATTGAGTCATTCCCGCTTTTTGGTTATGATCTGAAGGATTATGCCTCTCTCTTTGAAGAGAAATTGGAACTCCTTTTACAATTGAATAAGGATGAAATAGTAAACTGGAGCGGCAAGCATCGGGCCTCCATCGTAAACCAGACCATCCATCCGCGCCCAGAAAGGAAATTGCCTATATGGATTGCCGTAGGAGGCACTCCAGAATCGGTAATTCGGGCGGCCAGACTGGGCGTGCCCATAATTTTCGCAATTATTGGTGGCAGGCCCAAACAGTTCAGTCCATTGATAGATTTGTACAAAAGTCAATATGTGGCCCAGGGCCATGATCTATCCAACATGCAGATCGCCGTCCATTCCCACAGTTTTATAGGGGACAGCAAACAGGATTTGTTGGATACTTATTTTCCATATTACTCGGCCCAAATGGATAGAATTGGACGGGATCGGGGTTGGAGCCCATATACCAAGATGCAGTTTGAGGGCGGAATGGATCCCGAGGGCGCACTCTTTATGGGCGACGCAAACCAGGTAGCCGAAAAAATGGTGGAGATTATTGAATATTTCGGCCTCACCCGATTTGTGGCACATATAGACGTTGGGGGACCAAACCATAAGGCAATGATGAAAACCATTGAGCTTTACGGGGACAAGGTTATTCCCATGGTCAAAAAAGCGGTAGAGATAGAATAAGTTTTTTCAAAGAAGGAGATTGGATAGCCAGGAGAGGGAACCACCGAGGTGTATTCAATAGCAGGGAAACTGATCACAGACTAGTTGCCACTTCTTCGTTCAATGTTAAAAGGAATACGGATTATAAACTAATATCAGTAACCAAAAAACATTTAATAAGGCTACAGGCAATAGAAATATACCGCTATGATGGAACGGGTGGAAACACGTTTACCAGACCCTGCTATTTAAATCCTAGTTAAAAAATCCAAAATCACCATCCGCCGGAAGCGCCACCTCCACCAAAGCCGCCGCCGCCGAATCCACCGCCAAAGCCACCGCCGCCGCCAAATCCTCCACCTCCAAATCCGCCACGGGAACCACCTCCAAAACCACCGGTCCTTCCCAGGCTCGATAAGATCAAAATATCCAATAACCCAATGCCGCGACCTCCTTTGCCACCCTTCCCGCCTTTTTTGAAAAGGGCAATTAGAATGAGAATGAAAATAAAAATGATGAAAAATGGGATATGGACGCTGTCTTTTTCTCCAAAGTCCCGATCTTCCTTGAATTCTCCTTTTAGGGCAGAAAAAATGGCATCACTTCCTTTATCCAATCCCGCATAATAATTTTCGGTTTTGAATTCCGGAATCATGATCCGGTTTATGATGCGTTCCGCCATTAAGTCTGTTATCCGGTATTCAATGCCATAGCCGGTATTTATATCTACTTTTCGGTCGTCCCGTGCAAGTGTAATGACGATCCCGTTGTCCTCACCTTTCTGTCCAATTCCCCATTTTTGGCCCCATTCCGCTCCCAGCATGGAAATATCCTCTCCATTTGTGGAACCAATTATTATGCAAACAATTTGGGTGGAAGTAGAGTCGGCATAGCGGATCAGCTTATTTTCCAGCGCCGATTTTTGGGTGGGGGTAAGTAGGTTTATATAGTCATAAACCGAGGTTTCCATTGAAGGTTTTGGCGGGATCTCATACTGGGCCACAACATTGCCCGGTAGGAACCAAAGCAAAAAAAATAAGAAAAAGCCTGATTTTCGAAAGATCTTAATCATTAATTTAATTTTGAAATACAAAACCCCGTGCTTGTCAGAGCATGACGCTAATTGATTTTCCGCCTGCCGAAATTATCCAACAGAAATATCATCGGGAAGTTCGTTTTGGTCCGTATGGTGGTAAGGGAAATATTTTTTGAGCTGTTCCCCGGCTTTGAGAATCCCGTTTACCAACCCCAATTTTATTTCACCATTTTTAAAATGGTTTATCATAATATCCTTGGTGCTTTCCCAAAAATCCTGTCCCACTTTATCGTTTATCCCCTTATCGCCCATAATGACCAGGAGGCGATCCTCAACGGCCAGATAAAT
>CAYXDM010000062.1:0-1381 GCA_964463595.1 uncultured Aequorivita sp. | reverse complement strand
TTATCCCCTTATCGCCCATAATGACCAGGAGGCGATCCTCAACGGCCAGATAAATGAGCACACCATTGCTTTCCTTGGTGTTTTGCATATGGAGCATGTTAAACACTTCTTCTGCGCGGTCTAGGGCATCCTTGGGTTCATCTGTCTTTATATTCTCCACTCCCGCACGTGCTTCCAAGTGGATGCGTATTTCCCCGGAGGTATTCCTTTCCGCAATGCGAATCGCTTCAATTATGGCTACCTGCTCTTCCGCGGTTAAAAATTCTGTTACTTTGGACATGTTGGTATTTTTATTTTTGGGATCTTAATCTTGCACATTCCTTAATTCCCTCCGAAGTCAAAATCTACAGTTGGAGCCGTTTCCGCTCCCGCTTCGGCTTCAAAATAGGGTTTGGTTTCAAAACCTAGCAAGCCGGCAACCATACTGGTGGGCACCTTTCTGATTTCGGGATTGTACAACCTTAAGGTCTCGTTGTACCGGTTTCTTTCCACATTAATGCGATTTTCGGTACGCTCCAATTCGTTTATCAATTCCTTGAAATTCTCATTGGCCTTGAGATCTGGGTAACGTTCAAAAGTGGCCAGCAATCTGGAAAGTGCAGAAGATAGACCAGCCTGGGCTTCCTGAAATTGGGCCATTTGTTCCGGGGTCGCATTGGAAGGATCTACGGTTATGGAGGTGGCCCTGCTGCGGGCCTCGGTAACCCGTATCAAGGTTTCCTGCTCAAATTCGGCGTATCCTTTGGCCGTATTCACAATGTTTGGGATAAGGTCAGCTCTTCTTTGGTAGGAACTTTCCACGTTTCCCCATTGGGCCATTACGTTTTCGTCCAAATGTACCAATCTGTTGTTGACGGAAGCAATCCAGCCTCCAATAATTAGGATAAGGCCAAGGATGATAATTAGGGGTAACCATTTTTTCATGATGAGGTGGTTTTTAGAGTTCTTCTTTTATTTTTAATAGTTCTGCTTTAATGGTCTTCAATTTACGGATTATATCAAATTGTTCCATTTTTTTCTGTTTGTTTTCCTTGAGATGGATCTTGGCGCCATCCAAAGTAAATCCACGTTCTTTTACCAAATGGAAAATCAATTCGAGGTTCTTTATATCCTCTGGCGTGAATTTTCGGTTCCCTTTGGCATTTTTTTTAGGCTTCAGCACATCAAATTCCTTTTCCCAAAAACGTATCAGCGAGGTGTTCACCCCAAAAGCATTCGCAACTTCGCCTATGCTGTAATACAGTTTTTCGGGTAGGTCTATGTGCATTGTTTTTTGCTTTTTTGTATAATTGGAATTTCAGAATTTTGAGGTCTTGTTTTTTTTGGATTAATCGAATATTTTATTGAGTCCAGCCCAGCAACGATCGAACTATCCCATCAA
>CAYXDM010000061.1:0-12425 GCA_964463595.1 uncultured Aequorivita sp. | reverse complement strand
CAGTTGCCCAATAAAATTGCTACTTTTGCAAAAACTTTGCAAATCATGCTAGACACGCATTACATCAGTTCGGATATTCTCGATATGTCCACCATCAAAAGGATTCTGGAGAAGCAATTGAAGTTGGGGCTTTCAGAGGAAGCCCGACTGAACATAAACAAATCCAGGGAATATCTCGTCAACAAGATGAGGGACAACGACACTCCGGTTTACGGTATCAATACGGGTTTTGGTTCCCTGTGCAATGTAAAAATCAGTTCAGACAACCTCTCCAGGTTGCAGGAAAATCTGGTGATGTCGCACGCGTGTGGCACCGGGAGCCTCGTTCCAAAACCGATAGTAAAGCTGATGCTCCTCCTCAAGATCCAGTCTCTTAGTTATGGTTATAGCGGGGTCCAAATTGGAACGGTTGAAAGACTGATAGAATTTTACAACAATGAAATTCTTCCCGTTGTTTATACACAAGGTAGTTTAGGTGCCTCAGGAGATTTGGCGCCCTTGGCCCATCTTTCATTGCCCTTGTTGGGTAAGGGAGAAGTGTATTGGGGCGGAAAAAGAATGGCTTCTGAAAAAATATTGAAAAAGTTCAATTGGCAGCCTATCTCACTTGAGGCCAAGGAGGGACTAGCCCTTCTTAACGGGACTCAATTTATGGCGGCCTATGGTGTTCATTGTATTCTAAAAAGCTATAAGCTTTCCTATTTGGCCGATTTAATTGGAGCCATCTCCATGGATGCCTTTGATTGCAATATGAGTCCATTTAATTCCTTGGTGCATTTATTACGGCCGCATCGTGGACAGATAAAAACCGCCGAACGCTTTCTTGAATTTCTGGAGGGCAGTGAAATCGGAAAATCGGAAAAAACCAATGTTCAGGATCCTTATTCTTTTCGGTGTATTCCCCAAGTTCATGGAGCCACAAAGGATACCATCCATTTTGTGCATAAAACATTTAAAACGGAAATAAATTCTGTTACGGATAATCCAAATATCTTTGTCAAGGAAGATCTTATAATTTCGGCAGGAAACTTTCATGGACAACCCTTAGCCTTGGCCCTGGATTATTTGGCCATTGCGATGTGCGAACTCGGAAATATATCCGAAAGGCGGATCTATCAACTAGTTTCAGGTACGAGAGGCCTGCCGGCATTTCTGGTCAACAATCCGGGTCTCAATAGCGGATTTATGATTCCGCAGTACACTGCTGCAAGTATTGTGAGCCAGAACAAACAGCTGGCTTCTCCTTCTTCGGTAGATTCCATAGTTTCCTCCAATGGCCAGGAAGACCACGTAAGTATGGGGGCAAACGGTGCTACAAAGTGCCTGCGCGTTATCAACAATATTGAAACCATTCTCGCCATTGAACTCATGAACGCCTCCCAGGCCTTATGCTTCCGTGAGCCGAAAAAAACCTCACCTTTTTTGGAGGCTTTTCTCAAGCCGTACCGTTCGGTGGTTCCTTTTATTGAGGAAGATCGCGTGATGGCGGAGGATATTCATGCCAGCGTTGCGTTTCTATCCTCCATGGATGTGGATCCGGAAATCCTGTTTGAATAGAACGTTTACGCTCCGCTGAAGTCCCTGCGAAATTTCTGTAATTAATTGGTTCATCATTTGATTTTCCCATGTACAATACCACTATCTCTTTTCCCAAAAACTTTGGAACTAAAAAATCCCCGGGGAAAAACCCGGGGATGAAGGTTATAATTAAAGTTATTTCCGTCTAAGATTCAGTGGGTTTCTTTTGCCTTTTGATATTTATGGTCAATTCACCCCGCTCTTCATTTAAATCCATTGTAATGGTATCTCCCTCGTGCAGGCCACTGTTAATAATCTCTTCGGCCAAGACATCCTCGATATATTTTTGGATCGCCCTGTTCAAGGGTCGCGCCCCATACTGTTTATCAAAGCCCTTGTCCGCAATAAAATCTTTTGCTTTTGCAGATAGATTAAGTGTATATCCAAGATCCTTGATTCGCAGATAGAGCTTGTCAAGTTCAATGTCTATAATTTTATGGATATCTTCTCTTTCCAAAGGGTTGAAAACCATTACGTCGTCTATTCTGTTCAGGAATTCAGGCGCAAATGTTTTTTTCAGGGCATTTTCAATTACACTCTTGGTATAGGTTTCTTCCTGACTCTTTCTCGCCGCCGTTCCAAAACCAACCCCTTGTCCAAAATCCTTTATCTGACGGGCTCCAATATTGGATGTCATGATAATAATGGTATTCCTGAAATCAATCTTGCGTCCCAGACTATCAGTAAGATATCCATCATCCAAAACCTGCAATAGCATATTGAAAACATCCGGATGGGCTTTTTCGATCTCATCCAGGAGAACAACAGCATAAGGTTTTCTTCTGATTTTCTCAGTAAGTTGCCCACCTTCCTCATAACCTACATACCCCGGAGGGGCACCAACCAATCTGGAGATAGCGAATTTCTCCATATATTCGCTCATATCAATCCGAACAAGGGCATTTTCAGAATCGAATAACTCTCGTGCCAAAACCTTCGCCAGCTGTGTTTTCCCGACCCCCGTCTGGCCGAGGAATATGAAGGAACCAATGGGTTTATTCGGATCCTTTAAGCCAGCTCGGTTTCGTTGGATAGCTTTAACCACTTTGGCCACGGCTTCATCCTGGCCGATGACCTTTCCTTTGATCCGGTCGGGGAGGGCGGCGAGTTTAGTACTTTCCGTTTGGGCAATCCTGTTAACCGGAATCCCGGTCATCATCGAAACGACTTCTGCAACATTTTCCTCGGTAACAGCTACCTTGTTGAGTTTAGAATCCGCCTCCCAGGCTGCCTGTTCCTCGGCGAGTTCCTTTTCCAGGTTTTTCTCGTCGTCCCTCAATTTTGCAGCTTCCTCGTACTTCTGTTTTTTTACCACAGAATTTTTTAGCTCCCGAACTTCCTCAAGTTTGGCTTCAATCTGTAAAATTTTATCCGGCACATGAATATTGGTGATATGGACACGTGAGCCTGCTTCATCCAAAGCATCAATAGCTTTATCGGGTAAAAATCGCTCCGTCATATACCGGTTCGTGAGTTGCACACAGGCCAATATTGCCGCATCGCTATATTCCACATTGTGGTGGGTCTCGTACTTGTCCTTGATGTTCATCAAAATCTCCACCGTCTCCTCCACACTGGTGGGCTCAACCAGTACTTTTTGGAAACGTCTTTCAAGAGCTCCATCTTTTTCTATATATTGGCGGTATTCATCTAGGGTAGTGGCTCCTATACATTGTATTTCCCCGCGGGCCAATGCGGGCTTGAACATATTGGAAGCATCCAATGAGCCTGTGGCGCCGCCAGCGCCCACGATGGTGTGTATTTCGTCTATAAAGAGGATGATGTCCTCGTTCTTTTCAAGCTCGTTCATCACAGCTTTCATTCGCTCCTCAAACTGGCCCCTATACTTGGTTCCCGCTACAAGGCTTGCCAAGTCCAAGGTCACAACCCTTTTATCATATAAAATCCGGGAAACTTTCCGTTGTATGATCCGAAGCGCAAGGCCTTCGGCTATGGCCGATTTTCCTACTCCGGGTTCGCCAATAAGGAGAGGATTGTTTTTCTTTCTTCGACTAAGGATCTGGGAGACCCGTTGAATCTCATTTTCCCTACCTACTACAGGGTCAAGTTTTCCATCTTCCGCCAGGGCAGTTAGGTCCCTTCCGAAATTATCCAAAACCGGAGTCTTGGACTTCTTATTGGATTTGGAAGCTCCTCCGGTATAGAGATTTTCCTTGCCGGCATCACCGGTGATTGAATCATCATCGTTGGGAAATGATTCAGCGCTGGGGGAATCTATATAATCGTCATCGTTTGTGATCATAAGCTTAAACTGGTCTTTAACCGCATCATAATCAATCTTCATTTTGTTCAACAATTTTGTTGTTGGGTCGTTTTCGTTTCGCAAGATACATAACAGCAAGTGAGCAGTATTAATGGAGGTGCTTTGAAAAAGTTTGGCCTCCAGGAATGTGGTCTTTAGAGCTCTTTCCGCTTGTCGGGTAAGATGCAGGTTTTTCTTGTCGTTTGTGGTGCTTATAACGGCAGAATTGGCCGGGCTCAAGATCTCGACCTTTCTGCGCAGGTGGTTTAGATCTACTTCAAGAGCAGCCAGGATTGTAACAGCCTTCCCGCTGTCATCGCGTAAAAGACCTAACATTAAATGTTCGGTCCCTATAAAATCGTGCCCCAGCCGAAGTGCTTCTTCCTTACTGTAGGCAATCACGTCTTTTACTCGTGGTGAAAAGTTATCATCCATGTTTAATTGTCCTTTCTTCTTTAAACTACTAAATTAGCCAAATTAGGTCAAAAACCATTCCTATTTAGAACCATTTTAATAAATGAAGGTTTTAAGGCTGTGATACCATCATACTTATCAACGGTTTGACCTGCCGTTTTTGTTGATAAATTGATGTTTTTGGCACTCAAAAACCCGCGTAAAACCTACTGGATTGTGTATCTTGCTCCCTTTATAAATCAACCCTAATTAAACCAATATTTTTATGGCTGAAGGAGAAAGGTTAATTCCCATAAACATCGAAGATGAAATGAAATCGGCGTACATTGATTATTCAATGTCGGTCATTGTGTCACGTGCGTTGCCGGATGTTCGTGATGGTATGAAACCCGTTCATAGACGGGTTCTTTTTGGAATGCACGAATTGGGAATCAGGGCCACCGGCGCTCATAAGAAATCTGCAAGAATAGTGGGTGAGGTCCTCGGAAAATACCACCCCCACGGGGATACTTCTGTATATGATGCCATGGTAAGAATGGCCCAGGAATGGAGTTTGAGATATATGTTAATCGATGGCCAGGGGAATTTCGGTTCAGTGGATGGCGACTCCCCGGCGGCCATGCGATATACCGAGGCGCGGATGCAGAAAATCTCCGAGGATATGTTGGCCGATATCGAAAAAGATACCGTGGATCACCAACTCAATTTTGACGATACCCTGGAAGAACCCACGGTCTTGCCAACAAGGGTCCCCGGACTTTTAATTAACGGCGCCAGTGGAATTGCCGTAGGCATGGCCACAAATATGCCGCCCCACAACCTTACTGAAATAGTAAATGGGACCATCGCCTATATAGACAACAACGATATCGATATCGATGGCCTGATGCAACATATTAAGGCCCCGGACTTCCCTACAGGGGGGATAATTTATGGGTATGAGGGCGTTCGCGAAGCCTTTCACACAGGAAGAGGCCGTGTGGTAATGCGCGCAAAGGCGAGTTTTGAGGAAGTAAATGGGCGCGAATGCATCATAGTTTCCGAAATCCCATATCAGGTAAACAAGGCCGAGATGATCAAAAGAACCGCCGATCTTGTAAACGAAAGGAAAATTGAGGGCATATCGAATATACGCGACGAGAGTGACCGCAAAGGAATGCGGATTGTCTATATCCTCAAGCGGGATGCCATTCCTAATATTGTACTCAACACTCTTTATAAATACACGGCTCTGCAATCTAGCTTTAGCGTGAACAACATTGCCCTGGTCAAGGGTAGGCCACAACTGCTGAACCTCAAGGAGTTGATCCATTATTTTGTTGAGCATCGCCATGAGGTAGTAGTTCGCCGGACGGAATTTTTGCTTCGCAAGGCAGAAGAACGGGCCCATATATTGGAAGGCTTGATCATTGCCTCCGATAACATCGATGAGGTAATCCGACTGATTCGGGCGTCCTCGAATGCCGATGAGGCAAGACAGAAATTGATAGAGGCGTTTAACCTTTCCGAAATCCAGGCAAGGGCTATTGTGGAAATGCGTCTGCGTCAATTGACGGGGCTGGAGCAGGACAAACTTCGGATAGAATATGAAGAACTCCTGAAAACAATTGAGGATTATAAGGAAATCTTAGCCAGCGTTGAGCGGAGAATGGAGATTATCAAGGAGGAACTTTTGGAAATTCGGAATAAATATGGCGATGAGCGCCGCTCCACAATAGAATATGCCGGTGGCGATGTAAGTATTACCGACCTTATTGCTGATGAGCAGGTGGTTATAACCATTTCGCATGCGGGCTATATAAAACGCACCTCGCTTTCAGAATATAAAACCCAAAACAGGGGAGGGGTTGGCCAAAAGGCCTCGGCCACCAGAAATGAAGACTTCCTCGAACATTTATTCGTAGGAACCAATCATCAATATATGTTGTTCTTCACCCAAAAGGGAAAATGTTTCTGGATGCGCGTTTTTGAGATCCCCGAGGGATCCAGGACCTCAAAAGGTCGTGCCATTCAGAACTTGATCAACATCGAGCCGGATGATAGCGTAAAAGCATTTATCAATACCCAGGATTTAAAGGACGAGGAATACATAAACAGTCATTATGTCATTATGGCCACCAAAAAGGGCCAGGTCAAAAAAACTTCGCTGGAACAATATTCCAGGCCCCGCGCCAATGGTATCAACGCCATAACAATTCGCGAAGATGATGAGTTGCTGGAAGCCAAACTTACCACAGGAGATAGCCAGGTAATGCTTGCGGTGAAATCTGGCAAGGCCATCAGATTTGAAGAAGAAAAAACCAGACCAATGGGCCGAAATGCCTCTGGGGTAAGAGGAATCACCCTCAATGATGATAACGATGAGGTTATTGGGATGATTGCCGTCAATGATGCAAATTCGGATGTGCTCGTAGTTTCTGAAAATGGATACGGCAAACGATCCTCCATTGACGATTACCGGATAACCAACCGGGGAGGGAAGGGGGTAAAGACCATCAATGTAACCGAAAAAACCGGAAAATTGGTGGCCATAAAGAATGTGACCGATGGTGACGACCTTATGATTATCAATAAATCGGGAATTGCAATTAGAATGGCGGTGGACTCCCTCCGCATTATGGGAAGAGCCACCCAAGGGGTGCGGTTGATAAAGGTGAGGGAGGATGATGCCATTGCGGCCGTTGCAAAAGCTATGAAAGACGAAGAGGAAGTGATATTGGAACAGGAACAGAATCCTGAAAACGGTAATGGCACCATTATTGACTCGAATGAGGACTCAATGGAAAACAACGAATAAGCCTGAAAGAAATTTGCATCTTAATTTTGGGTGACTGATTAAATGTTATTTTTTATCTTTAAAAACATAAAAAGAACTTACACATGAAAACACGATTTTTAATAGTCGGTCTGGCTCTTGCCACCACGGTTTCCTTCGGTCAGAAAAAGGAATTAAGAAAGGCCGAAAAAGCGATCAAATCAAGCCAGTTCAATGAAGCCATAAAATATTTGGATGAAGCTGAATCCCAGTTAGGATCTGTAGACAATAGTATGAAAGCCCAGTTTTATGCTACCCGCGGGGAGGCAATCCTCGGTACGGCGAAGACGGATCACAAAAAATTATTGGCGGCGGCGGAAGCCTATCAGACGGCGATTTCCCTGGATCCAAAAATCCAGCGCAACCTTGAGGTCCAACTACATAATTTACGATCTGCCTTGATTGACGGGGCCATGAGGGATCAAAACGCCAAAAATTACAAACAGGCGGGCGAGAAACTTTATGCGAGCTATTTGACCACTAAAGATGAATCCGATCTCTATTTTGCGGCAGGAAATGCGGTAAATGGTCAAGATTATGACACTGCTTTGGAATACTATCAAATGCTTTTGGATTCAGGATATACGGGCGTAGAAGAGCAGTTTGTGGCCACCGATAAGGCTTCCGGAGAGGTCAGGTCTTTTGGAGACAAGAATTTGCGCGACCTGGCCATAAAGAGCGGTGGGTACATAAAACCTGATATACAAAAAACCGAATCCAGAAAAGGTGAAATATTGCGGAATATGACCCTGATTTACATTGAGCAGGGAAATAACGAGAAGGCAAATGCCCTTATGAAATCGGCGCGAGCTGAAAGCCCGAACGATATAGATCTTATGCGTGCCGATGCCTATATGAGCTACAAAATGGGAGATCTTGATAGGTACCAGGAAATCTTGAATCAAATTGTGGCCTCAGATCCAGATAATCCTGAAATCTACTTCAATCTGGGGGTTGGGGCAGGTGAGACCGGCGATAAGGACAAGGCCATTGGCTATTATGAGAAAGCATTGGAGTTGAATCCTAATTATGAAGCTGCTCTTATTAACTTATCCGTTTTAAAGTTGTCTGCTGAGGATGCCTTGGTTGAGGAAATGAACAGTTTGGGAAATTCCGCAGCCGATAACAAACGATATGACGAATTAAGGAAGTTGCGCCGGGAAATCCAATCGGAAACCCTACCTTATCTGCAAACGGCTTATAAAATAAACCCAAAGAATCCGGAAGTAGTTCGCACCTTGATGAACATCTATGGCCAATTGGGCAATGATGCCAAGTTTGCAGAAATGAAAGCCAAGTTCGAGGAATTGAATGCGGATGAGTAAGTAAAATAGACGCATAAAAATGAAACCGTCTCGTTATCCCAAACAAGACGGTTTTTTTTATGCAGAAGGGACAGTATTTAAAAAATTTTCTTTATTACCCTTAGTTTGTGGGTATGCCGTCGCATCTCAACATTAAAGATTCCGCTGTGGTCCAGTCTATCTATCCTTACCTTTCCGTGGGCATGAATGATATAATTGTCCTCCATAATTATTCCAACGTGGGTAATTTTTCCTTCATCATTGTCAAAAAAGGCCAAATCACCGGCTTCACTTTCCTCAATAAAACTTAGGGCTTCTCCCTGGGAAGCTTGCTGGCTGGCATCGCGAAACAGTTTCTTGCCGTTCAATTTATACACCATCTGTGTAAGGCCACTGCAATCAATCCCAAACGGCGTTTTTCCGCCCCAGAGGTAGGGGGTGTTCAAATATGAAACAGCAGATATTATTAGGTGCTTTTTCGGCAATTCGCCCGATACGGATTTTCCCTCAAACGAATGGTTTAAAATAGGTGCGGCCCTTAGACTGCTGCCCAGACAGATGGAGAGCAGTTGGTTCTCGCCACAACTCACAAAATCAACAAGATCTGAGGATAGCTGCAGCGGTTTTGTATCCACCTCTGTATATTTTTCCAGGGGAATATTGAGATACTGCTTGTTGTCCACCCAGCCTTCATAACCATCAAAAGCCAAACGGATATAGCTCCAATTCCTTCGTTTTTCCAATACCTTAAAATGTTCGCCATACAAAAGCTGGTTGACCATCTCACTTAAATCGGTGGGCTCCGCGCGAAGGGGAACAATACTAAGGTTGCAGATTCCGTATTCCATTCAAGATATATAGTCTGGCTTTCAGGAACGCATTAGACTCTCTCAATTACCATTGCCGAGGCACCACCCCCGCCATTACAGATGGCCGCAGCTCCAATTTTGGCATTGCTTTGCTTAAGGACATTCAGCAGAGTTACCAATATCCGGGCGCCGCTGCAACCCAGTGGATGGCCCAAGGAAACGGCCCCGCCATTAACGTTTACCTTGCTATCGTCCAATCCCAAAATTTTAGTATTGGCCAGACCGACCACGGCGAAGGCTTCATTAAACTCAAAGTAATCCACATCTTTAATGTCCACCCCAGCTTTGTCGAGCGCTTTGGGCAGTGCTTTTGCAGGTGCGGTGGTAAACCAATCTGGCTCCTGTGCAGCATCGGCATATCCTGTTATGTATGCCAATGGCGTCAAGCCCAATTCCTTGGCCTTGTCTTCGCTCATCAACACCACTGCCGCGGCTCCATCGTTAATAGTGGACGAATTGGCGGCAGTAACTGTTCCATCTTTTGTGAATGCCGGACGAAGAGATGAAATTTTGTCCATTTTCACATTTTTGAATTCCTCATCCTCGGATACGATAATAGGTTCTCCACGTCTTTGTGGCACTTCAACGGGCACGACTTCTTCACCAAATTTTCCATCTTCCCAAGCCTTAGCTGAACGTTCATAGGATTTTATGGCGAAGGCATCTTGGTCTTCGCGCGAGAAATTATATTCGGTTGCACAAAGATCTGCACAGGTTCCCATGGCATTTTCATTATAAGCATCCACTAGCCCGTCCTTTTGCATACCGTCAATAAGAGTTGCAGGGCCAAACTTGGTCCCATTTCGCATCTGGACATAGTGGGGAATATTGCTCATGCTTTCCATTCCTCCAGCAACTATGGTCTCCGCATCGCCCAATGCGATGGATTGGGCGGCCATCATTATCGCCTTCATCCCAGAAGCACATACCTTGTTGACCGTGGTGCATGGTACCGAATCGGAGAGACCGGCCCCCAAAGCGGCCTGCCGTGCAGGCGCTTGACCTACACCCGCCTGGACAACATTGCCCATGTAAACTTCCTGAACGGAGGAAGGATCTAGATTGATTTTATCTATTGCGCCTCTAATTGCGACCGAACCCAACTGGGTTGCGGATAGGGAAGAAAGGCTACCCATAAAACTTCCTATCGGGGTTCTGGCAGCCGAAACTATAACTACTTTGTTGCTCATGCTATTGTTATTTAGTATTCAAATAAGGATTGCGAAATTACGACTTTTAAAAGGAAATATCAATTTGCTTCCGTACGTTTTTAACTTTCGGAAGGTTGTGACCCTAAGTTCATTTTTACTCCCGATCCATTTTGCACGGAGCTACAAAGGGGTTGGGAATTCATCCGGGACTTCAATTTCAACTTCCTTCAAAAATCTTTCCTAAATTTTATACCTTTACTCGAAGCTTTATCTATATGAGAAACCTCCTTTCCTTTTTGTCCAAAAATCAATCCCTGATCTATAAAGTTTTCCTTTTTATTGCCTCTACCTTCCTGCTCATCTATTTTTTGCCGAAAGGCGGCCAATTCAAGTACAATTTCCAAAAGGGAAAACCCTGGCAATATGAAAATCTATATGCACCCTTCAGCTTTTCCATAAAAAAAAGTGATGAAACCCTCAAGGAAGAACAGGACGAGATACGCAATAATGCTATTCCTTACTTTGATTTTGATACGGAAACCATCAATGACGCCAAGGAAATTTTTCGGGACAGACTTGAAATAAAATACATAGACAGCCTATACAACACCCCAAAAAGGACGGTGGAGAGATTGGGGGTTAATATCATCAATGACGTTTATTCAAAAGGGGTTTCAAATGAAATCCTTTCCTACGAAGGGGATAAGCTGATCTACCTAAAAAGGGGAAATGAAATTGAGGAAAGTAAATATTCCCAGTTTTTCCAAGTGAAGGATCTCAATATTAAGGTGAGGGAAGCGGTGGAGAAAAGCCAGACCGAAGATATTCAACCGCTGCTTTATAGTTTGCTCAATGAATCCATACTGCCCAATGTAAAACTTGATAGCAAGTTGACCCAAGCATCTATAGATGCTGAGTTGTCGGTCATTAATCCGAATAGGGGCGTGGTAGAAAAAGGTGGCCGGATCATTGCTAAAGGCGAAGTGGTGGAAGGAGATAAATTCCAGGTCCTGGAATCCCTGAAAGCTGAATTTCAAAGTCAAATCTGGAGCAAAAACAATTATCTATGGCTGCTGGTAGGTTACTCCTTATTGGTTTCTCTGGTGTTTTTGATGTTGTTTTTATTCCTGAAAAAATATCGTCCTGATATTTACCACAACAATACCAAAATAACCTTTATATTTTTCAATATCTTTTTAATGGTATTCCTTACGACCCTAATTGTCAAGGTCCATTCAGATTATGTATACGTGATCCCAATATGTATACTGCCACTTATCCTAAAGGCCTTCTTCGATCCCAGGGTGGGATTGTTTGTCCACGTGCTCACCGTCCTCCTTCTCGGCTTTATAGTGCCCAATAGTTTTGAATATATGTTCCTCCAGTTTATTGCCGGGATCGTCACAGTTCTCACCGTCTCGGAGTTGTATAAAAGGGCAAATCTTTTTATCTCCGTTGGACAAATTACACTTATATATATAATTGGGTATTTTGCTTTTTTTGTTATCCAGGAAGGTAATATCCAGACTATACCGCTGGAGAATTTTGGGTATTTTATCCTGTGTGGATTGGCAACGTTGTTTGCGCATCCACTCATTTATTTCTACGAAAAGATATTCGGTTTGGTTTCGGATGTTTCACTTCTTGAACTCAGCGATACCAACTCCAAATTATTAAAGGAGCTTTCCAATAAAGCTCCCGGAACCTTTCACCATTCCCTGAATGTGGCCAATTTAGCCGAGGCCTCAGCCAATGAGATCGGTGCGAACAGCATGCTGGTCCGTGTGGGGGCCTTATATCATGATATCGGAAAAATGCTCAACCCTACCATGTTCACCGAGAATCAGGTCAATTCCGTAAACTCACACAACGAGATGGATCCAAAGGAAAGTGCCCGGATTATCATAGATCATGTTATTAAGGGAATTGAGATTGCCCGAAAGAACAACCTCCCGGACAGGGTGATAGATTTTATTCGGACCCACCATGGTACTACCTTGGTCTATTATTTTTATAAAAAGGAACGCGAAC
>CAYXDM010000060.1:0-12467 GCA_964463595.1 uncultured Aequorivita sp. | reverse complement strand
GACAGCAAAACGTTGAAACCTTTATATCAATTGCATCTTGGTGAAGCCGGAAGCAGCTATACTTTTGAGGTAGCCCAAAAAAATGGGATTCCCTACAATCTTATAAATAAAGCTAAAAAGAAGATTGAAGCGGGAAAAGTCCGTTTTGATAGAACCATTGCCAATCTTCAGAAGGAACGTTCCACTCTTCGCAAAACCTCCGAATCCCTAAAAAATGAAGCTGAAAAAGCACGGATCGGAAGCAGACAACTGGAAGAAATCAATCTCCGGGTACAAGAGAAATTGGAAAGCTACCAAGAACTGTTTGACTCAAACCAAAAACTGATCAATCTGGGAAAAAAAGTGGATAGTCTGGCGGAAAAGTATTTCAACAACAAGCAAAAAAAGCAGTTGATCGACGAACTGATGAAATTGGTGATGGTCGAGAACAGCAAAAGAAAAAAGCTTGCCCCCAAGGTCAAGCGAACCGTAAAGGCGAAGGAGGAAAAAATAAAAAAAGAGGTTGAACAAAAAATTGAGGTTATCAGGGAACGGAAAAAGGAAGAAAAGGAAAAAGCAAAAAAATTACCGCCCCAAAAGCCCAGGACACCCCTAAGGATCGGCGACCGTGTTCGTATGCTGGAAGGCCGCGCCATCGGGACCATAGATACCATTGAAAAAAACAAGGCCATTGTAAACTATGGCATGTTTACTACCCATGTAAATTTGGAGGAATTGGAAAAAGTTTAAAAAAGTATGGTTAGATGAAAAAAAACAACTTTTTCCCCTTAAAATCTTAAAATAATGGATTACAGCACAAAAATTATCTTGTTTGATGGTGTTTGCAACCTGTGCAATGGTGCGATCAATTTTGTGATAAAAAGGGACAAAAAAGAGATCTTCAAGTTTGCAGCGCTGCAAAGCGAAGTGGGCAAATCACTGCTTTTAAGGTATAAGGTGGACCCTTCAACGGTGGATTCCATTGTGTTGATAGATAGGAAAGAGTACTATCTAAAATCCTCGGCCGCCTTGAGAATATCGAAACACCTATCGGGGTTTTATCCAATTCTTTATGGATTCCTTGTCCTGCCCAGGTTTATACGCGATGCAATCTATGATTATATTGCAAAAAACCGATACAGATGGTTCGGCAAAAAGGAAAGCTGCATGGTTCCGACGCCGGAATTGCAAAGCAGGTTTTTATAGATTTCCAATCCCAGGCGTCTTAGCCGTTTCTTGAGATTGCTCCGTGAACTTTCATCATCAAGTATCACTTTATTTTGACTACCATGAAGTTGGAGTTATTGATAATTGTATGGGATGGAAGTGTCGAAAATTTTAGAACAGGATGGATTTTCGCCTATTCATCATACCTAATTGGGATGGGCTGCTTGCGAGGTTGATTTTTCCAGATGAAAGTATAAAACCACATTAGGGTAAAAGACGGGATAACATCGGTGAAGGGCAATACCTCCTCGAGAAATACAATCACAGACGCTACTTTTCCTTCCTGACCCTTATACATTTTTCGCATTAAACGGGCCGCGATCGGAGCCCAGAGCAAATCTAGAAATGGCCCAATTACGGGTATTGCTATTGAAAGCATCCCCACAAGATCATAAACGATTCCACGCTGGAGCAACCTATATTTGTCGTCTTTCATTTTTTCAATAATTAAATCGGTTTTTTAGAAGCAAAAAATGTTCCATAAAATCAGGAGAGGTCGTGACTGATCAACTTTAGAAATTCATCTCTTGTCTGGATGGCCTCAAACTCCCCCCGAAAACCAGAAGTAGTGGTAACGCTATTTTGTTTTTGAACTCCGCGCATCATCATACACATATGCGATGCTTCAATCACTACGGCGCATCCCTTCGGTTTTAAAGTGGAATTGAAACACTCCAAGATATCGTGGGTCAATCGCTCCTGTACCTGAAGGCGACGAGCGAACACATCTACGATGCGAGGCAGTTTGCTCAGCCCAACTATGTACCCATCTGGGATATACGCAATGTGGGCTTTTCCGAAAAAAGGGAGGATATGGTGCTCGCATAGAGAATACATCTCTATATCCTTAACAATAATCATATCCCGGTATTCTTCGGCAAACATGGCGCTTTTTAATATTTTCGCGGGATCCTGGCAATGGCCCGAGGTGAGGAATTGCAAGGCCTTGGCCGCTCTTTCCGGCGTTTTTAAAATGCCCTCTCGGCTCGAGTCCTCTCCTATCAATGCTAGAATATCACTATAATTCTCCTTTAGCCTATCGGTGACGGGTTGATCGAATTCCTCAAAATTTCTATATGACGACATGATTGGGGTTATCTGAAGTTTTAAAGTAAATGTAAATTTAAAATGAAGGTAAACAATATAGATTATGGAATTGCAGAATACGGCTATTAATAGTATTTTCACAAATTAAATATTTCGAATGATAGAGGCCAATAACATTCATAAATATTATGATAGTCTCCATGTTCTAAAGGGCGTGGACCTTCACATCCAAAAAGGTGAGATTGTTTCGATAGTCGGTGCTTCCGGCGCCGGGAAGACAACGCTCCTTCAAATAATTGGAACCTTGGATACCCACCACACCGCCAATAGCAGGCTTATGATTAATGGTGTGGACATCAAAACGCTGAACAGCAAGAAATTGGCGAAATTCCGCAATGAAAATATAGGTTTTATCTTTCAGTTCCATCAATTGCTGCCCGAGTTTACTGCCTTGGAAAATGTTTGTATCCCTGCATTTATTAAAGGTTCCTCGAAAACTGCGGCCACAAAAAAAGCTGAGGAGCTTTTGTCTTTCCTGGGGCTTTCGCACCGTAAAGACCATAAACCGAATGAACTTTCGGGCGGGGAGCAACAACGTGTGGCAGTGGCCCGTGCCCTGGTAAACGATCCGCCCATAATCCTTGCGGATGAACCCAGTGGGAATTTGGATACCGAGAGTGCAGAAAATCTTCACAACCTGTTCTTTAGATTGCGCGATGAATTTGGTCAGACCTTTGTGATCGTTACCCACAACAAGGATCTTGCCGATATGGCCGACCGAAAGTTGGTGATGCGCGATGGAGTGATTGCTAGATGATGAGTGGGGTTTGATCCGAAATTATTTCGATTAATAAGCCATAAATGGACATACTTTCCTTAAAAGATTTTCTTGACGAAAAAGTCTCCCTTTACAACAATCCAAAATTCATAGAAAGCGACCCCATTCAAATTCCCCACACATTCTCCCAAATGGAAGACATAGAAATATCTGGTTTTCTAATTGCCACCATCGCATGGGGCAATAGGAAGAGCATAATAAAAAACGGGCAACGTTTACTTGAATTGATGGGCGGTTCCCCCTATGAATTCATTATGGAGTTCTCGGCGAAAGAACACAGTCATCTTTCAAATTTTGTGCACCGAACTTTTAATGGTGAGGATCTGGTTTATTTCATTTTGGCACTTCAGAACATTTACAAGAACCACGGAGGTCTGGAAAGTATTTTCACCCGGGAAGTGAACAGAACTTCCGTCCAGCAGGGCATCCATCACTTTAAAAATATTTTTTTTGAACTTCCACATTTGGTACGGACCGAAAAACATATTAGTGACCCGATGAAAAATTCGGCTGCCAAACGGTTGAACATGTTTTTGAGATGGATGGTAAGGAACGATACTGCCGGAGTGGATTTTGGGATTTGGAAGGGAATTTCCCCTGCCCTGCTTTCTTGCCCCCTGGACGTCCACAGCGGAAATGTGGCCCGGAAATTGGGTCTGCTGAAAAGAAGACAAAACGATTCAAAAGCTGTTTTGGAACTGGATGCCACTTTGAGAAAGTTCGATCCACAGGATCCAGTAAAATACGACTTTGCCCTCTTTGGCTTGGGGGTTTTTGAGCAATTTTAGGCTATTTTATTTCCTCCTAGAATTTCCGAATTAAGAATTAATTCTCGCTTAATTTGTTGTATTTTTATCCCAAATTTACAAACCGTAAACTCTGGAAAATTCGAAATTAAAGGAGATTTAAACTTGATAAAACCAGCCTATCCACCTGATGAAAAACAACGTCTTGCTGCAGTAAGATCTTACCAATTTTTAGACACTCCCACTGAAAAGGACCTGGACAGTATAACGGCCTTGACTGCAAGTATCTGTGACGTACCTATGGCCATGGTCTCCCTTCTTGACGCCGATATGGATTTCTTTTTGTCGCGGGTTGGCATGGATTCATCAAAAACACCCCGCGATATTTCATTTTGTGGCCATGCCATATTGGACACCTCGGAAATATTTATGGTGGAGGATGCCCGAAAGGATCAACGCTTTCAAGACATTCCATTTGTTACGGAAAAAGGCATCATTTTCTACGCTGGGGTCCGCTTGATCAATCCAGAGGGCTTCGCCTTGGGAACACTGTGCGTCCTGGATAACAGACCCCGGTCGCTAAACGGCAAACAAAGGCAGGCTCTAACGGCCCTTGCCCATCAGGTGGTAAATCTATTTGAATCCAAAAAGCGCAACAGAGTGCTGATGGACGCCCAGGAGGAATTGAAAGAACGCAATGAGGAACTCAGGAATTTTGCGGGAATCGTCTCCCATGATATGAAAATGCCCCTGGCGAATATGATTATGACCTCCGATTTGCTCCAGGCGAAATATGGCGAATTATTGGACGAGCAGGCCAAGAAATACTTGGGATATATCAAGCAATCATCCTTTACCCTCAGCGAATACATCTCCGGACTCCTTGAACATTACGAAACCAATAAAACCGCTTCCTACCGTGGGGAAATTTTTGACAGTCACGATCTTTTTGAGGAGATCATTGAGCTTCTGAACATCAACGTTGATTGTGAGATCAATTTACCCGAAAAGAATATTGAACTTCGCGCAAATAGATCGGCCTTGGAACAAATTATCCTCAATTTGGTCAACAACAGCATAAAATACAACGATAAGGAAAAAATAAGGATCAACATAGAATGTTTCGAAAAGAACGACAGTTATCATTTCTCGATCTCCGACAACGGAATGGGGATCCCGGAAAACGAAATACCTCACATTTTTGACCTTTTTGGAACTCTGGGCGTGCTGGACAGGAATGGAAGAAAAGGAAACGGCATCGGGCTTTCTACGGTGAAGAAATTGGTGACAAAATTACAGGGTGAAATTTCGGTATCGTCAATACTTGGAATTGGCGCCACTTTCAAATTCCATATCAAAAAAAATGATGCCATTGAATAATGACCATTAAGTGCCGTGGATTTGTTATTATTGTTCTCTTTTACTTTTAGAAAAACCATTTAAGGAATGCAGTTCAAATATCCAGAAATTCTCTTTGCTCTTTTTCTACTGCTTATCCCCATACTCATCCATCTATTCCAGCTTAGGCGTTTTCAACGGGTAGAGTTTACCAATGTTGCTTTCCTTAAAAAAGTAACCATCCAGACCCGAAAAAGTTCTGAAATAAAAAGATGGTTGATCTTATTACTGAGAATGCTGGCGCTGGCCTGTATTATAATTGCCTTTGCACAACCTTTTAATGCCTCCAAAACTGCCTTAAGCGCAAAAAAAGAAACCATAATTTATATCGACAATTCCTTTAGTATGCAGGCCAATGGGGAAAAAGGCAGCTTATTGGAAAGAGCATTGCAGGATCTATTCGAACTGAGTGGGGAAGAAGGAAATATTTCCTGGTTTTCCAATAATTTTGAGCGCATGAACAGTGCTCCACAGGATTTTAAGCAGGAGATACTTTCCCTGGATTATTCTCCGGATCAATTATCTCCTTCCCAAGTTTTGATGAAGGCCGATCAATTGTTCTCCCACGAAAAGGATGTCTCCAAACAACTTATTTTTATCTCGGATTTTCAACAAATGGAAGCCTTCCCGGAGGTTGCCCAGGATTTCAGGATAGATGTGGTCCAGCTAAGGCCAGTGAAAAATTCCAATATCGCATTGGACAGTGTTTATATACAGGCAAAGAATGCGGCTGCCACCCAACTAAAAGTTCTGGTCTCCCAACAGGGCGGTGGCGCACAAGAAGTGCCGATTTCACTTTTCAACAATGGAAAATTGGTTGCCAAAACCGCAGTGGATTTATCTGAAAACCCGAAAGGTTCTGTTTTGTTTGATATAGATCCTTCCGAATCATTTATAGGAAAATTGGAGTTGTCGGACCCTAATATTCCCTTTGACAACAGTTTGTTCTTCAGTATAAATAAGGCGGAAAAGATAAAAGTCCTTGCCATCAATGGAAGTGACGGTAGTTTTCTACAGCGCCTTTTCGGGAAGGATCGATTCCAATTCCAACAACAAACTCCTTCCACCCTGGATTATAACCTAATAACAGCCCAGCATTTTATTGTTTTGAATGGTCTGGAAGAAATACCCACTCCCCTGGCCACCGCCCTTAAATCCTTTAGTGATGCTGGTGGCAGTTTATTGATAATCCCCGCTTCGGATGTAGACATCACCCATTACAACCAAGTACTTTCCGTATTTGATCTGGGAAAGTTTTCAGATAAGATTCAGCAGGAAAAGAAAATTACCGGGATCGTTTTTGCCCATCCATTATTCGAAGGGGTATTTGAAAAGGAGGTCGCAAATTTTCAATATCCAAAGGTCAATTCCCTCTTTAATATTGAAACCACCGCAACCCCTGCCCTGACCTTTGAGGATATGCGGCCTTTTTTGGTCCAAAGGAAAAAAACCTTTTTGTTTACGGCTCCCATAGACACGGAAAATTCCAATTATATCAATTCGCCACTGGTGGTTCCTACCATTTACAATATGGGACTTCACAGTTTACCGATGCCCAATCTGTATTATACAATAGGCGCACAAAATACCTTTGCGGTACAGGTACAACTAGGACCGGACCAAATTTTGGCGATACAGGACAGTATTTCAAAGGTTATCCCTTTGCAGCAAACAAAGGCAAACCATGTACTAGTCACAACCTCGGACACCCCAAACAAAGCTGGAAATTATCAGCTTGTGCGTGATATTGAGGTGCTACAATCCGTCAGTTATAATTTTTCCAGGGAAGAGAGCTATTTGAACTATTTGAATGCGGAAGATTGGAAGGGCGTGAATGTCCATAATTCCATTGACGCTCTTTTTGATTCTATTTCCAAAGCAAATTCAATCCATAGTTTTTGGAAATGGTTCGCTATTTTTGCACTGTTCTTTTTGCTTTGTGAAATGGTTGTCTTAAAATTTATGAAGTAAGAAACTTGACCTTGGAATTACACAGATCTTTGGATATGAAAATACTATTGAAATCCGCAACTATTGTCGATCCCAGATCACAACATCATTTGAGGAAACGCGATGTTTTGATAACGAGCGGAAAAATTGAAAAAATCGCCGCCTCTATCCCTTCGTCCAACTCGATTGAGGAAATTTCATTGAAAAATCTTCATATTTCCCAGGGATGGTTTGATAGCAGCGTGTCTTTCGGAGAACCCGGTTTTGAAGAACGTGGGAATATTGAAAATGGCTTAAAAGCCGCTGCCTATAGCGGTTTTACCGGTGTGGGGGTAAATGCCAACAGTTTTCCGGTGAGCGACAGCAAAGGGCACATCAAATATCTGATGTCAAAAGCGGAAAACAACCCTGTAAGCCTCTACCCCATTGGCGCCCTTACCTTGGGCAGTAAAGGTAAGGAACTGGCCGAATTGTTTGATATGCAGAATGAGGGGGCAGTTTGTTTTTACGATTATAAAAAATCCATTGCAAATGCAAACCTTCTAAAAATAGCGCTTCAATATGCCCAGAATTTTGATGGCCTTATACAATCCTTTCCCTACGAAAAAACCATAGCCAAGAAAGGCGTGGTAAATGAGGAAGTGAGCGGCACCCGTTTGGGTTTGAAAGGCATTCCCGCACTTTCGGAGGAATTGCAGATAATCCGGGATCTCTCCATATTGGAATATACCGGCGGAAAACTTCATATCCCCACCATTTCAACCAAGAAATCCGTAGAGCTGATAAGGGCTGCCAAGAAAAAAGGTCTTGCCGTAAGCTGTAGCGTTTCTATCTTTAATCTTGCCCTTACCGATGAGGTCTTGGAGGATTTTGATACGAATTACAAGCTTCTGCCTCCGTTGCGTACAGAACGGGATATAAAGGCACTGATCAAGGGGTTACTTGATGGTACGATCGATGGCATTACCAGCGATCACAATCCGATGGATGTGGAGCGTAAGAATGTGGAATTTGACAGGGCGGAATTTGGAAGCATCGGGTTGGAATCTTGTTTCGGCGTGGTGAATAAAATCCTGGGAATGGAAAATGCAGTAAGTGCCCTCACCGGCCTAAAGCATACTTTCAGGATTCCCGAAAATGAAATAAAGGAAGGCGAAACAGCAGACCTAACCCTTTTCAACCCAGATGGGAACTGGATCTTTTCGGAAAGTAATATTGTTTCCACCTCTAAGAACGCAGCTCTTTTGGGTAAGGAACTTAAAGGAAAAGTCTATGGCATATTTTCCGCAAACCAATTGGTACTGAACACGAAATGAAAAGAATACCTCCCCAAAAATCCATTGCACTGATTGCCTATGCGCCCTTCGTCGGGTTTTTTATTGCATTTTTTTTAAACCAGGATCCTAAGTATCCCTTTGCAACCTGGCATATAAAGAACATGTTCGGACTTTTTGTTCTATTTATCTCATCCATGGTCATCCAGTCTGCGGTGAGCTTTACCATTGGAGACATTATCTGGCTCTTAGTGTTCATTTTGTGGATCTATTGTTGGTTGCAGGCATTGCTCGGAAAGGAAAAGGGAATTCCCGTCTTAAGTGAAAAATTTCAACAATGGTTCAGCTTTTTGGACTAAATCCTTGGAAACATCCAAAATCCTAAGCCGAATCCACTATGTTTGCTCTTTGGATATCCTTCACATACTTTCTAGATACTCCATAGATACTCCATAGATACTCCTAGGTTACTACTACCTCATTCCATGTTCCTTTAAGAACGTAATTAACCACAAAAGACGGTCTGTTTCTCCAAGCTTGAGTATTTTTGCATTTATGGAAAAGAAGAAATTACTTTTAGAACACAATTTTAGAGCCGCCAAAAGCAATTTTGACACGCCTCCGGCAATAATAATGCTCCACGGTTTTGGCAGCGATGAAAATGACCTGTTCGCCTTTGCAGAGGAATTTCCCGGTTATGCCATAATCTCCCTTAGGGGGCCCATTAGATTGGAGCCTTATGGAAATGCCTGGTACAACATTTACTTTAACAATCCGCAAGGTAAATTTAGCGATGACGAGCAGGCTATAGCCTCTAGGGAATTGGTCGCTAAATCTATCGATGAAATTATCGACCGGTATAAAGTGGATAAAAACAATATTACCCTGGTAGGTTTTAGCCAAGGCACTATCCTAGGTTTTGCCGTAGCCCTTTCCTACCCCGATAAAATAAAAAATGTGATCGGTCTCAGTGGCTATATTAATGAAAACATTTTAAAGGAAGGATACAGGAAAAATGATTTTGGAAAATTAAAGGTCTATACCTCCCACGGTTCGGTGGATCAAGTTATCCCGGTACAATGGGCCCGAAAAACGAAACCTTTTCTGGAAAATCTGAATATTGACTGTTCTTATTCCGAATTTCCCGTAGGTCACGGAGTTGCCCCCCAAAATCTTTTTGAACTAAAAGCATGGCTGGCCAAAACCAATAAACATAATTAGAAACCCGACAAGCTTAGAGAGGATATATTAGTGAGGCAATGGTATATAAATTCAACTCCTCATTTTTGATTTCGATTTCCAGGATCATTTCGCCCCAATAAGTGCCATCGGTAAAATCTGCCAAAATCCACTTATGGTTTAGAAATTTGAGCTTGTTTATTTTCATATCCCCTTCCATCCCGTCAAAAGGCACTAAAGGATTATTTCCCTGCACCGTATTTTGGTCGTAAATCTGATCGGAAACGAGGGTTTCAATATCTCTGGCATCATACCCAAAATTTTCAAGATAGGTCATTGCATTCTCATTTCCCTGAAGGGTGAAATAATTGAGATCACCGATCCTATCATTTAATTTAGCAATGGAATCTTCCGCCACGTTAACCTGGAACCTTAAATTCTCAATCTTTAATTCCTGGGATTCAAAGATGCTCTTTTCATTCATGTATTGGAAAACGACCAATAACAGGGTGAAGAGAAATAGATATAAAAAAATTTGACGTTTCATGTTTCAGACATTAATTTTTAAGGAATCGTACGCAAGATGTACATTAGGGGGAAGTCGTCCCTCAGCTTCTTCGTGAAATCCCATTTTGTGGCTAATATGGGTAAAATATGTAGTCTTGGGCTTTACTTTTTCCACAAAATCAAGAGCTTCCGCTACATTGAAATGGGAGTAATGCGGTTCTTCCCTCAGGGCGTTGACGACTAAAACCTTTGATCCCTTCACCTTTTCGGCCTCCTCGGGAGCAATGGTCTTCACATCGGTAAGATAGGTGAAGTCATCTATGCGGAAGCCCAAGACCGGCAATGTGTCGTGGAATGCCTCTATGACAACTATGTTTTTTCCCCCAATCCGAATAATGGAATCCTTATCTATTTTTACTTCCTCAATGCTGGGTGCTCCCGGATATTTATTCTTCGTGGAAAACACATAGCCAAAACGCTGATGAAGGGATTCAAAAACCTTTCGATGTGCATAGAAAGGTAAGGGGCCCTGCATAAAATTGAAGGGTCGGATATCATCTATACCCGCGGTATGGTCGCTATGCTCATGGGTAAGGAGAATGGCATCGACCTTGGTCACATTTTCGCGCAGCATTTGCTGTCTAAAATCCGGGCCGCAATCAATGACGCAAGAAAAATCAGCCCATTGCACCCAAACAGATACACGAAGGCGCTTATCCCTGGGGTCGCTGCTTTTACAAACCGGATGGTCGCTTCCAATTACCGGAATTCCCTGTGAGGTTCCAGTGCCGAGAAAAGTTACTGTAAGAGGTGACTTCATCTAGCCTTGGAAATTAAGGTTTTGCCAGGATGAATGTTCCAGCCATAGATTTGATGTCATTACGAAGATAGGTTCCCGTTGTTCCATTGGTTGCAAAAATAAAGTTATTTTTTTGTTTGTCTATGGTAATCCCCTCCTTTGTTTTTCGGTTATACAAAACATCACCATGTGGGCGTCGATACGGGCGCAGAGGAGTTTCAGGACATTCGCTCCACAAAAAATATGGATCTGCGCATAAGTTTGAACGAATACTGATGAGCCCCCGCAAATATGGGTGCCTATCCCACTATCTGGGCAGCGTGATCCTTGGTTTTCACTTTGTCTAGCACACGCTCCACGATTCCTTTTTCATCCATAACAAAGGTTGTTCTATGTATCCCTT
The DNA here is from genome assembly GCA_964463595.1 of uncultured Aequorivita sp. GTDB lineage: Bacteria > Bacteroidota > Bacteroidia > Flavobacteriales > Flavobacteriaceae > Aequorivita. Next base: position 1,120 of record CAYXDM010000060.1, on the reverse strand, counting down.
CATACTCTCTTCCCATAAACTTTTTTGGACCCCAGACCCCAAAGGAATTTATTACCTCTTTGTCTTCATCGGCCAACAAGGGGAAAGGAAGTTTATACTTGGCCTTAAAATTCTTCTGTCGCCTTTCGCTATCGGCGCTCACCCCCAGTAGTTCATAGCCCAGATCCTGGAGTTGCGCATAATTATCCCTCAGATTACAAACTTCGGCAGTGCAACCCGGGGTGCTGGCTTTCGGGTAGAAAAAAACAATCCACTTTTTTCCTATATAATCCTCCGATTTGATAATATTCCCATCCTGATCCTTTACTGAAAAGTTTGGTGCCTTATCCCCTGGTTTTAATGTTTTCATTATCGTTATTTTTGTCTAAAAGTACGCTAAAATGACCAAAAAAGAAAAAGTGGATTTTGTCCTTGAAACCCTGAACAGAATATATCCCCATGTACCAATCCCCTTGGACCACAAAGATCCTTATACCTTATTGATTGCCGTGTTGCTTTCGGCACAGAGCACCGATGTACGCGTGAATCAAATAACGCCTTTACTTTTTGAAATTGCCGACAATCCCTACGACATGGTCAAACTTACCGTTGAGGAAATCCGGGACATTATTAGACCCGTTGGTTTGTCGCCGATGAAGTCGAAGGGAATACACGGATTGTCCCAGATTTTAATCGATAAGTACAATGGCCAGGTGCCAGCCGATTTTGAAGCGCTGGAATCCTTGCCGGCGGTAGGACATAAAACCGCGAGTGTGGTTATGAGCCAAGCTTTTAACATACCTGCATTCCCGGTAGATACCCATATCCACAGAACCATGTACCGATGGGGATTCTCAAACGGCAAAAGCGTAGTGCAAACGGAAAGGGATGCGAAACGTCTATTTCCGAAGGACACATGGAACCTTCTTCACCTTCAAATTATTTGGTATGCCAGACAATATTCCCCAGCTCGTGGATGGGATCTGGAAAAGGATATTATTACCAAAACCATTGGCAGAAAAAGCGTTATAAAGGATTATTTAAAAAATAAGAAGAAAAATGCCTAAAAATTTAGGCCCTATTCCGAAGTGCCATGGGTATCAAATAAATAGATTAAACTTGCCATAGCAGCCGCCCCCAA
>CAYXDM010000059.1:0-12508 GCA_964463595.1 uncultured Aequorivita sp. | reverse complement strand
GTGACCTTCGGGTTATGAGCCCGACGAGCTACCTACTGCTCTATCCCGCGATATGATTTTCAATATTCACCTTGGCTCTTAACCTTCGGGTTCATAAGTCCCACAAGAATATTGGACTGCAAAGATACGAGGAATTTTCATCCCTGCCAACTATACATCATAGTTTTTAGTGGGAAATATAAATTCTTCCTGGAAATACTTTCTTTCCTATCTTTAGAACATGAACAAAACGATTAAAGTCATTTGTTATACCTTGTTTTGTGTGGGGATCCTCACCATAATTGGGATACTTGTAGCAAACAAGGTTGTGGAGAACAAGGTCATTGACTTTCTCGAACGAGAACTTCCCAAAAATATGAAGGTTTCCTATGACGAAATCTCCCTAAATACCCTAAACGGCACTGCCGTATTGCAAACGCCAAATTTCACCATCCAAAATGGGGAATATGGGGCAAAACACACATTTTTTAACGCCGAAAAACTTGTGATATCCGGATTTGGTTATTGGGATTATCTTTTTAAAAACGAGATCCAAATAGATAGAATAGCCGTGGAAAGGCCGATCATCGATTATTATAAAGATCGTGTACGGCGGGATAAGGATTCTGTTTTGGAAATGATAAAATTGGAAAAACCGATTTTTGTGGACCGACTGGAGATCAATAACTCCATTTGGACAACCTATGATCAGGAAAAGGATTCCATTAAAGTATTTGCCAAAAACCTTTTCCTTAACCTCCAAACCATCTACCTTGATCAGGAAACCATAAATCGAAAGATCCCATTCAATTATGGTGAAATATTTGTAAAGGGCGATTCGCTCTTTGTAAAGGCAAACATTTATGAGAATTTTGCAACAGGTAATTTTTTTGGGGAGAATGGGGATTTTCTTTTTACCGGTCCAAAGTATTATACGAAATATTCAAAACCGGAGCTTTCCAAAATCCTAAATGTACAGCGCGATCACTATAATCTGGAAATAGATTCGCTCCGGATTCAAAATTTCAGCTTTGGATTTAAGAACAATCTTTTTTATACTTCCATTAAAAGCATCGGGCTAAACCAGCCCCGGCTAGAAATTTATAGAGATAAATTGGTAGCCGAAGATCCGACCTTTAAACCTTTATACAGTAAATTGTTGCGTGATCTGCCATTTGATCTTTCGGTGGATTCGATCACCTTAATGGATGGCGCCATTCGCTACGAGGAAAGGGTAAAAGAGGAAAACACCGGCGGTTATATCCAGTTTCGGAACATGAACGCAGATTTTATAAATGTGGGCAATACCTATAAAAAGCCGATAAGTACCGAAATAAAGATCCAAGCCATTTTTATGGACACTACCCCTTTTGAGGTAGCTTGGAATTTTGACGTGAATAAGGAACAGGATGAATTCGTTTTCCAGGCGAAGGTCGGTCCATTGGAAGCGGAAAAGATGAACAGATTTACGGAACCTAATCTAAAGGTACGATTGAAGGGCCGGGCGAATAGAACCTTTTTCACTATTGACGGAAACGACCATACCTCCGTAACGGACCTAAAAATAAATTACTCCGATTTTAAAATCGAATTGCTTCGGAAGGATGGAGTGAAGAAGAACAAATTGCTTTCCGCAGTGGTCAACATTTTTGTTTCCAAGAATAGTGCGAAAAAGGAGGAGACATACAAAGAAGCAACGGGAAACGCTACCAGGGATAAAACAAAATCCATATTTAATTTCTTATGGATCAGCGTACTGGCTGCTATTCAGAAAGTATTGCTATAATTGTTGAGGTCATATGGCCGAATTAATGAATCGACCAACTTTTACAAAATTTCAGTCGTTGGTGACCTGGAATTCCAAGAGCTCCCCATTTTCAAAAGTTACTTCAATTTCCATTGGATTGCAACATATTTCACAGTCCTCAAAATAACTTTGATGTGACACTGAGGAGTCCAGCAGCACCGAAATAGATTCCCAACAAAAAGGGCACTGAAAGAAATGTTCATACATTACGGTAAATTTAGTGAAGCAAATTGTTGTTTTTTAATTCCCTGTGCAAGGCATTTTGTATAAAATTATAGCCTGCTTTCTTGGCATAAAACTGATTGGCCAAAAATGAAATAAAACCATTTTTTAGCTGATACTTTACCAGCATTCCTATTCGGTCCTTAATTTTTTTCTTGTAGCGAATCTCGAAGGCCGAAAAATTCATTTTAGGAAAGGGAATCTCTCCAATATTGGCATCCTTTCCATAATTTTTGACATCGCCCTCATTGCTAAAATTGCGTAACACGCGCATATCGGGGATAATTGGAAAAAATTCTTTCCCATGTACGTCTTGAACAGGCACATTAAATTGAAATCTGTGCTTTGTGCTATCATTTGGAGTTAAACTTAGGCGATTGGGAACATCTTCAATGGGCATGGCAAAATAATGCCTTAAGAAGGCCTGGCAATTCTTCCTGCCGAGATGGAAATCGTGATGTCTAAAATCCCGACTCAAAAAACCTGCAAAGCCACCGAGAGGACCGGAAGCCAAATCGCTAGGCGGTCTGCCCCAGAAACCATTTTTTTCCACTTGCCGGATGGGTTCGATAAGAAATTTTGTTCTGTCGCCCAGGCCCAGGGCCTCCATGATACCTTCCTGATTAAACATAACCTGATTTCTGAGAGCCTTAAAAACTCCGCCGGCTATTCCTGCGATGTCCAACTTGGTTTTTGAGGCATCATTGTCCTTATTGGGGAATGGGTCGATCATAATCACCCCATAACGATCGTTTTTGATATGATCGCGATTCTTTTCCTTCAGCACCCCAAGTCCAATTCCATAAGGTTCATTGTTGATTACGCCTCCATCAACCGAGGTAAAACTGTAAAGATCGCCATCGGGCAATAACGGATGTATCCCCTTGGTCTCATTGAACAGATATTTTGGATACCGCTTGATATACTCAGCCGAAACGGTCACCTCCCGAGCTAAAAGTCCTAGCGGAAAAGCCGCGGTACTCAATGTTGCTTCCTTCAAATATTGAAGATCACGATCTTTTTGTAAATCCAGAACATAATAAAGCTCACTTTCATTTGAAGGAATTCCGGGCGGAAAGAGATCACTCTTCATTTTATATCTAAAGAACCCTCCATGGTTGCTTATCACGGTTCCCTTTGATGAATCCTCGTTGCTGCCGTCGAAATCTATCAAAAAATTGATTCCCCGCAAATTGGTTGTGGTAAGGATCACATCCAAACTTTTGGAGGCATAATTGGGAATGGATTTTTGCTCGCTTCTACAAATGGCATCATTGGCCAAGGTATCTATTACCTCGCTATTCAATAAGGAGCGGATTTCCTTAAATTTGGTGAGATCGCTAGTGCTGAGCAGTTTATCTACTGTCGAATTGTCCGCAGTGTCGCCCATGTTTACCCAACTTTCATAAAAAACATTGTTCTTTCCCTCTAGGTTGGAATGATTGCAACTTTGGAATTTCCTATTGCTCAAGGCCATAAACACCAAGGAACTGCAAATTCCCCCTGCCGAGGATCCACTCACCACATCAATCTCCACCTGGTGCATGGGAACAGAAGGATCGTAATCGGGGTGATTGATCCCAAGCGCGCGATTTTTGCTTTTTGCCGCTTCCCAAAGTTCCAATGTTTCCAACAAATAATCCAGTACCCCCGCAGTATAAGCCCCGGCAGAAACAGCACCTGCCATGGTAAGGCATATTTTGAATGTTTTTTCGTCTTCCATATCCCTAAAGATTTTGATTCGCTTGTTCCAAAGGACGGATTGGAGGGAGAATTGGCAGGAGATATCCACAATCCCGCTCTATTGAGGAAGGCTGTAGATCCTCCTAATAGCAGCCACGGAGTAAATTCCCCTTAGAAGCGTTTTTTCACAATCTGTTTATGGGGAGTTTACCAAATATAAGAATATTAGGGCACTGTTTTGCCTGAATCGATTATATTTATAGCAGTTCTTCCAGTAAATGTCCTGTAAGCAGGGTGGTGAGGTGGAAATTTGATGGTTCCCTAAAAAGCGCATTTCCGAGAAGTTGGGAACCTTTTATTGGTCAACGCGTCCTTTCTCACTTATTGGTAAGGGATTCCAAACTTTCCTGGAGAATTTCCCACTCCTCCAACAAGTTCTTGAGCTTCTTTTTCTTTTCCTGATATTTTTCGAAGAAATGGGGTTTTGCTATGGTTTCCTCATAATTGACGAGCAGTTCGGTATCGATATTGGCGATTTCCTTTTCCAAAGAAGATATGGAAGCTTCAACGTTGCTCAATTTGTTTTTTGTGGATTTCAGTTTTTTCTGAAATCCGTATTCTTCTCCCGCACTTCGTTTATTTTTTCCTCCTGAAGGGACCACTGTCCGTTTTTCGGCTTCGCGCAAATTCTGAAGATTTCGTTCCTCAAGGAAATAATCTATATCGCCAAGATATTCCTTGATGCGGTGGTCCTTAAATTCATAGACCTTGTTTGTGAGGCCCTGAAGGAAATCCCGGTCGTGCGAAACCAGGATCAGCGTGCCTTCAAAATTGTTTAGGGCATCCTTCAAAACATTTTTGGATTTAATGTCAAGGTGGTTCGTGGGTTCGTCCATCACAAGGACATTAAAAGGCTGCAGCAGTAATTTTGCCAGCGCCAAACGGTTCCTTTCACCACCACTTAGCACCCTAACGTATTTTTCCACTTCGTCACCCCGAAAAAGAAAGGATCCCAGGATGTCGCGTACGCGGCTTCGGTTTTTTTCGTTTGCGGCATCGATCATGGTGTCTAGAACGGTTTTTTTCCCGTCCAGATAATCCGCTTGGTTCTGCGCGAAATATCCTATCTGGACGTTATGGCCCAAGGTTAGTTTCCCTTTGTGTTCTATTTCACCGACAATTATTTTCGCCAATGTAGATTTTCCTTGACCATTTTGTCCGACAAAGGCTATTTTGGAGCCGCGTTCTACCAGCAGATCTACATCTTTTAAAACTTCGTTGCTGCCATAGCTTTTGGAAATACTATCTGCCTCAATGACCACTTTTCCCGGAGTTATGGAAACGGGGAATCGCAGGGTCATAACACTATTATCGTCCTCATCGACCTCAATCCGATCAATTTTATCCAGTTTTTTGATAAGTGATTGGGCCATGGTAGCCTTACTGGCCTTGGCCCGGAATTTATCGATCAGTTTTTCGGTTTGCTCAATCTGTTTTTGTTGGTTTTTTTGGGATGCCAATTGTTGCTCCCGAAGTTCGCTGCGGAGGATGAGATATTGCGAGTAGGGTTTGTTGAAATCATAGATCTTTCCGAGGGAAATTTCGATGGTCCGATTGGTGACATTGTCCAGGAACATCTTGTCGTGCGAGACAATAACCACGGCCCCTACATAGCTTTTAAGAAATTCCTCCAACCAGAGAATGGATTCTATATCCAAATGGTTTGTAGGCTCATCCAGCAATAAAATATCATTGTTTTGAAGCAATAGTTTCGCCAGTTCAATTCGCATGCGCCATCCTCCGGAAAAGGTTTCGGTCAATTTGTCGAAATCCTCCCGCTGAAAGCCCAAACCTTGTAAAACGCGTTCCGTTTCCCCCTGGTAGTTATATCCTCCGTGAATTTCATATTGGTGCTGCACATCGTTCAGGTCTATCATCAACTGATTATAGGAGTCGCTCTCATAATCTGTACGTTCGGCTAGTTGGACATTGATGTTTTCCAACCTCTTTTCCAGATTTTTGATCTCGGTAAAGGCCTCATAAGATTCTTCCAGTACGGTACGGCCCTGCTCGAAATCGATATCCTGCTTTAGGAAGCCGATGGAGATTTCCTTGTCTGTAGCTATTTGGCCCGAATCGTATTCCTGTTCGCCTGCTATGATTTTAAGAAGGGTAGATTTGCCCGCCCCATTCTTTCCGACCAGGCCAACCCTGTCACCCGGTTTTAACTGGAACGTGATTTTTTCGAACAAATATTCGCCTTGAAACGATACTGAAAGGTTATGGATATTGACCATTGTTTAGTTGTATATGAAACTTGCAAAACGGGTTATTTGATATTCCAAGATCAGAAATGAAATATTACCTTTACGTGGACAGGCGTGCAAAGATGCTTATTTTTGCAATGCAAAAAAAACTGACAATGGAATTTCTAATTAGTAGCAAACTTTATAGCATCCTTACCGGAACCTGCCCCGTTTGCCACCGTGGTGAAATGTATGTGGAAAAGAATCCGTATAAAATTTCCCAAACCCTTAAAATGCACGATAGATGTAGCCAGTGCAACACAAAATTTAAAATGGAGCCATCGTTTTTTTATGGAGCTATGTATGTGAGCTATGCAGTGGGAGTAGCCATTGCAGTGGCCACTTTTGTCATTGTTTATCTTCTCTTGGGGTTGGATAGGCATTATACATTTTTTGCCATTGTATTTGTGCTTGCCATCACTTTCCCTTGGCTTTTACGGGTGTCACGCAATATCTGGATTAACTTTTTCCTGCATTATGACAAACACGCTATTGAAAAAAATAGAAAAGGGATGAACCCCTAATCCTGGCCTAATCCATCAACATTCTGTTAATATCCATTTCAGGGGGAATTGGTGTACCGTTTACCATATTGTCCACTAGAATTTCGGACAGAAGGGGAGCCATTGTAAAACCTCTTGATCCCAATCCGTTCAAAAAAAACACGTTCGGATTTTTGGGGACACAGCCCAAAATCGGTTTTCTATCCTTTGTCGTCGGGCGGATCCCCGTTGTTTGTTCCACGACCTCAAAGTTACAGAGGATCATGGATCTTAGTTTTTTGACAATTTCTTCCATGGCCTGGGCCGTAGGATGCGTGCTATTATCCCCTTGCCCGAAAGTGGCCCCCACTTTATACAGCGAATCTGATAAAGGAATAATATATAGGGGGCCCTTCAAAAAATTATGAAGGTTTAGTTTCGGAGCTTTTATGATAAGATATTCCCCTTTATTGGGTATAAGGGAGTGGGTTGAAAAAAAAGGATTGTTGACTGCGCCCATTCCATCACAAAATACAATCTTCCTTGCGCCAAGGCCCATATAGGAAACCATATCATTTTCAATCTCAAGTTTGGTGTAATCAAAATCCTCCGTAAGCAATCTGTTTTTCCCCGTTAGGTATATCCGGTAGGCGTTTAATAAAAGATCGGTGTCTATTTGGGCCGTTCCCAACACTTCCCCAAACCCTAAAGGTGCGTGGATATTCGGGTTTTCATTCAGAATAAATTTTGGGGATAAAAATGGAACCAACTCTCTTTTATCACTTGCAACCGTCCAATTGTTTTGTTCCTCCACACTTCTAAAAATCCTTAAAATCGATTTTTCCTGAAGGAAGGGTTTTTGGATTCTCTTCGAAATTTCGCCATACAGTGAAATAGCGGCAGGATAAAATTCCGATGCTTTCCAAGCTGCGTTAAATCGTTTTAGGACTGTAGGGTTCAAAACTCCACCCGATTTTGCCGTTGCTCCTGGCTGATTGTTGGCAATGGTAATATAGGTTTTTCCATTTCTTTCAAGCTGTTCACAAAGTGAAATTCCAGCTATGCCCAATCCAACTACGATAAAATCTACTTTCTCCATGTCCGTTTAAATGAAAAACCCTTCAAGTTCCAATGGAGCTGAAGGGTTTTAAACTGTTTTATCAGTAAATGATGTTTAATAATTCCACAAATCGATTTCTATATTCCGGATCTGTTCCTTTATACGCTCAGATTCCAACAGCTGCATCAAAGCATTATCCGTAATGTAATCCTTTACATCCCTGTCTCCCTGAACATTGTCTTCCCTATAAATGACCGCGCTAAAACGACGTGCATTTAAAAGTCTGTCGTAGGAAAGGGGCTGCGACGTATTTTTAGGATTGAAAGCCTTGGCTTCGTTCAATACTTCCCGGGCATCGGGGTACCAGACCCAAAACAGTTCTACTTTAGAATCCAGATTATCGTCTGGGAAAGCCTTTGAACGGGCCTCATTTGCTACAGGGCAGATACCGAGCAAACGATACCTTAGGTCGCCTTGGCGTTTGTCCAAGTACCAATAGCCCCGGATATGGTATTCCTCAATATCTCCCGCATCCAGTTGGAAGCGACGAACAAATTGTGGGTCCACTACTCCTTCTGCATTATATTGCTCAATTCCCAGGTCTGTAGTATCACTATAAACCAAAGAGGCACTAATGTCGCTCAAGGATCTTTTCTCCGTAAAGTAGGAATCGGTGTAAACTTCGGTAATGTTGCCATTCCTTATATTCCTCACCAAGACATCGTAAAGTGAGCGTCTATCGGCACCAATGTTGTTTGTGTCTATGGGGTAATACAATGGGAAATTGACCCTTTCATCCAGATCGATAATTTCCCAAGTGGTTTTGGCCCATAATACGTCGCGCTCATCGGTATAGCCATAGGGCAATGGTCTGTTATTATCGTTGGCCAGTTGCGCTTCGGACAGTTTACCAATCTCATCGGGGGTTCTTGCATTCAGAATATTTACCTGTGCGTTCGCACTTGCCATTATTCCAAGGCCAAAAACACATAAAACAACATTTTTCAAATTCATACCTTGTGGGTTTTACTAGTTGGTCAATTCAATGAGTACTGGGGCAATTTTCTTTAATTTATAACTTGAATTACCAGCTAATGATGCATTAATATCAAAAATCTGTACGGTTTCGCCTCTTTTTGCCCTTCTTAAAGCGCCTTTGGCTGCGGCATCCAATCTTGTTCCATTAACCGTAACTGTAGGTTGACCGGCAACTCTAAAACTAAAGCCAGTAACGTTAATATTCAAATCAAAATCAAAATCTTCCAATACTGCGGAAACCGATGCTATTTCAAGACCTCCACGTTCCATACGCACTATTCCGGTTTCACCACGGATCGCACCTACCGGAGCTGGAATGTCTTTAATACGAAATTCCGATTTGGAACCTACAGGTTTGCCATCGGGCAAGGTGCCCGTAGCGGAAATCGTAACAGTTCTACCAGCTCCGGGGCGCATTACGTATTTACTTCCAGATACTCTGGAAAGTCCAGGAGCTGACGCATTCACATTATTATCGGGGATTCCAGGAATGGAAACCGTCATTGGGTTTTCTACGCCACGATAAACTACGTTCATTTTGTCGGCAGCGATAACGGCCGAGTTGGGTAATGATATTGTGGCGAAGGAAAGGTTTACCGGGATGGGGGTTTCTTTGCCATCTTCCACAAAGATTAGGTTACCTTCAATCTTATGGTCTCCAGGATTTCCGGCACCCACCTTAAGTACTACTTTCCCATTCTCAATTGCATATTGATCCTCAGTTAGCGGTCTGCCGTCCAATGTCAATTCCACTCTGTTTGGTCTTGTGTTTGGATCTTTTCTTCCTAGCACAATTGCTCCTTCAAATTGATCCCCCGCATAAAAAGCAGATTTGGATGCTTCCAAAAGCGTGTTGTACTGGGTAAAGGAAAGTGCAGCTGCCTGCTGGCCGGCCAGCATAGTAGATAACACTTCATTTTCAGCAGTCTTGATATCGCTTTGCATCTGGCTCAATTTGGTTCTTGAAGCAACCATTGGGAATCCTTCAAAATGATATCTCAGCCAATCCACGGCAACTCCGTCTTTATTTTTAACGGGTTCAGTTGAGAATTTCTTTGTAACGTCTGCAACGATATTCTGAAAACGAGGATCGTCCCCGATTACTTCCAATACTCCATTTTTATATTTTTCAATCTGGTTCAAAAATTCTTGACCTTCTTTCGAATATTTATCTCCGCTGAATAATTTTTGATCCAGGTAATCAGATCTGTCCTGCATCTCATAATTATTGACATCTTCCGGTTTAATGGTTCCCATCATTTCATTTTTGAGCGATTCCAGATAAGCGTCGAATTCATCGGAATAGTCATTTATCTGTTCAGCCTTCCGCTTAACGTCTCCATATTGGTCGGGCTGTTCCGCCGCCTTTGCCGTTAGGTTTTCCATAAAGGCTACATTTCGGGCCTCGGCCGCAGCATTTGATTCTGTTAATCTTTCATCTATAAGACCAAAAGCGGACAACACTTCCTTGGACATGTTCAGCGCCAGCATAGCGATGAAGATCAAGTACATCATGTTAATCATCTTTTGTCTTGGACTTAGTTTTCCTTGAGCCATTTTTTAGTTTTTTAAATTCAAAAATATTTTGGTTTATAAAGGAAATTAAGCTCTGGTTGTCATGGCAGAAAGCATTCCACCATACACTCCATTTAACGAGGATAGGTTGGTGGCCAAGTGCTGCATTTGCTGTTTTAGCTTTTCCGCGTTCTCGGCAACCTGTTGGTTTGCCTCTGCTTGTCTGCTTGTAGATTCTATCTGGACTTTATATAAGCTGTTGAGCGAATCCATTTGAGCTGCGGCAAGGGCCATTTCCTCACTGTATTTTTTGGTGGAGCTCATCGCTTCCGCAGTAGGGGCAATTCCTTTGGCAGCGCCTTCAAAAGAACGGATGCTGTTGCCCAGGCTGCTCATCAATTCTGAATCAATTTTCGCGTCTTTCAGCATTTGATCCAATTTTTTGGAAAGGAGGCCTTCGGTGTCATTCACTTCTGCCACCTTCGCACGTTCCTTTGCGGTCCCACCACTTAATTCCGGATATACCAAGGACCAATCCAAATCCTCATCCACTGGCTCAAAGGCGGAAATTGCAAAAATAAGGGCCTCGGTAACCAAACCGATAGTCAAGAGAACGTTTCCTCCGATACCGGCAATTTCGAAATGGGTAATTTTAAATAAGGCTCCGATAATTACAATTGAAGCTCCAAGGCCGTAGGCCATTGCAAATAGTTTTTTGGATGATCTAGAAGATTTTGCCATAATAAATTAATTTTTTTTGAGAGTGTTTGCGTTAAGTTATTTTTGTTATTAATTGGGGTTTAGCGGCCGTCGCCAAAGTTTTCATTCAATATTACGTCTGTTCCCATATAATCCTGAACGGTGCGGAAACCGATATAGCTACGTGCCGAATCGGCATACTCATAGTCGCGGCTGCCCACTTTTAGGAAATAAGCAACATCCTTCCAGGAGCCGCCTCGAACCACCTTTCGGCTGTTTTCCTCGTCGTTCACATTAGGGTTCATTGTGGAAAAATAATCGTATGCGGCAGGATCATAGGAAGAAGCTACCCATTCAGCAACGTTTCCTGCCATATTATATAGGTTATAACCATTTGGCTCAAAGGATTTGGCTTCAACGGTATACAGTGCCTGATCGGCCGCATAATCCCCTCGTAAGGGTTTAAAGTTGGCCATAAAACATCCCCTATCGTTCTTGGTGTAGGGACCGCCCCAAGGGTAGGATGCAGATTGCAATCCACCTCTGGCGGCATACTCCCATTCTGCCTCACCTGGAAGTCGGAAAGAGTTTACAAAAGTATTTTTCTTCGATTTTTGGTATGCATTCTTATACATAGTTCTCCATGCACAGAATGCTTTGGCCTGTTTCCAGTTCACCCCTACCACAGGATAGTCTCCATAAGCCTGGTGCCAGAAATAATCATTGTGCATGGGCTCATTGTAGGAATAGTTGAAATCGCGGATCCAAACGGTGGTATCCGGATAGATCAGAAGTTCCTCCTTTTTTATGAAATCCTTTCTTCTCTTGCTCCTGTCGCGGGCCGCGGCTTCAATATCCATATAGGTGTACTGGAATTTTAATTTGCTCACGTCAATAGTTCTTTGCCCGTTATATGATTCTTCAATTGGAATGTACATAGTGTCCATCACTTCGGCATAGAAAGCGTCTGGGTATTTGTCTGTTTCCCAGATGAGCTTCACCTTATTGTTAAGTTTTCTGCCTTCATAGTAATCTTCTCCCATTCCAAAATAATTGTCGTACATATATTGTTGGTATGGGGTCATCTGGGCATTTTCCTGGTCCACAAAAGCAAATTCACCAATAGCGCCGTCTCCGGGAGTTGCGCCTTGTTCATCGGCCATAATCGCCAGACGCAATCTCACGATAGAATCGCGAACCCAATATACAAATTGACGATATTCGGAATTGGTGATTTCAGTTTCGTCCATGTAAAAGGAATTCACAGTGACCGTCTTCGTAGGCGCATCCTTCACTGCCAGAAAGTCGTCATCGCTTTGGCCCATGATAAAGGACCCACCGGGGACCAAGGTCATCCCGTAAGGCTTCTGCGGGTACCATTTTTTGCCCTTTACGCCAACAAGCTCACCTCTGTCACCAGAGTTACAACTGAACAAAAAGGCAACAATCGCAGTTAATGCAATAAACTTCTTCATAGGATTTCGGTTAAATTTCGAGATTCGAGGGCGTAAACGTATTTATAAAAATCCAAAAAAACAATTTTTTTTTTTAAAATCCCTCGGGGGTTAATTCATGCTTCTTTATTATACTTCGTTTTTGTGACGGGCCTTTAACCATCGTTCAGGAAATTCCTGATTGAAGGCACTCAATTATTCGCCATAAGTGCAAGGTAATAACGTACGGCTTTTTATTTTTTTATTAACATTGGAAAGAATTG
>CAYXDM010000058.1:0-12678 GCA_964463595.1 uncultured Aequorivita sp. | reverse complement strand
TTTCCCCATAGTTCAGGGCAGTACCTACAAGGATCTGCGAAAACAATCTGCGGAATATATCGCCTCTGTGGGAGCACAGGGCAATGCCATTGGCGGTCTGTCTGTCGGGGAACCTGCCGAGGAAATGTATGAAATGACTGAAGTGGTTACCGCAATCCTGCCAAAAGATAAACCTAGGTATTTGATGGGTGTGGGTACACCTGTCAATATTTTGGAAAATATTGCGTTGGGTATTGATATGTTTGATTGCGTGATGCCTACAAGAAATGGGCGCAATGGAATGCTCTTTACCTCCGAGGGCATCATCAACATCAAAAATAAAAAATGGGAAGATGATCTTTCCGTTATTGATCCACAGGGAATTACCTGGGTAGATACCGAATATAACAAAGCGTATCTACGGCATCTTTTTACGGTAAATGAGATGCTGGGCAGACAAATCGCCACCATCCATAACCTTGGGTTTTATCTTTGGTTGGTCCGCGAGGCGAGAAGGCATATCCTGGCCGGAGACTTTGCGTCCTGGAAGGAGGGGATGGTTAAAAAATTAGATCAAAGACTGTAGAATGTTCAGTATTCTTGATAGATATATACTGCGGAAATATTTGGGGACCTTTGCTCTCTTGCTACTGCTGTTTGTCCCTATTGGCATTACCGTTCACCTGGCAGAAAAAATCGATAAAATACTGGATAATGAAGTGCCTTTGATGGAGGTGATGAAATATCTATATGATTTCACCATTTACTTCGCCAATCTTCTCTTTCCGCTGTTTCTCTTTTTATCCGTAATCTGGTTTACATCCAAACTTGCGAACAATACCGAGGTGATCGCCTTCCTGAGCAGTGGGGTGTCCTACTATCGATTCTTGCGCCCCTATATTATTGGCGCAACCATTGTTTGCATTGCTGCCCTTGTCTTTAGCATGTATCTGGCCCCAAAGGCGAGTAGGGGTTTCAATGAATTCACCTATAAGTATATCAAGAAAGGAACGCAGGAGCGGGACCAACGCAATGTTTATAAGCAGATCAACCCCAATGATTATATTTACGTGAGCTATTTCAATATGAAGGAGAATTTGGGAAGCAATTTCACATTGGAACATTTTGATGGGAATGAAATGAAATATAAAATCGCTGCCACACAGATTAAATACAATCCCACCGATAGCACCTATACTCTGTATAATTATACCAAACGTGAAATCGGCAAAAACGGAGATATCCTAGAAAGGCGGCAGCGCTTGGATACGGTCTTCACCTTTGATCTTGAAGATCTTACCCCGGTTTCCTATATCGCGGAGACCTTGGCATTTACTGAATTGAACGATTTTATTAAAAGGGAGAAGGCCCGGGGTTCCTCCAATATCGGAAGATATGAGGTGGTACGCTACAAACGGTGGTCCTTGCCTGTTTCTGCTTATATCCTTACTATTATTGCCGTGGCCGTCTCATCCGTAAAACGCAGGGGTGGCATGGGGGTAAATCTCGCAATTGGTATAGGCATTGGAATGGTGTTTATCTTTTTTGACAAGGTTTTTGGAACTATGGCGGAACAAAGCTCATTTTCGCCTTTTATTGCTACCTGGTTCCCCAATATCGTCTTTGGGATCTTGGCAATTTATCTCTTGAGAAATGCGAAACGCTAAGCTTTTCAATTACCTCCATCTGCATTTTATTGTTTTCATCTGGGGGTTCACTGCTGTTTTGGGCGCCTTGATTTCCCTTGAGGCCATTCCCCTGGTTTGGTATAGGATGCTTTTGGCTACCGGCATTGTATTTCTGTTCCTGGCTCTCAGAAAAGAAAAGTTGAAATTCCCCTTATGGACCCTATCAGGATTTGCCCTATCTGGGATTATTATTGCCCTACACTGGCTTACTTTCTTTGGCGCCATAAAGGCATCAAATGTATCCATAACCCTCGCAGTGCTTTCCACCGGTGCCTTTTTCGCTTCTCTTTTGGAACCTCTATTTTACGGAAGAAAGATAATTTTATATGAAGTGGTCTTCGGCTTGATTGCAATAGTGGGACTCTACATAATTTTTGAAGTGGACACAGCCAATGCCTGGGGAATAGTCTTGGCATTGATCTCTGCCTTCCTAAGTGCACTTTTTTCGGTAATAAATGGAAAATTCGTCCAAAAATATAAAGCCTCGGCCATTTCTTTTTATGAATTGCTTTTTGGCGTAATCGGGATCTCAATCTTCCTGGCAGTTACCGGCGGATTCGATACGCAGTTTTTCGTCCTGTCCGCTGACGACTGGATTTTTTTGGCCCTGCTGGCCTCGGCTTGTACTGCCTACGCGTTTATTGCCTCCATCCATGTGATGAAATGGATAAGCCCCTATACTGTTATGTTAACAATAAATCTGGAACCTGTCTATGGAATTATTTTGGCCCTATTGATTTTGGGAGAATCCGAAAAAATGGGTCCCCAATTTTATTACGGAGCAATCATTATCTTGATGACGGTCTTTACCAACGGTTTAATAAAGATTTCGAGGAACAGAAAACGAAAAAGATTATCAAAGACCTAACGGCAAAAAATTTTATCTTTGTCCATTGAGCCAAAACAATATAAAAGGTAATTAATATGGAATATCTGGATTTTGAATTGCCTATTAAGGAACTGCAGGAACAATATGAAAAAGCTTGTCTTATCGGGACCGAAAGTGATGTGGATGTTAGCAATACCTGTAAACAGATCGAAAAAAAGCTAAAGGACAAGAAACTGGAGATTTACAAGAACCTAACTCCTTGGCAGCGGGTCCAACTGTCCCGCCATCCGGAGAGACCCTATACCATGGACTATATAAATGCTATCTGTGGAAAGTCTTTTCTCGAGCTCCATGGCGATAGGAACTTTAAGGATGATAAGGCCATGGTCGGCGGTTTGGGTAAAATTGGTGAGCAGAGCTTTATGTTTATCGGCCAGCAAAAAGGATATAATACCAAAACCCGCCAATACCGAAATTTTGGAATGGCAAATCCGGAAGGCTATAGAAAGGCATTAAGATTATTGAAGTCGGCCGAAAAATTCGGACTTCCAGTAGTGTCTTTTGTCGATACCCCGGGAGCCTTTCCAGGGTTGGAAGCCGAGGAAAGGGGACAAGGAGAGGCCATAGCCCGCAATATTCTCGAGATGACCCGGTTGAAGGTGCCTATAATCGTGGTTATTATTGGTGAAGGCGCCAGTGGTGGAGCCTTGGGGATTGGTGTGGGAGACAGAGTCTTAATGCTGGAGAACACTTGGTATTCGGTTATTTCACCAGAAAGTTGTTCCTCCATCCTTTGGCGTAGCTGGGAATTTAAGGAGCAGGCTGCCGATGCCTTAAAACTGACGGCTACCGACATGAAAAAATTGAAATTGATAGACCAGATCGTAAAAGAACCATTGGGAGGTGCACATAGCAACAGGCCAGAAACATTTGCGACAGTTTCAGAGGTCATCCTAAAGACCTATAATGAATTGAAGAATTTATCCCCAACCGATCTGGTGAACAATCGGATGGAAAAATATCTGCAAATGGGAACCTTCAAAGGGTAGATGCAACAATATCAATCCCTACGGAAAATCCGAGGTTTGGGCTTCGGATTTTTTTTTGACTTATCAACAGCAATTTTAGGTTATCAACAGGTCGATTGTTGATCTCCTGTTAATAGAGAGTCCAAAAAAAACATGGTTTCCTGTTAACAATTTCTTTACATTCGCTCAATGGATAAAATCAAGCACCTTATTAGTTTTTCAAACCGTACTTCGCCGGTCATTTCGCTGGAGAAGGGCAAATTACCCCCGCAAGCCGTTGATTTGGAGGAGGTTGTGCTTGGGGCGATGATGATCGATAAAAAGGGAGTGGATGAGGTAATTGATATTTTGCATCCCGAGGCATTCTATCGACCTGGCCATCAACACATTTTTGAGGCTATCCACAGATTGTTTGAAGATAGCCAGCCTGTGGACTTATTAACCGTTTCATCCCAACTGAAGCGGGATGGGAAATTGGAAACCGCTGGAGGCGAATTTTACCTGATCCAACTTACCCAAAAAGTATCTTCTTCCGCACATATTGAATTCCATGCGCGTATAATCCTTCAAAAATATATCCAAAGAAGATTAATAAAAATTTCGAGCGAGATAATTGAAGCTTCCTACGAAGAGGGCACCGATGTTTTTGATCTTTTGGACAGTGCGGAGGCAAAACTATATGAAGTTACCCAAGGCAATATCAAAAAATCCTCGGAGACCGCTCTGGATCTGGTTATCCAGGCCAAAAAAAGGATCGAGGAAATTGCCAATAAGGAAGGCCTGTCCGGAGTGCCTTCGGGCTTTCCCAAGCTGGATGCACTTACCTCGGGTTGGCAACCCAGTGACTTGATCATTATTGCCGCCCGTCCGGGGATGGGGAAAACCGCACTCACCCTTTCCATGGCTCGAAATATGGCGGTAGAGCACAATATTCCGGTGGCGTTCTTCTCCTTGGAAATGTCTTCCGTACAGCTTATTACCCGACTGATTTCTTCCGAAACGCACCTGAGCTCAGAAAAATTGAGGACAGGGAATCTGGAGAAACATGAATGGGAGCAATTGAACGTAAAGGTAAGAGGGCTGGAGAAAGCCCCTCTGTATATTGACGACACCCCATCTCTCTCCATTTTCGATTTGCGTGCCAAGGCAAGGAGGCTCTCCTCCCAACATGGGATCAAACTCATTGTCGTTGATTATTTGCAGTTGATGACTGCGGGCGGAAGCCAAAAAGGGGGAAACCGGGAACAGGAAATCTCTACCATCTCCCGGAATTTAAAGGCTCTCGCCAAAGAATTGAATATCCCGGTCATTGCCCTGTCACAGCTTTCCAGGGCTGTGGAAACCCGCGGCGGCAGCAAAAGGCCCCTGCTTTCGGATCTTCGGGAATCGGGAGCCATAGAACAGGATGCGGATATTGTTTCCTTTATTTATCGTCCCGAATATTATAAGATTGACGAATGGGATGACGACGAACATACCCCTACCGAAGGGCAGGCGGAATTTATTGTGGCCAAACACCGAAACGGGGGTCTGGATGAAATCCGCCTTAAATTTGTTGGCCACCTCGGGAAATTTGAAAGTCTGGATTCATTTGAAACCCCTACCGAAATTTATTCCCGAATGAACGATGCCGCTAACGATGATACCTTTAAAACAAAGAATCTTCCCTCGCCCAATGAGGCCTTCGGAAGTTCCATGAATGACGATTTCTCCATTCAGGACGACAGCGATGTTCCTTTTTAATGAGCAGGGGGCTAATAAAAAGATACCGTAGCTTCAAATAGCTGCAAACACCCTTTCAATAAAAAGTATTGTTACTTAAAATCTCCCTGAACCGTTCTTTTATGTCGGTTCCGGCATCAAAAATCATTTGCTCATTGTTTGGAAAGGGTATAAACCCATGGCCCAATAATCTCCTGTCTTCAGCGGCTAGGGCTCGCTCATCGCCCTTAAAAGTGGCAAAGGTATTTTGGAAAACAAATTCTGTGGCCACGGGAAAACTATTTATTTCCCTCCCATTTTGAAGATCGGAATAGACGACCGTACCACCCACAAATACCTCTTTTTCCTGCGTTGTAATGGTAATAATGGCTGATACATCTTTGTAGCGCTCAATTCGGATAGGATTTCCCAAACTGTCCTTCACGATATTTCCACGTCTGTCCCTTTTGACATCAAAACCATCCTTAACAGATGTTTTACGGGTATGCTGTTTTTCCGAAATACGTTCAGGGGAAATTTGGATAGTCCGGAAATTCAGGCTTATGCCCAAATCATATTGAATCCCATTGTTTTTTCTGCTATGATATTTGGTCCAGAAATCATCCAGATTGTAGGTGTTAAAATCCAGGAGCTCCCGCTCCAAACGCAACGGGATAAATTGATTGGAATGGTTGTTTAGATTGACAAGTACGAAATCCGTTCCCCAAGAATGGGATTGGTCCCTCAGTTTATCCACATCCTTATAATGGGGCTGGATTTCATCCAATTCGCATAATACA
The DNA here is from genome assembly GCA_964463595.1 of uncultured Aequorivita sp. Classification (GTDB taxonomy): domain Bacteria; phylum Bacteroidota; class Bacteroidia; order Flavobacteriales; family Flavobacteriaceae; genus Aequorivita. The sequence continues at coordinate 6,653 of CAYXDM010000058.1, read as the reverse complement.
TTATATGCGCTCCGGAAATCAAGTTTTGTGTTCCGCTCCATATACATATTGGCTTCCCGGTAGAGAGACTTGACATAATTATCCTTGGCCGCCAAAAAATCATTCCCGTAGTCCACAAGATCAAAATTGGCCTTCCTCCCCATTCCTTGACTGTAAAGAGGCAATAACGGGCGAATTAACTCTTGCCTGGCCCGTAGATCGAGATAGATGTAGTATATCTCCCTGGCATTGGTCGGTCTTGATTCTTTTTTAAGAATGACTAACCTCCGTAGATTTTCCTCAGTGGCTTTTGAAAAGGCCTCTTCCAATAAACCGATATGGGAATCATATTCCTTAGCGGTCTTATCCTTTTGCAGCTTCTTTACCGCAAGGGAGATAGCCTGGTCATAATCGCCGCGGCTAAGCATTTTTTGCGTGCGCTTCACACTGTTACAGGAAAGGACAAGGAAGGCAATACATATCAAAATATAAAAAGACCTCATAACGAAGGGATTTGGTTAGGAGGGCTAATTTACAATTCTGATGCCAATTTTTGAGGAAAATATTTTCAGCAGCGGTTCCAAACTTTGGGATTTACGGAAAAGTCGGGATTCAATATAGGAGTTTTTTTACATTTCAATTGCCGGCATAAGTTTGGATCTACATTCCCCAAAACCTATTCGGATTTCCTCATTTTTGCAATATCCCTTAAGAATAACGGTATCATTGTCATTTATAAATTTCCGTTCCGACCCGTCACTGAGTTTAAGGGGGTTTTCGCCGCGCCAGGTAAGTTCGAGCATGGAGCCATAGGAGTCTGGGGTAGGACCGGAAATGGTTCCGCTTCCCATCATATCTCCACTGTTTACATTACAACCATTGATGGTGTGATGTGCAAGTTGTTGGCTCATGTTCCAGTACATATACTTGAAATTCGACGAACTTATCTTTGTCTCTTCCCCGCCTTCGGGAGCGATATAAACTTCCAAGTTGATATCATAGCTTTTTTTCCCTTCGTATTGGAGATAGGGTAGCTGTTCCGTTTCGGGTTGTGGCCCCTCTACCTCAAAAGGGGTCAAGGCATCAAGGGTAACAATCCAGGGTGAAATGGAAGAGGCAAAGCTTTTGGCCAAAAAGGGTCCCAGGGGCACATATTCCCACTTTTGGATATCCCGTGCACTCCAGTCGTTCAGCAAGACCAGACCAAAAATATGTTCTTCTGCCTCGTTTACGGGGATAGGCTCTCCCAGGACATTGGCATCGGTGGTGATAAAGGCCATTTCCAATTCAAAATCCACCAATTTTGAGGGGCCAAATACGGGCTGCGATTCTCCTGGAGGCAAGGTCTGTCCCCAAGGCCTGCGAATATTGATTCCACTGGGGATAATGGATGAACTTCTACCGTGGTACCCCACGGGAATATGTAACCAGTTCGGCATTAGGGCATTCTCCTTTCCGCGAAACATAGTGCCTACATTGGTGGCATGCTCCTTACTTGAATAAAAATCCGTATAGTCTCCCACTTGCACGGGAAGCTGCATTTCCACTTCGTCTACGGTAAAGAGAATCTCGCTTCGATGTTTCCCATTATCCCTCAATTCGGGATTTTCACGGTCGAAAATATCCGCAATCCGGTCGCGGACCAGCCGCCAGGTCTTTCTGCCGTCACTGATAAAATCGTTTAAGGTATCCTGAAGAAAGATATCGTCCGTAAGATCAATACCCTTAAAATATCCCAATTGATGTAGGGCGCCCAGGTCAATTGCATAATCGCCGATGCGGGTGCCTATGGTAATCATATCATCCCGCGTCAAAAATACCCCGAAAGGAATGTTTTGAATGGGAAAATCTGTGTCCGGGGAAGTATCCAACCAGGTTTTACGTTTAGGATCGTTGGCGGTGATAGGCATGGTAAATTTATTTTAGGCTTGTTGTTAAAAATACGTCGGAAGTTCCAATGAAATCAGGGAGTGTTCATTGACAACCGCGGTTTCAAGCGACGGTTTATGTATAAAAAGATAGCCCAAATATATATATTTCATTAGAGTTACCGAATGTTATTAGTATTTTTGATATTAATTAACTTTTATATAAATTATGGAAAGGGACAAGCAAATTTTTGAATTGATAGAGGAGGAAAAATACCGTCAGATTAACGGTCTGGAACTGATAGCCTCAGAGAATTTTGTAAGTGACCAGGTCATGGAGGCCGCGGGCTCGGTGCTGACCAATAAATATGCGGAAGGATTTCCCGGAAAACGTTATTATGGTGGATGCGAGGTGGTGGACCAGGTAGAGCAATTGGCCATAGACAGGGCCAAAACCCTTTTTGGTGCAGAATATGCAAACGTCCAGCCCCATAGTGGTTCACAGGCAAATACGGCGGTTTTTGCGGCTTGCCTTAAACCTGGCGATAAATTTTTAGGTTTTGACCTTTCCCACGGGGGCCACCTGACCCATGGTTCTCCGGTCAATTTCTCGGGCAGGTTGTACCAGCCCGTTTTTTATGGCGTTGATCGGGAAACTGAATTGATCGATTACGATCAGGTAGAGGAGATTGCCCTGAGGGAACAGCCTAAAATGATCATTGCGGGAGCTTCGGCCTATTCCCGGGAAATTGATTATAAGCGGTTTAGGGAAATTGCGGACAAGATAGGAGCCCTACTGTTTGCGGACATTGCCCACCCCGCCGGCCTGATTGCCAAGGGAATAATGGGCGATCCTTTGCCCCACTGCCATGTGGTTACGACCACCACCCACAAAACCCTTCGCGGACCGCGCGGGGGAATGATCTTGATGGGCAAGGATTTTGACAACCCCTTCGGCATCAAACTGAAAAACGGAAACCTTCGAAAAATGAGCAGCCTTTTGGACAGTGCGGTTTTCCCCGGCAACCAAGGGGGTCCCTTGGAGCACATTATTGCAGCCAAGGCGGTTGCTTTCCAGGAAGCCCTCTCTGATGAATTCCTCCATTATATGGTCCAGGTAAAAAAGAATGCCTCCATTATGGCCAAACTATTTATGGCCAAAGGCTACCACGTAATCTCTGGCGGTACGGACAACCATTTGATGCTCATCGATCTGAGGAACAAGGATATTTCGGGGAAGCAGGCCGAGGATGCCCTGGGGAAAGCGGATATTACCGTCAATAAAAATATGGTGCCATTTGATGGGAAATCCCCCTTTGTAACCAGTGGGATTCGAGTTGGAACGGCAGCGGTCACCACCCGCGGATTGGTAGAAAAGGATATGGAGGCCATCGTAGATATGATCGACGAGGCGTTGTCACATCACGATGATGACGATAAACTTCAAGCCATTGCCGAAAAGGTACACGATATGATGTCCCACTTGCCACTATTTAAAAATTGATTTGTTTCTCCCGAACTTTGGGTAGCGTCCCCTGTCATTTTTCTTGCGGGGACGCTCATATTGGAACCGAAGTCCTTATTGAATAATCTTTAAGAAGATAAAAACTCTTTTTAGTCCAATCATTACTGCAAGTACCAAACACTTTTATTATGCCGAATCCACTATTGCTTCTTCACGGTGCCTTAGGAAGTAAAGAACAATTTGTTTATTTAAGTGAAATCCTTTCCGAGTATCGGGAGGTTTATATTATGGATTTTGAGGGACATGGAAAATTTGAAAGCGAATCGAACTTTTCCGTTGGGGTGTTTAGGGAAAATGTTGTTTCTTTTATGGAAAGGAAGAGTCTTGACAAGGTGGATGTTTTTGGCTACAGTATGGGAGGGTATGTGGCTATGGATGTTGCATTTCATCATCCCGAACTTCTCGGGAAAATCGTTACTCTTGGAACTAAATTCACCTGGAATCCGGAAATTGCCGCCAAGGAAGTTAGAATGCTCGACCCGGTTATGATGCAGGAGAAAATTCCCGCCTTTGTGCAAAGATTGCAAGAGCTGCATGGGAAGGAAAATTGGCGTAAGGTGGTACTCAACACCGCCGCCTTTATAAAGGAATTGGGAGACAATCCCCCTCTTGGAAAAGCCGAGATAAAAAGGATTTCAATCCCGGTACTGGTCTGTTTGGGAAAATTGGACACAATGGTGGCCGAGGAGGAATCGATAAAAGTGACTGAATATCTTGAAAACGGAGCCTTTATGGCTCTGGATAATTTTAAACATCCCATTGAGAGCGCACCTATGGTCGAACTTGCGCACATTATCAATTCATATTTAAATGGAAATATCAACAAAAACTTTAATTGATGATTACCGAAAAAGATAGGAGTTTTATTAAAAGGGCGATTGAACTCTCCAGAAAAGGAATGGATAACAATGCGGGCGGCCCCTTTGGCGCTGTGGTGGTAAAGGATGGCGAAATTATTGCCGAAGGCTATAACAAAGTTACTTCCAATAATGATCCCACGGCCCATGCCGAGGTCGTAGCCATACGGGAGGCCTGTGTTAAATTAAATTCGTTCCAACTGGAAGGTTGTGTTATTTACACTTCCTGCGAACCCTGCCCCATGTGCCTCGGCGCGATTTATTGGGCGCGGCCAAAGGCGGTGTATTACGCCTGTACCAAGGAAGATGCGGCGGAAATTGGTTTTGATGACCAATTTATTTATGAGGAAATTGATGTAGGGATAGCCAATAGAAGAATTAAATTTTTCAATATAAATAGGGAAGAAGGTAGAGAGGTCTTTGCCCAATGGAAAAGCAAGGAAGGCCGTACCGATTATTGATTTCCGGCCGGCCAGCATATACTAACGTTCTTACCGTAACAACCGTTGGTCGGGTGAATTTATCCGAGCGCAGCGAAGGCAAATATGAGCTCGGGGTGGGTTAAACCCACAGAGGACTTGATTTCATCCTTCCTCTTTTCCTGGGCCCAAAAGGAAAAAAACTCCAAACCGACAGAATGCTATAAGGGCAGATACTACATCAACTCAGGGAAGCGATTGGGATCCGCCTCGTGCATAATGGCGTAAACTTTTTCATAAACATCTTCAACCGAAGGCTTGCAAAAATAGTCCCCATCGGTGCCATAAGCTGGGCGGTGGGCCTTGGAAGTGAGCGTCTGCGGCTTGCTGTCCAGATATCTATAGCCACCCTGTTGTTCCAGGATATGGTTCATGATATAGGAAGAAGCTCCTCCCGGAACGTCTTCATCAACGACCAGAAGCCGGTTGGTCTTTGCCAAGCTTTCCACCATCTTGTGCTCGAGATCCAGGGGCAAAAGAGATTGGACATCAATAATTTCAACATCAATTCCCGTTTGTAGTAGTTCCTTACTGGCATCCTCCACAATTCGAAGGGTACTGCCGTAGGAAACAATGGTAATATCGGCACCTTGTTTGATGGTTTCAACCACACCAATGGGGGTTCGCAGTTCTCCCAAATTACTCGGCATTTTTTCCTTTAGACGGTATCCATTGAGGCATTCAACTACCAGAGCGGGCTCATCGGTTTCAAGCAGGGTATTGTAAAAACCTGCTGCTTTTGTCATATTTCGGGGCACAAGTACGTACATCCCCCTCAACAGGTGGATAAGGCCTCCCATGGGCGAACCACTGTGCCAGATTCCTTCCAGTCTATGTCCTCTGGTACGGACAATTAGTGGGGCTTTTTGGGTGCCGTTGGTTCTATAGCGCACTGTTGCCAAATCATCACTCATAATCTGAAGACAGTAAAGAACATAATCCAGGTACTGGATTTCCGCAATAGGCCGGAGGCCGCGCAAAGCCATTCCAATGCCCTGGCCCAAAATAGTGGCCTCCCTTATGCCGGAGTCGGCCACCCTCAATTTTCCGTATTTTTCCTGTAAACCTTCCAATCCCTGGTTTACGTCGCCAATGGTACCGGTATCTTCCCCAAAAATAAGGACATCCGGATGCTTTTTGAAAATGGCATCAAAGTTATCCCGAAGTACCAATCGGGCGTCCACCTCTTCCGCACCTTCTGCAAAGACGGGAAGTACCTCCTTTACCGTCGTGGCATTCCCATTGGCTTCAGAATAAAGATTGGCGCTATATTTTGGTTGGATGGTTTCGTAATAATTGTGTATCCAATCCTTCAATTGGTTTTTCTCCGGTGTATCCTCGGCTGCCACTAAGCGGAAGGCCTTGCGCACCGTGCCAAGAATATCCTTTCTCAAGGGTTCCTTTTCTGCCGCGAGGGTATTTTTTAATTTTTCGATTTCATTTTTGTTGGTACTGGTTTCGGCCAAATTGCCCAGCAGGACCAATGCTTCTCTCTGCTCTTGTTTTTGTGGGGCCACAAATGCATCCCAGGCGGCTTTCTTGCCTTCGCGAACCTTTTTCTTTATCTCATTTTCTATCTCCAGGAGGCTCTCCTCAGTTGCAATATCATTGCTGATCATCCACTCCCGCATTTTCTTGTTGCAATCGTTTGCAGCTTCCCAATCCAGTCGTTCCTTGTTTTTATAACGTTCGTGAGAACCACTGGTGCTATGGCCCTGAGGTTGTGTAAGCTCCTGGACGTGGATTATTACGGGCACGTGCTCTTCGCGGGCAATCTGGGAGGCACGGTTATAAACCTCTACCAGTTCTGGATAATCCCATCCTTTTACACGGATTATTTCAAACCCCTTTTCCTCCCCATTTCGCTGAAAGCCCTTCAGAATTTCAGAGATGTTTTCCTTAGTGGTCTGATATTTTGCATGTACCGAAATCCCGTATTCGTCGT
>CAYXDM010000057.1:0-12867 GCA_964463595.1 uncultured Aequorivita sp. | reverse complement strand
AGTTCAATGGTGGCCTCCTCTTGCAGCTTCATGCCATAGAAGAAGTTCTCCGTGGTGAGGATGGCGGTATTGCCATAGCGTTTATATTTTTCGTGGGCATCCTCAAATACCCGGGGATATAAACTATAGGAGAGAAAATCCTCAAACTCCAACGATCTTGAAAATCCTTTCTGGAATTTTTTGGTGAAGGCACTAAATTCCGAATCAAAATCAATGGGCTCCAAATGGGCATTGGGCCGCTCGGTATATGGGGTGGTGCTTTTTAGGACGATTTTCTGAAGTTCCACCGGAAATCCCCCTAATGGCTGACCGAGATCCCCTTTAAAGAAGTTGATGACCGATTCCGGAAATGACAAGGTTTCACCTCGCCTCATAACATCCTCCGGTTGTAGGTCGTTTGTGACCATAAAGATGGCCATATCTCCCACCACTTTTGAGCTTGGGGTAACTTTTACCACGTTGCCGAACATTTCATTTACCTTTCCATACATTTTTTTGACCTCGTCAAAACGGTCTCCTAGGCCCAAAGCCTCAGATTGTGGCCGAAGATTGGAATATTGTCCGCCGGGAATTTCGTGCTGATAGACTTCTGCAGTTCCGGATTTCAGTCCCGATTCAAAGGGATAATATTTTTCCCTGACATCTTCCCAATAATTTGAAAACTGATTTAATTTCGCAATATCAAATTCGTGTTCCCGCTCTTGATGCCGCATCATCTCGACTATGGAATTGAAATTGGGTTGTGAGGTAAGCCCGGACATTCCGCCCAAAGCCACATCCACAACATCTACCCCCGCCTCAATGGCTTTGAGATAGGTAGCGGACTGAACAGAGGAAGTGTCGTGGGTGTGCAGGTGAATGGGAATGCTCAGGTTTTCCTTTAAGGAAGATACCAATTTGCTGGCGGCATAGGGTTTTAACAATCCGGCCATATCCTTGATGCAGATAATATGGGCACCCGCATTTTCGAGGTCCTTGGCGAGTTGGGTATAATATTTTAGGGTGTATTTCGTTTCCTTTGGATCTAAAATATCGCCTGTATAACTAATGGCCACCTCGGCCAATCCCCCAGTTCTATTTCGGACATAGTTGATGCTCGGCTCCATGGCCTTGATCCAGTTGAGGGAATCGAATATTCTAAAAATGTCGATGCCGTTTTCCCAGGAGGTCTCGATAAATTTCTCGATAAGGTTGTCTGGATATGCCTTGTATCCAACGGCGTTCGAGCCCCGAAGAAGCATCTGGAAAAGGATATTCGGAATGCGTTGCCTCAATTCGCGAAGGCGTGTCCAAGGGCTTTCGTTCAAAAATCTAAGGCAAACATCAAATGTCGCCCCGCCCCACATTTCGATACTGAAAGTGTTGGGATGGTTTTTGGCAAAACTTTCGGCTACCTGGAGCATATCATAGGTCCGCATGCGCGTAGCCAACAAGGATTGGTGGGCATCCCGAAAGGTGGTATCTGTATAATGGATTTTCCTTTCATCCTTGAGCCACTTGCTGAATTTTTCAGGGCCCAATTCCGTCAGCAAATCCTTTGTTCCCTTGGGATAATCCCCGGTGGCATCAAATTTCGGGATCTTGGGGGACCTGAAAACGCGGTTGGGATCAGTGAATTTCACATCTGGATTTCCGTTTACAATAACTTCACCCAAATAATTCACCACCTTCGAGGTTCGATCCTGGGGCAGTTTAATTTGGAACAACAAGGGGGTATTGGCGATAAAGTTAACCGTCGCCTTTCCTTCCCGGAAGGTTTCATGGAGGATAACATTCTGTAGAAAATGAATGTTGGTCTTTACTCCCCGGATCCGGAATTCCTTTAGGGCCCTTATCATTTTCCGAATCGCTCCATCCAAGGTCCTGCCGTGTGCCGAAACCTTTATCAGCATGGAATCGAAAAAGGGACTGACGTTATAGGACTGGTAAATGCTCCCGGGGTCAAGACGGATTCCCATTCCAGAGGCACTCCGGTAGGTGGTTATGGTGCCGTAATCGGGGGTAAAATTATTTTCCGGATCCTCGGTGGTCAAGCGGCATTGGAGGGCAAATCCATAAGTGGCCAAGGAATCCTGGTCATAGATTTTAATTTGTTTGTCGGACAATCGGTACCCGCCGGCAATAAAGATTTGCGTTTTGATCAGATCGATCCCCGTAACCATTTCCGTAACGGTATGTTCCACCTGAATTCGGGGGTTTACCTCAATAAAAAACACATTGTCGTCCCTATCCACCAAAAACTCGACGGTTCCCACATTGTTGTACTTTACTTCCGAAGCAATCTTTACTGCATATTTATACAGGGAATCCTTTACTTGCTGGGAGACGTTATAGGAAGGTGCCACTTCCACCACCTTTTGGTGCCTTCGTTGCACAGAGCAATCGCGCTCAAACAGGTGCCTGATATTGCCGTGGGTATCGGCCACGATCTGTACTTCAAGGTGTTTTGGATCCTCCACATATCTTTCCAGGAACATGGTGTCATCTCCAAAGGCATTTTTGGATTCGCTACGGGCAGAATCGAAATTATTGGCCAGGTCCTTGTCGTCCCTGATAACCCTCATTCCCCTTCCGCCACCGCCCGAGGCGGCTTTGAGCATCAGGGGATATCCTATTCTCCTAGCTTCGGAAAGAGCTATTTCCAAAGAGGAAAGATCTTCCGAATTGCTCTGGATGATGGGCACCCCACATTTTTCTGCTATTTTTTTGGCGGTTATCTTGTCGCCCAAGGCGTCCATTACTTCGGGATCGGGACCGATAAAAATGATTCCATTTTTTGCACAGTTCCGTGCGAAATCGGGATTTTCTGACAGAAATCCATAACCTGGGTGGATGGCGTCCACATTTTTTGCCCGCGCCATAGCTATGATGGCATCCCCGTCCAGATATGGTTTTAGAGGCTCGTTGTTTTCACCGATCTGATACGATTCATCGGCTTTATAACGGTGCTGTGAATACCGGTCCTCATGAGTGTAAATGGCAACGGTGGTTAAATTTATTTCGGTGCAGGCCCGCAGGATCCTAATGGCAATTTCACCCCGATTGGCTACTAAGACTTTTTTGATTTTCATCACAAAAAATGGTTGGTTAGTGATTTATTGAATGTAAAGATAGGAAAGAGCAGCAGACCTAGTAAGAATTTATAAAATTTAGAAATATTTATTTTGTATTAGGTTTCGATGCCATGAAAACAGTGATGGGAAGGTTTTGCTGGAGGTTCTGTTAGGGGGCAAAAATTTGCCCTAAGGATTAATTCCATTCCGCAACAAATAGGGATTTTCATTTTCATAATTCCGGATAACAAAGTCCAGGGCACTGTGCAGCACATCTCCCATATTTTTGGATTTTTTGAAATTGACATCTCCAGTAAGCTCAAAAAGACTTCCCTTTAACTGATTTACCTTTTCAGCTGACGAGACAGCATCTTTTTTCATACAATTCATCAGGCGTTTTAACCGTTTTCTTTCACTGGACCCTCTTTTTGCCAACAGCGATCTCTCCTCATTTTCATATTGGTCAATGGATGTCTGCTGCAGTTGGTTTAGGGTCATTTCCACTAGCTTGCGGTTTTCCTTCAAAAATTGGGGCTTATACACCTTTGGATTTCCTTCATAGTTCTGTTGGTCAAAATCTATGGCCCGGATTCTGTACTGTATCCGGTCAAAATCGTGGGTGAGAACGAAGACATAATTATAGGAGCGCATATCTCCCAAAAGCCTGACGAAACAGCGCTCATTGAATTTCACGAACTCCTTGGCGATTTCCGTTTTATCCCGATCATTGCAAAGATCGAGATGGTTTTCGATAAAATCGTCTCCTGGAATTCCGATAATATGCTCTTCGATCAAGGTGTTTTTGTGGACAAGGAAATTTATATTGTTGGGCGACAGGATGTTTTCAAGTTCCAATCCATAAATGCGGGAGGCATCGGCCTTTTTTATATAGAGATAAACGTAATTGTCATTCAGGATATTCCGCACCTTCACCCGGAAAGGCTTCGAGTTTCCGAAGGTGCAATAGTCCACACTATCTATGGCGATATAGGGGAGAATAGTATCGCTTCCGTCGGAATGCAGAATGGAATAGATCTTTTTTAAGCTATGGTTGATCTCTTCGGTTTCAAATTCGGAATAATAAACACTGACCCACAAAGTATCCTTTCCGTTTTTGTCGAAAATGGAAACAGCTCCCTGGAAACGGCGCAAATCGTCATAGTAAACCGGAATTTGGATGGTTCGGCCCTGCCGGGTTAGGTATTTCAGAAGGGGCTCATTGATAGGAAAGGTCGGCTTCTTTCTTGAGATAAGTTTGTTGCTTTTGTCCATATTAAAAAGGAAAAATTTCTTAAAGATACGGATTTATGAAAGGTATATACTTAGCACCGCTTCACTTTAGGACTTATGACTTATGATTACTCGATTCATATTTAAATGAAATATCACTTAGATTTCATTTAAATAAACCTAGTTTTGCGATTCTAAAAAAATAAAACTATGAAAAAATTATTTGGATTACTTTTTATGGCAATCGCACTGGCCGCATGTTCCAGCGATGATGATTCCAACAACACTACAATCTCCGTTGAAGGCACTTGGAAGATGACCGCTTTTAATACAGAAAATGCCTATGATCTAAATGGAGACGGCATCCCTTCAAGAAACGTTATGGATGAAACTGATTGCTTTCAGAATGAATTAATGCTTTTTAATGTTGATGGCACCGGACTGATAACGTCCAATTCGGTTTTAGAAATAGGACTGGAAATGGTTGTGGGTACTACCGATGAATATGAATATACAATAGAATGTATTTCAGAAGTAACAATTGACTCCTTTACCTATACCATCACCAATAATGAAGTTAGTATTGATGTGGATGGTGATATTTCTACCGCTACACTTTCAAATAACACCCTCACGGTAGTGATTCCAGAAGGTTTTTTCATTGAAGTTGAAGATCCTGAATCTGGGATTATTTCAATTTTGGAAAACATCACGATTATATATACAAAACAGTAAAATTTACCACCAAAATGAAAGCCGGAAGTGAAAACTTTCGGCTTTTTTTGTTGTGTGCCCTTTAGGCTATTTCAATTCGATACAAAAGGACTTAATGGGCCTCCAGCCAATTCTCCCCAACCCCCAGGTCCACCTCCAGTGGAACTATAAGCGTATAGGCATTTTCCATTTCGTGTTTCACAATGGTTTTTAGGGTTTCCAGTTCGGGTTTGTAAACGTCGAAAACCAATTCGTCATGAACCTGAAGAAGCATTTTGGTTTTAAAATTCTCCTCGGACAATTTTCTATGGATATTTATCATGGCAAGCTTAATAATATCCGCGGCACTACCCTGGATTGGGGCGTTTACGGCATTTCTTTCCGCAGCGCCACGCACTACTTGATTGCTTCCGTTTATGTCCTTTAAATAGCGCCTTCTACCCAAAACTGTCTGCACATACCCATTTTCGCGGGCAAACCCTATTTGTTCGTTGATAAAATTCCGGAGTTTGGGATAGGTTTTATAATAGGTTTCGATCAAATCCTTGGCTTCCGTCCTGGAAAGGTCTGTCTGGTTGCTCAGTCCAAAGGCTGAAACCCCGTAAACAATACCAAAGTTCACGGTTTTGGCGTTATTCCTCTGGGTGCGGGTAACTTCCTCCAAGGGCACTCCAAAAACCTTCGATGCGGTGGATGCGTGAATATCCTCTCCTTTTTTAAAGGCTTCTATCATATTACCCTCCTGGCTAAGGGCGGCAATAATGCGAAGTTCTATTTGTGAATAATCTGCGGCCATCAATACGTGATCATTGTCCCGCGGAACAAAGGCCTTTCGGACCTGCCTTCCTCGTTCAGTGCGTATGGGAATGTTTTGCAGATTTGGATTGTTGCTGCTCAACCTTCCGGTGGCTGCCACGGTCTGCATATATTCAGTGTGTACACGACGGGTGCTTTTGGCAATTTCATTGGGAAGGGCGTCCACATAGGTGCTCTTCAGCTTTGCAAGTCCGCGGTATTCCAAGACATCCCGTATAATTTTATGGTCTTTGGCCAGGACGGAAAGCACATCTTCTGCCGTGGAGAACTGTCCCGTTTTGGTTTTCTTCGGTTTTTCTATCAGTTTTAGCTTTCCGAAGAGGATATCACCCAATTGTTTTGGTGATGCAATGTTGAATATTTCGCCCGCTCCTTCGTAAATATCTTTTTCCAACTGAAGAATATCCTTGTCCAACGCTTTGGATAAAGAGCCTAAAAACTCCCTGTCCAGATTGATCCCTTCCATTTCCATATCAGCCAGAACTCGCAAAAGCGGAATTTCTATATTGTCAAAAAGTTCCTGTGTATGGGCCTGCCCCAATTCATTTTCAAAATGCTTTTTAAGCTGAAAGGTTATGTCTGCATTTTCAACGGCGTATTCCGTCTGTTTTTCCATGCTAACATCCCTGAGGTTCTGTTGATTCTTGTTCTTTTTCCCGATAACTTCCGTTATGGAAATAGGCGTGTAATTGAGGTAGGTCTCGCTCAACACATGCATGTCGTGGCGCATATCCGGGTTGATAAGATAATGGGCAAGCATGGTATCGAAAAGTTTTCCCTTTACCGCAATATCGTATTTGATCAGCATCTTGAGGTCATTTTTTAGATTTTGACCGATCTTTTCGATGGTTTCATCTTCAAAAAACTCTCTGAGTTCCTCAATTAAAAGCTGAGCCTCCATTTTATTTTCGGGGAACGGAAGATAGAATCCCTTTCCCTTCTCCCAGGAAAATGCAATGCCCACCAATTCCGCTTCCAGGCAATCCAAGCTGGTGGTTTGGGTATCGATACAGACGCTTTTTTGTTGCATCAAATTTTGCAGAAACAATTTTTTCCCCATTCCATGTAAAATCGTTTGATAAAAATGCTCGGTGTTTTCTATCGTGTTCCTGGAATTGAAATCCTTAACAATTGCTGGTTCGCCATCGCCCCCAAAAAGACTGAATTGACCACTGCCAGCAATATCCAGGGGCCTTCCTTGTTGTGGAATCTCCCGAATGGAAGAATGTTCCGCTCTTTGCTGTTCCTTCGGCACTTCAGTAGAAAAAAGTTTTAGGAATTGATCCTTCAGACGCCGAAATTCGAGTTCCTCAAAAATCTGTTGCACTTTTTCGGCATCGGGCATTTCAAGTTTGTAATCTTCCTCATTGAAGGTGACATCGCAGTCGGTATAAATAGTGGCCAATTTTTTGGAAAGAATCCCAAGGGCAGCATGTTCCTCGAGTCTTTCCTTCATCTTCCCCTTCAACTTATCGGTATTTGCCAGAAGATTTTCCATGGAACCAAATTCGGCCAGGAACTTTTTTGCCGTTTTTTCTCCCACTCCGGGCAATCCAGGGATGTTATCACTGGCGTCGCCCATCATTCCAAGGAAATCGATTACCTGCTCGGGCCGCTCCACTCCAAAACGTTCCTGAACTTCTGGAATCCCCCAAATTTCAATAGCATTGCCCATTCTTGCCGGCCTGTACATAAATATATTCTCGGAGACCAACTGTGCAAAATCCTTGTCGGGCGTAACCATATAAACTTGGTAACCTTCTTTTTCTGCCTGTTTGGCCAGGGTTCCTATAACGTCATCGGCCTCCAGTCCCGAAAGCTCCACACAGGGAATGTGCATGGCTGTTATGATCTCCTGGATAATGGGGATGGATTGCTTTATTACCTCCGGGGTAGCATCGCGGTTTCCTTTGTAATCGGCAAAAAGTTCAGTTCTCTCCGTGCTGCCATCCTTATCAAAGCATACGGCCAGATGATCCGGGCGTTCGCGACGGATAACGTCGAAAAGGGAATTCATAAACCCGAGAATGGCCGAGGTATCCTGCCCCTTTGAGTTTACGATAGGATTTTTTAAAAGGGCATAATACCCACGAAAAATAAGGGCATAAGCGTCAAGAAGAAATAGTCGTTTTTGTGCAGACATGTATAATTCTTTTTTTTAAAATGAAAAGTGTGCTCGGTTTTCAAAAATAGCAAGAACCCTTCGGAAATACATGAATTTCCATAAAAAAGAAATTTTCAGATAAGAGTCGATAAGTTCTCAAAAAAAAGATTCCGAGGATCCAGTGAGTTTTAAAATCCTTTGGGAATCTTACAGTTCCAAAGTGTATTTTTGTGTAATAATCAGTAATAATGAAGAATAAAAAGTATAGTATAGCAATCCACGGCGGCGCGGGCACCTTGGTAAGGGGAATGATGACCCCTGAAAAAGAGAAATCATATAAGGAAGCCCTCAACGAGGCCTTGGAATCTGGGTATGCCCTTCTCGAAAAAGGGGGAAGTGCCCTGGATGCGGTGGAAGCGGCGGTGAAAAATTTAGAGAATTCCCCTTTGTTTAATGCCGGCAAGGGGAGTGTTTTCACCCATGATGGCACGCACGAAATGGATGCGGCCATTATGGATGGGAAGAACTTAAGAGCGGGTGCGGTTTCGTTGGTTACAGGAATCAAAAATCCCATCTCCTTGGCCAGGGATGTTATGGAACGAAGCAACCACGTTTTTCTGGCTGGCGAAGGAGCACTGCGTTTTGCCGATAGTTTGGGATATAGATTTGAAACCGAAGAATACTTCTACGATGAATTCCGATATCAACAATGGCAGGAAATAAAGGACAGCGATAGTTTTCAGTTGGATCACAGTGCAAAAAAGGACGAAAAATTCGGAACCGTTGGTGCGGTGGCCTGTGACAAGGATGGAAATATTGCCGCAGCAACCTCAACCGGGGGCATGACCAATAAACGATGGGGCCGGGTTGGCGACAGTCCGATAATCGGGGCAGGAAATTATGCCAATAACAAAACCTGTGCAGTAAGCTGTACCGGCAGTGGCGAATTTTTTATCCGTGGCGTTGCAGCCTATGATGTTTCCTGTTTAATGGAATACAAAGGATTATCGCTGAAGGAAGCCGCTTCGGAAGTGATACACAAAAGAATCCTGGAAATAGGTGGGGACGGCGGACTGATTGCCGTAGATGCCCACGGGAATATCACAATGCCATTCAATACGGAAGGGATGTACCGAGGTTATAAAACTTCGGAGGGGAAGAAAGAGGTGTTGATTTATTCTAATAATGGGCTATGAGTTATGGGGTTTGAATTAAGAATCATGGAGCTATGGAGTTGAGTGCTTTTGGACATTATCCATTAACCATTATCCATTTTCCATTATCCATTTTCCATTATCCATTATCCATTATCCATTATCCATTAAAAATCAAATTATTCTTTAAGCATTAGGCATCGTCTCAGCATCGGCCAACTTTACATGCTTGGGCGAAAAGATCACCTTTCTCTTTTTGATGTTGAGCTCGTCTCCATTTGCGAGAATATGGATTTTTAGGTTGGTGATGGACATAGGAGAGCCTTCTTTCACAACCGCCTGATTGTTGTGGATCAATCTTCTAGGATCGAAGAGAATTACCATTCCGGAACCGATTACTTCACATTCATTACTGTTTTTAATGACCAGACCGGTATCTTCTGCCAATCCGATTCCCAATAATTTGGGGAATCGGGCGACCGCTTCAGCCAATCTTCCAAACCGGCCCCGACGGATAAAATGCGAGTCGATAATAAAGTTGTGGATATAACCCATTCCCTTTCCCATGTTCGTGGCCCCTTTGGTAAAGGCTTCCTGCACCCCTCCTCCGGTTATCATTTCATCGCCCATACACATGGCGCCTGCACTGGTCCCTGCAATTACGAAATCCTCATTTTCATATTTTTCCTTGATTATTCGATCAAGCTCGGTGCCACCAATATACTTTACGATCTTCGCTTGGTCACCCCCGGTAAACATCACGCAATTCGCCCTCTGCATCAATTCCAGGAATTCGGGGGCGTCGGCAGCTTCGCGATTTCTGATATCCATTACATGAACATTCTTACAACCGAGCTTGCCAAAGGCTTCCACATAGTTTTTACTTACCTCCACAGGAATACTCGATGCGGTAGGAATTACTACAATAACGGAATTTTTTCCACCACTTTCTTTGACGACTCTCGATAAAATTCCTTCCTGGATATATTCCAGGGTATATCTTTCGTTTTTACCGTTTCCCTTATCCTCATTTCCTCCAATTGGTATTAGGGTTCCCTTTACACGCATGAATTTATTTTGTTTGCGGACAAAAATACAGAATTGTTATAGAAATTAATTATATATTTATCAGATACGAAATAGACCCGCTAAACCACAATGATATGCGAATTAGGGAAATTAATGCTATGCGAGGGCCAAATTATTGGTCCGTACGCCGCCATAAACTAATTGTAATGGTTTTGGACCTTGAGGAAATGGAAGAAAGACCTTCCAACAAAATCGAGGGTTTTACAGATAGGCTAAAAATAATGTTTCCTAGCATGTACAGTCATCGCTGTTCCGTGGGGGAACCTGGAGGTTTTTTCCAGCGTGTGGAAGAGGGAACCTGGATGGGGCACGTTATTGAACATATAGCTCTTGAAATCCAAACCCTTGCCGGTATGGATACCGGTTTTGGAAGGACCCGGGGTTATGGCGAAAAAGGCGTGTATAACGTGGTGTTCAGTTATGTGGAGGAAAACGTTGGCCGGTATGCGGCCAAAGTTGCCGTAGATATTTGCAAGGCACTTATATCTGGGGAAAATTATAACCTGGATGATGACATCCAGCGGATGCGGGAACTTCGTGAAAACGAAAGATTGGGCCCCAGTACGGGTTCCATTGTTGAGGAAGCCGAAAGCAGGGGGATTCCGTGGATTCGCCTAAATAAATATTCGCTCTGCCAGTTGGGTTATGGCGCCAACCAAAAACGGATCCAGGCCACCGTTACCTCAGAGACCAGCAGTATAGGAGTGGAACTGGCCTGCGATAAAGAAGATACAAAATTTCTTTTGGAACAGGCCGAGGTGCAAGTGCCAAGAGGAGATATTATCACCAGGAAAAGCAGTCTTGAAGAGGCCTGCCGCTATGTAGGTTTCCCCTTGGTAATAAAGCCTATAGACGGCAATCACGGGCGGGGAATAACCGTTAACATAACCAATATAGAAGATGCACATATCGCTTTTAGGGCTGCTAAGGAAGTATCCCATAAAATCATAGTCGAAAAGTATATCACGGGCGAGGACTACCGTCTTTTGGTTATAAACAATATCTTGGTGGCAGCGGCAAAACGTACGCCCGCACATATTGTTGGGGATGGAATATCAACCATTAGGGAACTGGTGGAAAAGGAAAACAGCGATCCGAGAAGAGGATATGGCCACGAAAACGTACTGACCCAAATTACCATCAATAATTTAACGCGGACTATCTTGGAAGCCATAGGTTATACCGAGGATTCTGTTCCGTTAAAGGATGAAAGAGTAATACTCAAGGATACTGCAAACCTTAGTACCGGCGGAACTGCCGAAGATGTCACCGACATTGTCCATCCTTCCAATATTTCCATGGCCGAACGGATTTCAAAAATTATAGACCTTGATATATGTGGCATAGATATAATGACCACTGATATAAGTAAGCCCTTGGAAGAAACAGGAGGTGCCGTTCTGGAAGTAAATGCCGGCCCCGGATTTAGAATGCACCTTGCGCCCACTTCAGGTTTACCCCGAAACGTTGCTGCTCCCGTAGTTGACAAGCTTTTTCCGATTCAGGGTGACACAGGAAGGATTCCCATTATTGCCGTAACCGGCACAAATGGGAAAACCACGACCACACGGTTGATAGCCCATATGGCAAAAATGAAGGGCCATCGGGTGGGCTACACTACCAGCGATGGGGTGTATATCCAAAATAGATTGTTGATGAAGGGGGACTGCACGGGGCCAGCCAGCGCAGAATTCGTCTTAAAGGATCCCACGGTAAATTTCGCCGTGCTCGAATGTGCCCGAGGGGGATTGCTCCGTGCTGGCCTAGGGTTCAAAAAGTGCGATGTGGGGATAGTGACCAATGTGGCCGCAGACCATCTTGGATTAAAGGGCATCCATTCCATCGACCAATTGGCAAAGGTGAAAGGGGTAATTCCAGAGACGGTCTTGCCCAATGGTTATGCCATACTCAATGCGGATGACGATCTGGTGTACGAAATGCGACGCTCCATAAATTGTAACCTCGCACTTTTCTCCATGGATGAGGAGAACCCTCGCATTAAGGCACTTCAAAAACTGGGGGGCGTTACCGCTATTTATGAAAATGGATATGTTACCCTTTGCCGAGGCACCTGGAAAATGCGGGTGATGAAGGCAGAGAACATTCCTCTAACTTATGGAGGGAAAGCCACTTTTATGATCCAGAATATACTTCCGGCAATTATCGCAGCCAACGTGAAGGGTATCAGCATTGAGGATATGAAAATGGCGCTGGAAAGCTTTATCCCCTCCCCCTCCCAAACCCCCGGAAGACTAAACCTTTTTAGATTTGAGAATTTCAATATTTTGTTGGATTACGCACACAATCCTGCCGGCATGCGCGCGCTCAAGGAATTCACCGACAATCTGGAAGCTACGGTAAAAATTGGAATCATAGCCGGTGTAGGCGATAGACGGGATGAAGATACACGGGAATTGGGGAGCATAGCCGCCGAGATGTTTGACGAGATAATCATCCGTCAGGACAAGAATTTACGTGGAAAATCGGAAGAGGAACTTATCCGAATGCTGGAGGAGGGAATAAAGATGAGGGATCCAAACAAGAAAACCACCATTATTCCTTCAGAAAAGGAGGCCATATCGTATGCCATTAGAAATGCGAGAAAAGGTTCCCTTATAATCTGTTGTAGTGATGTAATTCCGGATGCGCTGGAGTTGGTTACCCAATTCAAGGAAATGGAGGGCAAGGGCGAGATGGTTTTTGCGGA
>CAYXDM010000056.1:0-13035 GCA_964463595.1 uncultured Aequorivita sp. | reverse complement strand
CCCCCCCCCCCGGCCCCACACACCCGCGGTTCCTGGGGGGGGGGGGGGGGGGGGGGGGGGGGGGGGGGGGGGGTTGTAAGGGTTGTGTAATTGGCACTTCTTCAATGAGTTCATCACCAATATCCAATTTACCGAAATCGCTGTTGGATTTGTCATAGGATTTCCATTCAATGGCTGTCCAGGACAACAAGAGCATTACAATCATGCCAAGCTGGAAGAAAAGTACACTTCTGCGACCAACATCAGCTTTGGGGTTTTTTTTAGGTTCCATAACAGGGTATTTAACTTGTGGCTAAAATATATAAATTATCGTTCACTATAAAGGGAAATAAAATTTTTAAGGGGCAAAAAAACGTCGAATTCCCAGAAAAACAAAAACTCCTATAGCGGCACCGCCCATATTTGCAAGGACATCAAAGAAATCAGCAGTTCTTGAAACCGTTAAGTACTCCTGTAAAACTTCAATTAGTATGCCAAAAACCATGCTTGCGAGGATAACCATGGCGGCATGCTGCCACATAAATCGGTTCTGGCTCCGTCGCATCAGGTAAAGAAGCCATATTCCCACAAGCATTGCATGGATAATGAGGTGGGCGACCTTATCCGAATCGCTCGGCATTTTCACCTTGGGCAAACTGGAAGAAGGCATCAAGAGCAAAACCGTTATCATGCAAGTGTAGATAACAGCCAGGAACAACAGGGTTCTATTAGCCAATAATATCCTTATAGCCAGCATCATCCAATAGATCGGAAATCTCGGCTGAGTCTGAAATTTTCATCTTTATCAACCATCCTTCACCGTAAGGATCGGTATTCACCAATTCCGGTTCGGATTCAAGGGCTTCATTGAATTCTACAATTTCGCCGGTAAGGGGAAGAAATAGATCCGAAACGGTTTTGACTGCTTCCACAGTTCCGAAAACCTCATCGCGATCCAGTATCTCGCCCACAGTTTCCACTTCCACATAAACAATGTCGCCCAACTCGCTCTGGGCAAAATCGGTAATGCCTACGGTGGCGGTATCTCCATCAATTCGGACCCATTCATGGTCCTTGGTAAACTTCAATTCTTTCGGGATATTCATAATTACAGTTTAAAGTTATCGACTTATTTTTAGTTTCCAAAATTATAGCGCAAGGTGAATCCACTCCTGATCGTGGTTTGGGGAAAGGCAGTGGAGATTGCATATTCGGAGAAGGTATGGTCATAATAAAACAAGGCCGTCAAATTCTTTGACAAAGCGTAGTCCACGGTAAGCTGGGCGCCGTAAATAGTCTGTCCGGCGGTTGTCTGGCTATTGTCCATATCCAGATATCGGATTACCGTAATGTTATCCCGCTTGGAAAGATCCAATTTAAAGTTCAGATCGCTGACCATTACCGATTGGGTACCACCGAAATTGGTGCCTATCCTCAAATCCTTTATTCGATACCCCAATCCTACAATATATTCCATTCCCTTTATTTCGGTAAGTAAATTATTTGCCAAACTTAATGACAAGGCGCGATCCTTTCGCACTTCGGCCAGGATCTTTACCGAGTTGAGCATTTCAAAATCCACTCTCAGTAAGGGAGAAAACTGTTCGGTAAGGTTTACGTTGGTCAATAATGTTTTTGCCTTAAAATTCCCTGCCTGGTCAACAGCTCCGGGATTCTCATAATCGTAATCGAGGTTGGATTGGAATTGGTTCACGGTATAGTTGGCACGGTAGCCATGTGTTAGCGAAAAACGCCTGAAATTATTCTTGAACCACGGAATCCTCATAAGGCCCGTATATTTTATATCCCAATTTGGAAGAGGGATATCCCTGAAAATCCCCGTTTTTTCTTTCCCTGCACTACTTCCTTTATATGCCGCGAGAAAGGCAGGCAACAATACGTCCTGACTGTTTTTTCCGAACCCAACCGGGAAGCCATCCTCTGTTCTTGGGATAGCTCCACCTCGATAATATTCTTCGGCTAGCCTGTTTGCGATAACCAATCTATTATCTCTAAAATCGTCAAAGGCAGCCGACGATTTTTCGTTACTACTGTCAAATGCCGTGGCGATCAATAAGGTTGAAATATTAAAGTTGCCAAAAGTATTCGGAGTCAACGATTGGTAGAGCCCATTATGGACCTTATAGTTTTCGGAATAGTTTTCGGACTGGAGTCTGCTTCCATTCACATCAATTGTCAAATCCCTCAAGGGTTCAAGGTTGATCTGCACATCCAATTGGCGGCTTGAAACCTCGGTATATTGTTCGTTAAACTCCGGATATAGCGTTAGCCAACCTTTTCGTGCGGCGAGATCCCTTACATCTGCTTGGCTGCCAAAAACAAATCCAGAGGTAGGTTTCAGCGTTCCTATAAAACCAATGGATGGCACATAACCCGGCAGGTAAATTCCGTTGGTTTCCTGATAATTGAGTTGGATTTTCTTGATTGAGGTGGCCAATCCTATAAGGGTATTAATGGCCTGATCCCCCGTGTTCAAAACGTTGGTTTCTGCCCCTGCAGAAGGACGCCCGCCAGACAAACCAGCTCCCGAGATAAGACTACGGGTATTTTCGGGCTGTTGATCTCCTTTTTCACCGGACTCTCCATTTTTTTGACGTTCCTTTTCCTCGGCACTTTCGGAATTTCGGACTTTGCTTCTCTGGATTTTGGTAAGACCGATATAGCGATAAAACCCGGTCATATCAATATTGGAATTCAATCTATGCGTACTTCCATTTTGGACTGAATTCCCCAAATTATAGGATCTGGTTTCGCCATTGCTCAATTCGATAGGGATATCAGAAAACTGATTGCTGCTTTTCTGCCATTGGAAATCGCCTGTATAGGAATATGTGGCACGGATAAATTTCAGAAAGGGGAACTTACTAAAAGGCAGATCATAGTTTAGTTGTAAGGATTGGTTGTGCTGATTGGGTTCACCCACATCAAAAAACCCATCCCAAACCCCGATCGAATTGTCAACATAGCCGTTTTCATCCAAATAATTGTTGATAACGCGATTATTGGCAGAGGTGAAATTCAATCTGAGAGATTTTGTAAGATTGTAATTTAAGGTGTACTGCCAGTCAAAGAGGTAATTTCGCTGGTACAAGGTAGGCAAGCCTATGTTTCCTTCCAGAAGATCGATATCCCTAAATTTTTGTTGGTTGTACTGCCGAATAATATTGGAGCCAACGGTGATATTGGTTGGCAGATAATTAAAATTCAGATCTTTCAGGAACTGCCAATATTTTCCGGTAAAAAGAGAATCGTTCTTTTTGAATGGCTCCAAAGGTTCAGCGTTGAAACTGTAATTATAGGTGGCTCCAACCCTTACAGTCTGTTCCAAGGCATCCTCCACCTCGAAATCGTGGTGATCCGTTTGGTTATAGGAGAAGGAGCCCGTAAAGTTCTCCACATCATAGATTTGTGGTTTGCTATCGCCGGTACGTTCCTTTCTCACGCCGATGAAATTGACGCTTTGGCGCCGCGTATAATCTACCGCCTGTTCCTTTATCTGATCCCTATCCGCATCGTCCACGGCATTGTCCAGTCTTGCCTGTAACTCAATATCCTGGTATTGGGGATCGTATTTTGGAGTGATCAGTTCTTCGGAACGCCCGTAATTGAACGGCAATTGAATTCCCCACGACTTCGGAAAAAGCTGTCCCAAATTTAAATTGGTAACCATGTCATATTGTTGGTGATCTTCCAAACTCCTCTGATTGGGGCCCTGTTCCAGCGAACCGAAGCCAACCGTACTTCTGCGGCCGGTGGCACTTATGGTTGCAAAATCGGCCATATTGGCGTCCATGCTCACTACAGCTGCCCAGCCTCCCTTGTTTTCAAGTTCGGAAAGACGGAGCTCGTTGAACCAGACTTCGCCACAGAGCTCATTGGTACTGGGATTTTTTACGCCCAGCATAATGGTCCGTACATTTCCGAAACTGGGGTTACCACGGATCCCGATTTTCAATGGATTGCCACCGCCGCTTACTCCACCTATTAAATCCTCTTGGTCAAAGAACATTACCTCGGTTGGATCGGCATTGGGATTGGCCCTAAAGTAGGCCAAGGTTTTTGTCTTCACATCCTGTAATTGTTCCAAGGGCAGATTGAGGCGGTTGGCGGCCGGCCAGATTTCCTCCGGATTGGAAGCGTAGAATCTAGTGGGATCCAAGGGCATCCGCACCTCGTAATAGTTGTTGGTCAAGTCATTCCCCATCCTCAAGAACGCAACCAATTCGCCATTGGACAACGGATTTTCATTCTCCAAGGATTCTGCGTGCACAAACATTTCCAGGTTCTTGTACTGGCGCATATCAACACTGAAATTCTTGTACACCGCCCGGCCGTCATTCGGCTTTAATCCACAAACCCTAAGTGCGAGGGATTGTTCGTTCTGGCGAATAATATTGTTGTTGTTGTTCAGCTCTTCCCTTACCAATCCCGGTGGCAATCTATATGGAATGGGCAGTCTGTTTTCATTCTCTTCGATGCTGACCGATTCCACTTCAAAAAGCGTGTTGCTTTGGCTCGGATCCTCAAAGGTTACATCGTTCAAGGTTTTTTCAAAACGACGGTAATCGCCTCTCACCAAATCCAGTGTTCCAAACCGGAGGACGGTGCTCTCCTGAAACTGTGAAAGGTACATACGCATAAACCGGATGGAACGATAATCGGAAATTCCCCCTATGGCTTTGGTGGGATTGCTAATAGGCACTTTAAACTGCACCCATCTTACGTGCATTGTATTATTGTCCGGTGTTGTTATTTCCAACTCCTTAACATCGCTCACAAACCTGTTGTTATCCGTGTCCAATTTGCCATTCAAGGACCTGAAGGGTACACTGTATTCAAAGTAACTATTGATGGTGTTCATGGTATTGTCGCGGTTTATGTCCTCTACATCGGGCTGGGAGGTACTGCCACGATTTGTATCGGTCACATCTACCGGGGAGTTGCCTTCGGTGCCATTATAGCGAAGATATCTTTCCAGAATATTACCTCTGGCCTGCAAAAAATATTCATAGTCATCATTGGCAGGGTCTGGGAAATGGGCAAAATCGGGAAATTTCTCGGCTTCCTGGGCGTTGTTAAGACCGTCCAATCCAATATCCTGGTTCACCCGGGCCTGGCCGTCGGAGGTGAAGGTATAAACCAAAGATTGGTTTGTGGGGACCTTCCCCCAGATTGACCCGCTGGTGTTTGCGGTACTACCATCCTCGGGCAGACCGTTTTCGTATTGTTTTTTTCCATCCTTAAGGACATCCTCTGAGATATTTCCCAAGTTGAAATTGATAACACCCCCGGGATTATTGGTGTTTTCTTCATAAATAAAGGGATCCATGATCCAAAACTGGATATACTCCACGTTGGATTTTTCAAAATCTGAAGAAGTGATCGCTCTTGATATCCCTCCAAAATTGCCTTCCGGATTGGGTAGGATTCCATCCGAAGCTGCTTCGGGTCTAAAATTGTAAGGACCCCGTTGGTTTGGATGGTATGAGAGATCCAGTGTAAAAAGTGCCTGGGTCTGTCCCTGGACTATATCTTGCTGGGGAAAGATTTCTTCCCTAAAAACCCGCCGTGTAAATGGATTTGAAAGCTCCTGGTCATTGATGCCCTCGGGTCTTTGACTGCTGTAAAAAACCGGATCTATGGTGTACCAGGCCAATTTGGCCCGTTTGTAATTATAGGAAAGACCTTCATCTTCCCCCCCTAAATTTGCCTCGACCGGTGTACTCGATAAAAACCAACTTTGGGGAGCACTAATATCGTTGGCGGTTTGTGAAGCCTCAAAATCGTCTACATAAACGGTTGTCTTGCCTCCAAAATCGGAAACTTTGGGCGCACCCGGCAGTAAATATGCAAATTCCCCACGAACGGAAAGATTGGATTCAACGTCCGTATCGATATTTGGCAGCTTGTTTACCAATCTGGTGAGGAATGGGACCTCCGTGGAATAATTTGCGTTGAACCCGAAAATGGTATTGTTGATCGGTTCTACCCCATAGGATGATTTTTGGGTCATGGGCCGCTCATTCAAATTTAGATAAGTGGCGCCCACGAGGAATTTATCGCTGAATTTGTGCTCCACGTTAAGACCGGTAAACCGTTTGGTCTGTTGCCCAAAAAGGGAATTGTTCTCGGTAGTGACCGAAATGGGCGTGTTGCTGTTCAAAAGGGAGGGATCGAGAATCTGCACCCTCCCCAATTGATAATTTACGGTATAGTCCACCCCTTCCACCAAGGTTCGTCCGCCAGCGGTTACCCTAACGGAACCTTGTGGAATATTGAAGGCCCCAATCGGGATTCCATCTGCGCCCGTGGACTTATAACTTCCTTTTAACTGAAATTTGTTCTTTTCGCTTTCCTGCTGTTCGGCCTGGGTTTTTGTGGAAGTATATAGACTGCGGAATACATACTTATGCTGGTTTGCGTTGTAAGTCTCGGGAATATCATAAACTGCCGGAGGCACGTTTGGGGTTGGGGTTTCGTTCAACTTATCAAACAAATGCTTTCCGAAAGGTTCTACTGTTGTAAAGATAATCCGTCCGTTTTGGGCATCAACGGTAATCCCCGGAATAAAGTCAAAAAACCCATCACCGCCCTGTTGAAGGTCATTGTTGAAGTTTAATCTGTCCAAATTGAAGACCCGCAAGAGGATTTTTTCCTTTACGTCTTCGGGCAGTTCGGCATAGGGATGCTGTGGCGTTCCCCGGGCCTCTTCAATATAATTTAACGGGGAAGGATCGGTATAGACAATGTTCATCTTAAAATCTTCCTTTTCCAGTTGGTAGGCTCCAATGGGATAGATATTCTTCATCATCAGGTCCCATACGGGTTCCTTGACATTGGTAACGGTGCTCTTCAGCATTTTCACAACGAGGTTTTGAGCGGGACTCACCTCGTTTTCCGGATCCAATGGAGGCATATTGTGGATGGGATCCCTTCCGCCATTGGCTTCTACCCCGTCGTTTGAAAATTCACCTACCTGATATACTCTCCCATTTGCGGTAAATTGGAAAGCAACGCCCAGTACCTCATCATTGCTGAGGCGTTGGTTCAAGGAAAAATATCCCAATTGCGAATTCAACTGATATTCACTCTGATCTAATCTTCGGGCATTTTCAAGGCTGACATAATCGATGCCGTCACTTACCCTAACCCCTGTAAAACCCTGCCCGACGGTGGCAATATCGCGGATGGCGGGATTGAGCAAGGAAGAAGGTCCGCCATTGATACCAAAAGGATTGAAGTCGTTGTTGCCGTTGTCTGGATACGAATTGGCAGGGACATTTATAAACCCTCCCGGGGGATTCTCCAGCCCTATATTCCGTGGATCGGATTCCCCGATATCCTGAATGGCAACAATGTTCCTGACATTATTCGTCTGGCTAGAGCGATTGGTTATCCACACTTCCATGCGCGTAACCTGCACGTTGCTGTTTATGAATGGGTACTGTTGCAAGGCCCTATCGTAGTTGTCCCTAAAATAATGGGCCAGGAAAAAGTGACGGTTTTCGTCGTAGTCGAGGGCAAAGAGATCAAAATTGGTTACCGTAGCGCCACCCTCGGCCATTACCGTCTGGGTCTCAGATTTCTGTTCAGAAAAAACTCCAGTTATCGTCGTCTTTCCAAACTGAAGTTGGGCTTTTACCCCAAACAAACTCTGGGCCCCCTGAATAAGGGAACTGTTGAGCGGCATACTCACATTACCAACCTCTATTTTCTGGATTATGTCGTCTTCTGTAGGCGTGTACTCCAGTTTTACCTGATTTTGGAAGTCAAAAGTGCTTTCCGTATCGTAATTGGCAGTAACCTGCAACCTGGTTCCAACCTTGGCCAACAGGCTTAGGCTGATGCGTTGGTCAAAGTCGAAGGTAAAACTGCTTCTGTTCTGGGGTGAAAACTGGGGGTTGTCCTGCTTGGTGTACAGTACTCCCAAATCCATTTCCACTGAACCTTGGGGGATCACCTCAATGGTATTGCCACCAAATAGGGACTCGAAGAAATTGGAGTTCACATAAAATATGGGCAACAGGTTTTTTTGATTTTCCTCGGCTCCTTCCTTACGCCCTTCGGCGGCATCCATTTTTTCCTTGAAATAACTTTTTATCTGCTCATCCTGGATCAACTTCTGATATTCCTCAGGGGTGAGGATAATAGGATAATTGATTTGAAAGTTTCCCAATTTCTGGGTGTAGATATAACGATCCGTAATGGGATCGTAGGTATAAAGATTTTGAATGCTCGTAGGGTTGGGCAGGTTCATGGATCCCATGGACGATCCAACTGCTGTAGTATCCTGGGCCAATAGATTGCCGCTGAAGGATACGAAGAATGTTATTGCCAAAAGCTTTAATAAGCCACCCTTGTAAACGTAGTTTTTTGCGCTCAATTGTTACAGTTTTTTTAAAGCTAGTTTAATGATGGATTCTACCGATGCCTGGGGATTTTCTTTCACGATGGAATCACAAACCTTTTCTGCCTGTTTTCTAGGGAAGCCCAAGGTTTCCAGTGCAGATAACGCTTCATTTTTATTAGTATTGCTCGATTCGGAAGAAATTGATGCAAGACCATATACCTTCAAAATCTTGTCCTTCAGGTCCAATACCAGCCGTTGTGCAGTCTTGGCACCTATTCCTTTTGCGGACTGAAGAGTTCTTAGATCGTTGGCAGCAATGGCCTCCACGATCTGCTCAGGATTTAAGGAAGACAGCATAGTGCGGGCAATACTGGCACCAACCCCGGAAACGCTGATCAGCAGCCGAAAAATTTCCCGCTCCGCAACGGTCGTAAAACCATATAAAATATGTGCATCCTCCCGAACGCTCAAATGGGTAAACAATTTGATATTTTCACTGTCCGGAAGTTCCGAAAATGTGTGCAGTGAAATATTGATGGAATAACCTATGCCATTACAATCAATCACTACATCGGTCGGGTTTTTTTCGATCAGTCTGCCCCGTATATGGCTT
Source organism: uncultured Aequorivita sp. (assembly GCA_964463595.1). Taxonomy (GTDB): domain Bacteria; phylum Bacteroidota; class Bacteroidia; order Flavobacteriales; family Flavobacteriaceae; genus Aequorivita. Next base: position 4,072 of record CAYXDM010000056.1, on the reverse strand, counting down.
ATCATTCCTTAACCTAAATTTAAGAGTTCAAATATAATATAATTATTTCCATTCGCCATTGGACGAAATGTGGAATTATGTGGGAACGGAGGGGGGGGATTTTCGCATCATGAATTCGTCCAAGTTAGTACTTTTGCAATATGTCAGAAAAACCACCCATCCGCAAAATAATCCACATAGACATGGATGCATTTTATGCCTCCGTGGAGCAGTTGGAAAATCCGGAATTGCTTGGGAAACCCTTGGCCGTGGGTGGCAGTGGAAAACGGGGCGTTGTTGCGGCGGCAAGCTATGAAGCGAGGAAATTCGGTGTGCGAAGTGCCATGACCGGAATGGCCGCAAAAAGAAATTGCCCCGATCTGATTTTTGTACCGCCTCGATTTGAACGATATCGAGAAATATCGCAACAGATACGCCAAATATTTTTTGAATATACCGATCTGGTGGAACCGCTTTCCCTGGACGAAGCTTATCTGGATGTGACCGAAAACAAAAAAGGAATCCCCAGTGCTACGGTAATCGCTCAAGAGATTAGAAAAATCATAAAGGAAAGGACGGGCCTAAATGCTTCCGCAGGAATTTCGATAAATAAATTTGTGGCCAAAATTGCCAGTGACATCAATAAACCAAACGGACAAAAAACCATTGCGCCCGAGGAAGTTGTTCCGTTTTTGGAAACCCTGGATGTGAAAAAGTTTTTTGGTGTGGGCAAGGTTACCAAGGAAAAGATGTACCGATTGGGAATTTTTACGGGTAAGGATTTAAAAGGACAGTCCTTGGAATTCTTGATTGAAAACTTCGGAAAGAGTGGAACCCACTACTACAACGTGGTACGCGGAATCCATAACAGTAAGGTTAAAGCTTCCCGAAAACAAAAGTCACTTGCGGCGGAACATACATTTTCAGAGAATATTTCGTCAGAGATTTTTATGATGGAACGCTTGGATGGCATTGCGGATGACATTGAAAAACGGCTGCAAAATCAAAATCTGGCGGGAAAAACAGTGACGCTAAAAATTCGATATAGCGATTTCAGCCTGCAGACCCGGAGCAAAACGGGCCCGGAATTTTTATTTTCAAAGGCAATGATCCTTCCCATCATTGAAGAATTGCTCTATCAGGAAAAAATGAAAGATTCAGTTCGGCTTCTGGGGATTTCAATTTCAAATCTGAACAATGAGACGCAGAGCAAGGAAGCGGAAATGGAAGAGACCATAGAGGAACAGCTGAAGTTTTCGTTTTAACTCCTTTTCCCCCGGGGGCTCGATTGCATCGCAGTCCCATTCCCTGGTTGGCTTTTGAAAAAACCTCCATTTTTAAAAGATATCAAAGGATAAATGAAACAGGCGAAACGGGCAGGGCTTCTCCATTAAAATGTAGGATGCCACGTGATGTGTTAGCGCAGGAGCGGGGTTTACAGATTTTCATTCTAGCTTATCAGCAAAATACTTATTTCATATCCTTGGCAATATCCCGATAATCCAAAATCTCTATCAATTTTCCATCCCGATAGTGCTCAACAAATAATTCACCTCCTTTTTTCGAAATAGAGTCACCGATAAGAAATTTTGAAGTCCATTTAGAATCTACTATAAAAGCACAATCTTCTGTTACTAAGGTTAATTGATTATTATTCATTTTCTGGCGATAAATGGAATTAACAACACCCTGACAATCTGTTTTTACTCTTATATCTAAAAATATTTCCCCAGAACTCTTCGGATAAACAATGGCATCAAACAAAACAATCCCGAAAAGTATAATGAAAGGAGTTATAAAGATGATTAATAAAAACAATTTTAATTTCCACGAATAAGCATCTTCTTTCATTCTAAAACACTTTAGTGGTTCCATAAGAGTACATTCCTCCAAAACGAAGTCCACGACCGACGCCCGACCCTCCTTGTTTAGTTATTAACATTTTTGCCTGTTTTGAGATTTCCATCTAACTTTCAGAAATATCCACATTTAATAACCTTTGCAATATTCCTATAATCCAAAATCTCTATCATTTTTCCATCCCGATATATATGTCATTATAATTTCTTGGAATTTATAGATAATTGTTGAGTAGTGTGATTTTCCAAATCAATGGAATAAAAATACGGTACATTATCTTTTACAAATAAAATTCTCTTCTGGGTATTAAAAAAAGAAATATGACCTATGTGTCCTTTCCCTCTATTATCAAAAACCAACTCTGCAATCTTCGTTTCAAAGTCCATAGCATATATTTGGTAGGGAGCTATAAATGCCATTAAGTTGAATTTTTTAGAATATATAGGCGTGTCATATAAACTGGCATCGCCCCGAGGGTTGTTTGTAGGGACAATTTTTTTCATTTTGGAGGAAGCCATATTGAATAAAAACATTCCTCCAGAAGTTCCGGCAAAATGATAAATCAACAAATTTTCTCTATCGAAAATAGAAATCTGGGCTAATTTATAAGAATCTATATTTGATATTTTTGTGGTTTTCTTTTCTAAAATATCATAAGAATAGATATCATAATTATGGGAATCCGGGATGCCAGTGGGAGAATAAGCCTCATAGTTTTTAGCCATTAAAAAAAAGATTTTATCGCTTTCCTCCGAAAAAATTGCCTCAGTAATTATTCCTTTCCCTTTTATTAAATATTCAACAGAAGACCCATTGTTATCTGATAAACACAAGGAACTGGTTTCCAGATTTTCTATATTGTACTCTATAAAAAGAAACTTTCTACCATCTGGAGAATATTTTGGGTTAACATAAAAAAGATCCTTTTTGGGTCCAATTAAAACAGAATCATTTTTAGTTAAAAAGCTATATCGTTTGATGAATGTATTGCTCATACTATCTTTATAGGAGTAAATTAAATATTCATCGTTTTTGGATATATCAAAACCCCGGATTTCATCAAATGATTTTGGTTGGCTATAACAACCATTATTTACCATTAAAACAAAGTAAAGAAGTAACTTAGCTCTCATAATCAATATTTTATTCCTGAAGGATTTACTTTATTTGCAACCGCAAATGAGAAAAAATTATAAACGGCCCGAGATAGGTTATAAGTTCTTTCCGATATTGGATGTCCAGTTACCCGATCTATGCCTCCTGTTTTATATCTTTCCATTATATTTTTCGCGGTCGTAATTAGAAGGATATCCGCCCCGGTAACCCCAAGATTAATAGAGCTCCCATTGCTCCCCCCGTATTAGATTTCCAATACATATAATCATGAATTTGACTGCCTTTATCTATTTCATCAATGGGTCGAAGATATAGGCCTGGATTGTTGGGATCAGGTATCTCAAATGGGTTTATATCGGGACCAGGACCTAAAAAGTTACTTCTCCCAATACCTTTGCCGTCATATGGAACTGAGCCTTTGCCCCATATATCAATATCGGCATCACTTTTAGAATCAACTTTTTCAACCCCACCATCGCCCATCGCCATTCCCGTACCTGCAACATCCTTCTGTTTGCTCAATGTAGGGGCAGAAAGGTCGGCATTGAGCCCGGCGGATTCACTCTTGCTCTCTCCCGCACCGGTCAGGGCCATATCAAAATTGCCCCAGGACTGCACGCTCCCCGAGATGGAGGAGGCCGATTCCGTGGTGTAGCCATTGCTGATCATCGGCGAGAGCCTCGGCGCCATCCCGTCCGGGTCGATAAAATAGATGGGGTTGTCAAAGGCATAATTATAAGGGCTGTGCCTGCGCATCATCTCCGCCAGCGGGTCTATTTTCATCCAGCTCCCCAGCCATTTGTCGTAGTTCCTGGCCCCAAAATCCATCCACTGCAGGCCAAGTTCGTCATTTTCCTCCTTCCCGCCAAAGCCATAGGGATGGTAGTTCCCCCTCACGTTGAGTTATATCCCTTGTGCTACCTGCCAGGGGGGTAATAATGTTGTCCCTCAACAGCTCCTCCAATGGCTCAGTTCAGCTCATAACCAAAGTATTGCTACTATAAATCAACTATAGAATAATGCAGTTTTTTTTGGGCTAAGCTTATAGATAGATGTATTCTCGTACCTCCTAAGTCAATATTTTTAAAATATTCATTTTTAGTTTCAATATCGCTTG
>CAYXDM010000055.1:9962-13079 GCA_964463595.1 uncultured Aequorivita sp. | reverse complement strand
TTTCAATTGAGCAACTTCCAGAGCTTATCCTTGAGTTCTGTAATGCCTTCTTGGGTAATGCTGGAGATAAATAAATACGGAATTCCGTTGAATTCCTTGTCCAATATTTTTTTCATTTCAGCCTTTAGCTCCTCGTCGAGCATATCGCTTTTACTGACGGCCAACAAACGTTCTTTATCGAGCAATTGTGGATTGTAGCGGCGAAGTTCATCTACTAAGATGTCATACTGCTCTTTAATATCCGGGGCATCTGCCGGGATTAGAAATAACAGGGTGGAGTTGCGTTCAATATGCCGAAGAAAACGGTGACCAATACCTTTTCCTTCTGCCGCCCCTTCAATAATTCCCGGAATATCCGCTACGACAAAGGTCTGGAAGTTGCGGTAAGGAACGATGCCCAAATTGGGTTTAAGGGTTGTGAACTCGTAATTTGCAATCTTGGGTTTTGCAGCGGTAATCACCGAGAGCAGGGTCGATTTTCCGGCATTCGGAAAACCCACTAGGCCTACATCGGCGAGAATTTTCAGCTCCAGGATTATATCCATTTCCGTTCCATCCTCACCTGGCTGGGCATAACGTGGAGTCTGGTTGGTAGCCGATTTAAAATGGGCATTCCCCAAACCGCCTCGGCCGCCCTTGACAATTATCCTTTCTTCCCCATCCTCGGTAAGTTCAAAAAGGATTTCCTTTGTTTCCTTGTTGCGAACCACGGTCCCTAAAGGCACATTTATGTAAACATCGGATCCATCGGCTCCCGTGCTGGTCTGTTTTCCTCCGGCAGCTCCGTGTTCCGCTCTAAAATGTCGTTTAAACTTAAGATGGTATAGGGTCCATAAATTCTTATCGGCCTTAATGATCACGTGGCCTCCACGACCGCCATCTCCGCCATCCGGACCTCCTTTGGGAATGTATTTCTCCCTGCGCATATGCCGACTGCCTTGGCCTCCCTTTCCGGATGCTACATGAACTTTAACGTAATCAACAAAATTGCCTTCGGTCATTTTAGATGGTCGATTTTAGACTTGGGATTGGAGATGTTAAATGTTAGACTCGGGTGATGGATCTAAACCTTCAACTTGAAATTATGGGTCAGAGCTTATCAATAACTTCGCTCAGTCTATCCGTTATTTCCTCAATAGTCCCTACCCCATTCACACCGTAGTACTTATTTTTTTTCTGATAATATTTTTTTAGAATGGCGGTTTCATTATAATAAACCTTGATGCGCTTACGAATGATTTTTTCATCCGCGTCATCCACCCTGCCGCTGGTCTTGCCCCGATTGAGCAATCGCTGTACCAAAATCCCATCGTCCACTTCCAGGGCCACCATGGCGTCTATTTGGGTGTCCTTGTCCTCCATTAAAAAACCAAGGGCATCGGCCTGGGCTTCCGTTCTGGGGAAACCGTCAAAGATAAAACCTTCAGCCTCGGGATTTTTATCAACTTCGTGGCTCAGCATATCTATCGTTATCTCATCCGGTACCAACTTTCCCTTGGCCATAAAGGATTTGGCAAGATTCCCAAGTTCGGTTTCATTTTTGATATTTTCCCGGAAAACATCGCCGGTAGAGATATGCACGAGATTATATTTTTCTTTCAGAAAATTAGCCTGGGTTCCTTTTCCGGCACCTGGAGGGCCAAACAATATTATATTGGTCATGGGTGTGTCTTGAATGTGAAAAAACGAAGCCGTAAAAATACAAAAATTAAAAGAGTGACCCCTAGATTAATGGCCTAAATAGCTTCCTGACAAGATTAAATTTTATCGTTCCCTTTTTTTCAGAGATCGATCCACTGAATAGTGGAACGAGAATTAGGTCCCCCGTACAAATATTTAATGTCTGGAGATGTAAAAATGGAATTAACATTTCCGTAAATATTCCCGAAATAAAATTTACATACCTTAGCCAGATATGGACTACAACGACCTCGTTACTCTTGGGATTTCATTTGGACTGGGTCTTCTGGTGGGGCTTCAGCGGGAAAAAACCAACCACGAAACCGCCGGGGTTCGCACTTTTACCTTAATTTCTATTCTTGGCACACTTGCAGGTTTTCTTACACGCGAGTTTGACAATCCTTTTATCCTTCCAGTCTTTGGGATAGCCATCACCGCCTTGATGATAACCGCAAATCTCATCATTTCCAGAAGGGATGATAATCCTACTGCCGGCCAGACTACGGAAGTCGCAGTACTGTTGATGTTTGCCCTCGGAGCCTACCTCGTTCTGGGAAATCAGGTTTTGGCCGTAATAATCGGCGGCACCTTGGCCATCCTTCTCTATGTAAAGGAAGTTCTGCATACGCTTATAGACAAGATGAAAGACAAGGATTTTGGGGCCATCATGACCTTTGTGGGCATTTCCCTGGTCATACTCCCCATACTTCCAGATGAAACCTATGGGCCGCTGGACGTTCTAAACCCAAAAGATATATGGTTAATGGTAACGCTGATAGTCGGGATCAGTGTTTTGGGGTATTTCATTTACAAATGGGTCGGGAAAAAAGCTGGAATGATTTCCAATGGCATCTTGGGCGGGATAATAAGCAGCACCGCCACCACGGTAAGTTATGCGCGGAATGCGGCCAAGAATCCGGATATTGGTAAGATTTCGGCTTTTGTGATAATGACCTCCGTGGCTATTTCCATTATTCGGGTCATTATAATAGTCGGTGTCGTGGTACCAGGAAAACTTGGAGCTCTTATATTGCCCTTTTCCTTGCTATTTGTTTTTATGGCGGTGTTATCGGTTCTTATGTATTATACGGTTTCAAAGGATTCCTCTATTGAGGATGTACCGGAACCCAAGAACCCGGCGCAGTTTAAAAGCGCGTTTGTTTTTGGATTATTGTATGGACTCATATTACTGGCGGTTGCCTTTACCGAAAAGGAATTCGGAGATAGCGGGCTGTACATAGTCTCGATAATAGGAGGATTGGCAAAAAAGGACGCCATAACACTGTCCCTTGCGCATTCCATTCGCGGCGGATTGGCGACGGAGCTTGGCTGGCGGCTAATCATGACGGGCGTTCTGGCCAATTTTGCCTTTAAAATTGTTCTCGTCGCTGTTTTGGGAAACAAAATGCTCTTTAAATGGGTGGGCGGAGCCATGTT
>CAYXDM010000055.1:3137-9862 GCA_964463595.1 uncultured Aequorivita sp. | reverse complement strand
AATCAACATAAAATCCCCTTCTTTATTATGAATTTCTTCAGAAAAGATCCATCGCAGATAATTCCCTTTAGAACTTATGGCACCGCGACCCATCTGTACGCCAAGGGAAGGGCGCTGGAAGACGAAAATATCGACCTGTCCAAAAAAGGATTTTTAACCATGTTGTGGATTGCCTATAAGCGTTTTGGGACGGATCTTATACGAAATACGGATTTGGTCCTAACCCTTCCCAATGGTCTAAAAATTGAAACCCGCACAGACAATCAGGGGTATTATTTGATAGACCAAACCGTAGAAAATTTTTCGGAAGAGGTAACCGAGGACGGAATCTTGCCTTATGAAATTTCCTTTGTCGATCCGCTCCACCAGAAAAGGACACGGACAGGAAATACGTTTCAAGGTGAAATCATCATACCTTCAGAAACCGCAAAATTTGGGGTGATCAGCGATATTGACGATACCATTCTCCACACCGGACTGACCTCACGATTAAAATGGCAAGTGGTAAAAAACACAATCTTTAAACGGGCGCAAAAACGAATTCCGTTAGAGGGCGCTGCAAATTTTTATACCCAACTCCACCGTGGGAAATCGGGAAAGGACTGCAACCCAATTTTTTACGTAAGTCACGGGCCCTGGAATCTTTACCGTTATCTGGAATTATTTTTGAGCACCCACAACTTTCCCAAAGGCCCTATCCTGCTCCGCGATTTTGGAAATCCATTGACCAAAATTTTCCGACCGAAAGCATCTGGCGAAAAACCAGAAAAACAAAAGGAAATTCTCAACATACTAAAAACCTACCCTAAATTATCGTTTATATTGATTGGCGATAGTGGGGAGCACGATCCGGACATTTATATTGAAATTGCGGAAGCCCATCCCGAACGCATTCTGGCCATTTATATGAGGAGTGTAAACCACAAAAGGAAGATGATCCGTGTAAAGGGACTCTTTAAAGAGTACGAAACAGTTCCGGTATTGTTGGTGGAGAATAGCAAAGAAGCGATCCGGCACGCAAAACAGATGGGTTTTCTTCCAAGTGATTAACTGGAATTCCCCGTCCGAAGATTAGAATAATCCGTGCAGTTGGGCATCTATCCTGTTTATTACCTGTCCCAAATGCTCTGGATCGTCCACAAAGTTTATTTTGTCCACATCAAAAACAATAAGATTTCCCTTGTCATAACTATGGACCCACGCTTCGTACCGCTCATTTAATCGGCTGAGGTAATCTATGCTGATAGAGGTTTCGTAATCACGGCCTCTGTCGTGGATCTGCTTTACCAGGTTTGGGATGCTGCTCCGCAGGTAGATCAAAAGATCTGGGCCTTCGGTAACACTTTCCATTAATTGGAACAAAGATCGGTAGTTCTCGTAATCCCGGTTGGTCATCAGCCCCATGGCGTGCAGGTTGGGAGCAAAAATATAGGCATCCTCATAAATGGTCCTATCCTGGATTACGTCTTTTCCTTTTTCCCGGATTTCAAGGATCTGACGGAAGCGGCTGTTCAAAAAATAAATCTGCAGATTAAAGGACCAGCGCTCCATCTGATTGTAGAAATCATCGAGATAGGGGTTGTCCTCTACCTCCTCATAATGGGGTTTCCATTTATAGTGTTTTGCCAACAAGCGGGTAAGGGTAGTTTTTCCGGAACCAATGTTCCCTGCAATTGCAACGTGCATATTTATTCTTTCTTAGGGAGGGTTAATGTAAAAGTGTGCAAACTTCTGCCGTCATAAATATACAGGATATCGCCGATAAGCTGCAAATCCTTTACTGTCATTTCGGGAATTTCGAGCCTTACAGTTTCGTCCATGGGGCCCCCGTTCCGCCTGGCAAAATCGGGAATAAAAAAAAGTGAATTGTCCTTTAATGCCACCACATTTTCATTGGATTGCTCTATCCGTTCATAACCGTCGTGGGTTGTTTCATTCAATAGACTTCCATAAATATTAAAGGCCCGCAATTTATTTTCCGTAAGGGTAAAGCAATAATTGAAATTGCTGGCCTGCGATAATAATTTCCCTGGAAGGGGCTGGGAGACCACGGTCTGTCTTTTTTCGCGAAAATTGTATATTTCCAGTTGTTGGGTATCCATATTGAACAGCCAAAAGTTATTGTTGCCGGCATTGGTAGCGGCACCCACATTTAGGAAATCCCGCATATTGTTGAAGGTGATTCTCTCAATTTCGCTCAGTTTATTGTCCAACAAAACCACCGTATTGGTGTCCTGGAAAAAAACCACCACTTTTAGCGGGTTTATAATATCCACCGAAGTTATCCTGCCAAGTTGAAGGGCATTGTATATAAAATTGCCATCCTCACCCTGTTTGTGCAAAACGCGATCTCTTACAAAATAAGTGTTTTTGAAGTTGTCGATACCTACAAATCTATCCATTGCAAACGGTGTGCTGCTTTTGAGTTCAACCGTCTGCCCTAAGCCAATTTGAACGATAAAGAAGAAAAATAAGGAATAAATTAATTTCATATTTTTTCAGAAAACTCGCTTTATGCGAAGATACCCTTAAACAATCTAAAAATGGCGACGATTGTATTTAGATTTTCAGATTGTGATCGTACTTAAAACTCGTACGGATACTTTATAAGAAAAGGCTACTGGGCAATATGATATAAGAAGAGCTTAAAGAAGCTGTATGCCGCATTCCCTGCCAGCGTCCCCTTTGGTGGGATCGTAATAATCGAATTCTATTGGAAGCGCATACTTCTGGGTGTAATTGTATAAATCTTTGGTTGTGGCATAGTAAAACGGGCTTACCTTTAAAATACCGTCTTGGGTGTAGCTCAATATGTCCAAACGGTCCCTGTGCTCCGTTTGCCCATGCTGAACATTGGTGAACCACACGTCTGGGTCGTGCTCAATGAGAGCTTTTCTGAAAGGTCCCAACTTTACCAATTCAGTAAACAGCGCATGTACCCGATCATTGGGGTCAGGGATGCCATAATAATAACTGATGAATTCCTTGGAAAAACTGGGCTTATATGTGTGCAGATTAAGGTCGAGTGCTTTTTGCACTTCCCGAATATGCTCATAGGTAGATTGGGTGTTGAAACCTGTATCGCACCAAATTACTGGAATGTCCCTTTTCTGTCGGGTACAGGCGTGGATGAGCACAGTGGCATAAGGCCTGAAATTGCTGGTCAAAATAGGTCTTTCGGCCATCGATAATGCCCATTGAATGATATGTTCAGAAGATTTTTTCCTTAGAATATCATTGTAATGGTCCAGATCGAGAATGGGATCTTTATGTCTTTCGGTTTCTTTCATTTTAAATGCAAAGTTAATAATCTCCGCTTTATTTTTCTGGAAAAACAGATTTTTTAGTCTTTTAATTGTCGGTGCCTGGCGGAAAATTTTAAATAACCTAAGAAATAAGAAAATTAGAACTATAATTAATCCTGTAAAAAAATTGCTGAGACCAGTGGTACCAACAGGGAAAATATAATATTGCAATATTACGGATCCTGAAACGCGGATACATAAAACTTACCACCCGTTCGATTGAGGGTTGACTTCCTGTTTAATTCCCACCAATCCGTTGCCACAGATCGGCCAGAAGTTTTTTGGCATCTCTTCTATCCTTGGGTTCCTCGGTGATTTTGATCTCGCCATCTTCCTTTTCCAGAATATAGCTGAAGGCGTACTTATCGGTATCTGGATCTACGCTCATCAGGCCAAACCGGAGATCGTTGAGGGAAAGCTGTCCATTCCGCTCGGTTATGGTGTACCAACCTTCGGCGACCTCGATCAAACGTTGGATTTGATATTCTTCCGCCAACACTCCCAAAGCCTGGTGGTTTTTCGGATGTTGGTAAAATTGAATGGGTTTGGTGTCGAAAAAGGAATAATCCCCGATCAAAAACGAATCCGCGGTCTCCACATTTGCGGTCCAAAGTATGGTGTTGAATGGACTTGGTTTCGTTTGCATGGCGATGTAATCTATCTGCTGGTCGGCCAATGCGTCCTTAAATTTGCCGTAGGTAATTCCTTTCAAAATAAAGGTTACTACCAAATAGGTACTACTTATTCCGAGGCCCAGATTGTTGAATTTTCTTCTTTTGGCAGAGTTTCGTTTTTGGAACATCGTTAAAATCACGAATACGAGAAACGGAAGGGTATAGAGCGGATCTATCACGAAAATATTCTGGGTTGCCACCCGAATGTCCAAGGGCCAAAAGAGCTGTGTGCCCCAGGTGGTTTGGGCATCCAAGAGGGCATGGGTTGCAAAGGTCAAAAACCAAAACCAGAACCATTCCTTCAGGGATGCCCGCTTGTCCCATAGTGAGGACAACCACGCAAAGAGAAGCCCGATGCCAATTGCAAAAACAAAGGAATGTGTAAAGCCGCGATGGATTTCAAGAGCGGAAACCGTATCGGTGTAAAATCCAGCTATCACATCCAAATCTGGAATGGTGCCCGCAATTGCGCCCAGGGCAATCGCTTTATTTCCAATCTTCTTTCCTAAAACCTTTTCGCCTACTGCGGCACCCAATACAATTTGTGTTACTGAATCCATAAATCTTGGCCCTTTCTTTAGTGGGGAAAATTGAGTGTTGCTATTTTGATAATGTTTAAAAATTTAATCATTCCGAAAACTCCATTAGTGTCTTCAAAAATCCAACGCTTGCCTAATCTACAATTTCCATTTTCTTCAACAAAAAGGAAGCATTCATATTCTGGCAAATCCCCGGTTTAAAAGTATAGTCGAAAAAGAGTTCGTCCTTGATGATCCGCGCATCAAAAAAGTAATTTTTAACCTCCGGCATTTCTTCCGCAACCCTGCAGAGGCTTAGGTCGTGGGTTGCGATGATGCCCGTGGAATTGCTGCTTACGAGTTTTTCAATAAATTTTCGGGAGCCGATGGCTTTATCCGTGCTATTGGTGCCTTTTAGAATTTCGTCCAAAATAATGAAATAGCGATCTGTTTTTATTTCATCAACGATAAATTTCAGGCGCTTCAATTCGCTGAAAAAATAAGACTCATCGTCCGTCAGACTATCGGTGGTCCGCATACTTGTAATAAGCTTTATCGGGGTGTACTGCGAACTTACGGCACATACAGGCAACCCGATGTTTCCCATTACAATTTGCAGGGAGACTGTTCTGAGAAAAGTGCTCTTCCCGGCCATATTGGCCCCGGTAACAATAAAGAATTCCTCTGCATGTATTTCGATGTCGTTCAGGACCATTGTCGATTCCTTTAAAAGTGGATGTCCAGCGTCCTTCACCTTTAAAACGGCCTGGGAATCCATGATTTCCGGAAAAACATAATTGGGATGATTGAAGTTGAAATTCCCCAAACTGCTATACGCATCAAAAAACGTTATAACGTCAAACCATCCCGGCACCTTGTTTTTATGTTCCTCGATCCATAATTCAATATTGTAGCCCTGCCGAAGGTCCCGCAACATAAATCCGTTCCCTACTATCCCTATAAGGATATTACTGCGTTGGTCAAGGGCATCCAGATGTTTGGCAAATTTTCTTAATATTGAAGATGCCCTTGTAGATGGACCGGCAACGAGGTTCTTTTTTCCGGCGAGCAATTCCGATGAAAAATTTTGGGTTTCAATTTCCGCAATAAGTTTATGGAACTGCTCAAAGGTGCTTTGGACCTTTGAGGTATTTGAGGAAAGATCATTCACCTTTTTTAAATACTTCCCGGAGATTGCCAATCCTAAAAAGAACCAACCGCCAACGATAAATCCGGAAATAAAATCCATAAAATACAATACAACGAGTAGAACGGAAAGAAGTGAAAAGAGAGGCGCAACGATTTTTATCCATGTGGGGACAAAGGATTTATAACTAGTCAACCACTCGGAAACATAGGTCGGCGAAGCCTCTGTTTCCACAAGGGAAGCAATTGCCGAAAATTGCTGACGCCATTTCGGTATGGCGGACAATTCCCTTATCGCATCCTGCTTTTGGGGAATGGAATCAATTTTATTCTCGGTGAAGAGTTTGGCCAGAAAATCCGATCCACTTTCCAGAGCAGTGCGGTTCAAGTACTGGAAAAACGAACCTCGACCGAAAAGATCAATATCCTGGGAGTAAAAATGTAAGGGGTCATTATAACTTTCACCTGAAGGCAAATGATGGAACACCCGATCCAAGACTTTAAGTTCCAGTTCATTTTGGGCAATCAGTGCTTTTTTTAGGTCTCGTTGATATTGCAAATTGCTGTGTTTAGAAACCAAATAAATAAAGACAGCAATAGCTGTAGCAAGGACCAGGAAAACAATTTTAAGATTTCCGAAGAAAAAATAGATTCCGAAGCAGGCCGTTATAAAAACCAGTAATCGCAAGGTACTGGAAAAGGCAAGTCCTTTTCTGAGGGTTTGGAGCTCTTTGGTATATATCCCAATTTGTTTTTGATAATATTCTGAGGGGTTTTCCATAAATGTTTTTTCACCCTCACGGGCTTTTGAGGCGTAGGGCCTACCTTGATTCCAATTCGGCCTGAAGTTTTTTCGCCAATGACTTTACCACCAAATCATAGGAATGATCTATTAATTCCACAATCAAGGCCGGCGGCAAATTTCCTTCAATTTTCACAGTATTCCAATGTTTTTTGTTCATATGATAACCTGGGGCAATAAGGCTGCCATATTCTTCGCGAAGCTCAAGGGCTTTCTCCGGATCGCATTTCAGATTGGCCGAGGCAGGGTGGGCGTCCAAGGCAGCAAGGGCAAATATTTT
>CAYXDM010000055.1:0-3037 GCA_964463595.1 uncultured Aequorivita sp. | reverse complement strand
CCCAAATGCGTATTTTTAAAACTATTGGGATATTTTAAACCATAACCAAAAATCCTATCCATGGCCGAATGGGAGAAGAGGATAATCCCGATTAAAGTATAGATCTCACCCAGGTAGGACATTCCCAGTACCATACACGCAATGGCGATTGCTTTATGATGAAAGAGATTGTACGTGAACGCACCAATTTTCGAATTAAACATATATCCGATCATTCCGATGTCGGGGAGCAAAATCAGGGCCGGAAAAACCCACCAGGCAAAGTTGAGTTGGGAGAACAGCACTATTCCCAAAACGAATTGCGCCAACTCCTCAATCTTTAAACTTGCATTCATATTTTATAGGATTTTATATAGGACCGGCTTGCTCGGCGAAGCGTCATTCCCAAAAGATGCCATTTGAAGATTCAATAAATAGCTGCCATCTTCAATAAACTCCGGCACGTATATCATCTCAGTAATGGTGCAATCGATTCTTGGGTTCTTCGGGTATTCCCAGAACGCTCTATGTGCGAGGAGCTTGCCTTCATCTTGCTCCCTGTCTACCGAAGGTAAATCGATCAATAAGTGCTTTACCCCTATTTTCCTTAAAAATATGGCAGCATTTTCGTGGAGATACGGCCAGTTGGTGTTGGACCAATGTTTCGTTTTTTTGGTAATAAGGTTCGGCAAAGTCCTAATGACAATTGCTTGGGGGGTAGATCCGTTTAAAGCTTTGGATATACTTTCCTCCGGGATAACTTGGTCCCCGCCTATTCTATCAGGTCGCACGGTGATTACTTCGGCCAAGAAGAAAAATGTTTTCAGGGAATCGTTTACGGAATGGAACTCTTTTGAAATATGCCCAAAACATTCCGTATGTGTGCCATGGGCGTGGGGATTGAAGAATATATTGTTGAAATTAACGGAGCCGCCTTCTGAAACCCTTCCAATCCATTGCTCCATTTTTACAGCAGTTATCGAGGGTTTCTTTTGGTACCATGCCACAGGGTTTTCTTCGGAATTCCTTAAGGGAATTGAAATATCCAGAGGCTTGGAAAGATCCACCTCTATGATGATCCCCTTGTGTTCGATTCTTGCCTTCACTGAAAAATTTTGAAAAACGAAGATACGATTCTAATTTTATTCCCGGACCTCAATCGCTAGATCATAAACAGATCACTTGCAATTCCATCCCCCAGGAACTTGGCATTTTTAGTAATCTTCAAATGTTGGCCCTCCATAACCATAAGATTCTTTTTTTGGGATTTGTATGCTTGGGCCGTTACATATTCCAAAAACTCTGCGCCAAAATCCCTTTCTATTTTATCCAGGGAAACACCTTTCTCGGTTCGAAGTGCGGTCATTATATATTCGTTGTATTTGTCTTTCTTTGAGAGAATTTCCTTTTCCGAAGGCAGTATGCCGGCCTGAATGGCTTTTATATACTTAGTGTTGTTTGCAATATTCCAACTCCTGCATTTCCCATCGTAACTATGGGCCGATGGGCCAATTCCCAAATAGGATTTTCCCTCCCAATAGGCGGTATTGTTTCGGGACTGAAACCCCAGTTTTCCAAAATTGGAGAACTCGTAATTTTTGAATCCGGCCTTTTCAGTGATTTCCAAAAGGATCTCATAATGTTCTTTTGCAACCTCTTCATCTACCGGAGGCACTTTTCCCTTTTCGATAAGAGATTTTAAGGCGGTGCGTGGTTCCACAGTTAAAGCATAGCAAGATAGATGCGGTATATCCAGTTCTAGGACGATTTCAAGGTTCTCCACCCACCGTTCTAGGGACATTCCTGGAATGCCGTAAATTAAGTCGATGCTAATGTTCCCAAAATACTTGTTTGCATGTTTGACACATTCCAAAGCTTCATTGGCATTGTGGGCGCGGTTCATCAACTTTAAATCTGCCCCAAAAAAGGACTGGATTCCGATACTCAGCCTATTTATGGGAGATTTTGCCAGCAGTTCGATCTTCTGGAGCGTTAGATCGTCCGGGTTTGCTTCAAGAGTAATTTCAGGATTTTCAATAAGGGTATAATTGGCGTCAATGGAGTCAAAAATCTGTTTCAACTCCTCGGAAGTCAATAAACTTGGCGTACCGCCCCCGAAATAGATGGTTTCCACCTTTCCTTCCATCTCATTTTTCCGTAGGAAGAGTTCCTCGCAGATGGCATTTACCAGATCGCCCTTTTTGTTTAATGAAGTTGAAAAGTGGAAATCGCAGTAGTGGCAAGCCTGTTTGCAAAATGGAATATGGATATACAGGCCAAAATTTCCGGACTCGGTATCAGATTCCTGCAGCTTTTTATTCTCAAACATTTTCAATCCTGAAACCTTAAATTATTGGATTCACTCCTTTATACGGCCCTGGTTCTGGGTAACAAATGCCGCCCAGCCTGAGTAGCTTTTCCCAATTTCTATTTTTCCGGAGTTATAAAAATGGCACACTGCCGCGGCCAGGCCATCGGTACTATCCAGGTTTTTGGGAAGTGATTTCAAGCTTAAGAGGCTTTGCAACATTTTTGCCACCTGTTCCTTGCTGGCATTGCCATTGCCTGTAATGGCCATCTTTATTTTTTTGGGGGAATATTCCGTTATGGGAATTTGCCTGGCAAGACCCGCTGCCATAGCTACCCCCTGGGCCCTGCCCAGTTTTAGCATAGACTGGACGTTTTTTCCGAAGAAAGGCGCTTCAATAGCTATTTCATCAGGATAATGGGTATCTATCAACTCTATTGTGCGCTCAAAAATCACTTTCAACTTCACATAATGGTCATCGTATTTTTTTAAATGAAGTTCGTTCAACTGCATGAACTGCATCTGTTTTCCAACTATACGGATCAAACCGAAACCCATGATGGTAGTTCCGGGGTCAATTCCTAATATAATTCTTTCTGAGCCCATAGTTAGATCACGAAAACCGACTCCGCCCCTAAAGTCAATACTTTCACTTTAAACAATGTAGAGCACGATGCAGGAATTTGCACCTTTTGGAGGGGGCGAACAAATTCATTCGTATTTTAGCCCAATGCCAACAATGCACAAAAC
>CAYXDM010000054.1:7648-13094 GCA_964463595.1 uncultured Aequorivita sp. | reverse complement strand
GCCTCTATAGAACCTAATGGATATTAAAATCCGTTAGGTTTTTTTATTAAAAGAGAAATCTTAAAGGGGTTCCTCAACAGGAGGAATAGGTTTTTCCAACGGATGCTGTGAACCGGGAATCTTTTCAAGTCCCGCTTCCATTCCTTTGGGAAAAATTCCTTGAAAAAGCAGGATGAAACCAAACACCACTATTAAAATGCTGACCCATTTTTTTGTTTTAAAAATAAATCTGGGTTTCATTTTATTCTTAAGGCGTTTTGCCAGGAACATTTTGGCCAGATCTGTAGTAAAAAAAGTGATCAAAACCGTGGCGACAAAAAGCAGGATACCGTTATCGTTTGTTGTAAGGGCATTGGCCATAATAAGCACTCCAATCCATCCTGCCAAGACCCCAAAATTCACGAAATTTAAAAGAAAGCCTTTTAGGAAGAGCCCTCCCAGATTCTTCTTGACGTTAACTGCGTAATGCTCGCGAACAATCCTGAAAATGGATTTGTTTGTTCGTATATATGATATAATTCCGTACGCAATCAGGATACCTCCACCAAAAATCAATAATCCCGGATCATTTTTAACTTTTTCCAGAATCCTACTGGTACTGAAAAAAGCGATTAGAATAAAGATTATATCGGCAAAAAGAGCTCCAAAATCAAAAAAGATGGCAGCTTTGATACCTTTGGTGATAGCAGTTTCTATCAAAGTAAAAAAGACTGGTCCTACCGCAAAGGCCAATAGAAATCCATACAATGCCGCGTAGAGTAATCCGTCAAACATAGTCGGATAAAAATACAAAGTTTTTTAAGACCACAACTTAAAGTATCCGATGAAGAGAATTATCAAAGTTTACGGTCATGACCATGTCCGAGCATAGTAAAATCAAGGTGTTTCTTTACCAAATCAGCGTTCTTTACCTCGACAAGTACTTCGTCTCCCAACTGATAAACATTCTTGGTGCGCTGTCCTATTACGGCATATTCATCCCTATCAAATTCATAACGGTCATCCTTTAAATCCTGAAGACGGATCATACCCTCACATTTATTGGAAATTATTTCAACATATATTCCCCATTCGGTCACTCCTGAGATTACGCCCAAAAACTCTTCGTCCTTATGGTCCTGCATATACTTTACCTGCATATATTTTATACTGTCGCGTTCGGCATTGGTGGCCAGACTTTCCATATCGCTGCTATGGGAACACCTTTCCTCATATTCTTCCTCTTTAACGGATTTTCCCTTTTCCAGATAATGTTGGAGCAACCTGTGGACCATAATATCCGGATACCGGCGTATCGGGGAAGTAAAGTGTGTATAATAGCCGAAGGATAGCCCATAATGCCCGATATTGTTAACGGTGTACAAGGCCTTGCTCATACTTCTAATTGCAAGGGTGTCTATTAAATTCTGTTCCCGTTTGCCTTGCACGTCCTTTAATAATTTGTTCATCGAAGTAGCGGTGGTATGCCTGTCCTTGGTGTTGAGTTTATATCCAAAACGCTTTATTATGTTTTCGAGGGCCGCAATCTTTTCGTCGTCGGGTTCATCGTGAACCCTATAAACAAAAGTCTTTTTTGGGTCTTGTTTCCCCACAAATTCTGCCACACTCCTGTTTGCAAGGAGCATAAATTCCTCTATTAATTTATTGGCATCCTTGCTTTCCTTGAAATACACACCAGTAGGATTGTTATTTTCATCCAGAACAAATTTCACTTCCAATTTATCAAAGGAAATCGCTCCGGCCCGCATCCTTTTGCTGCGAAGTGTTTTGGCCAATTTGTCCATGGTGAGAACGGCCTCCGCAATTTCATCTTCTACCTGATAAGATTCATTGGTGATGGAAATTTCGGCGGGAATTTCTAGCCCATATTCCGTTCTGGATCCCCCTAAATTGCCGTAATTTTCAATGATATGCTGCGCTTCCTCATAAGAAAATCGCGCATCGCTCAGGATTACCGTCTTCCCAAACCATTGTTTGAGCACGTCTGATTTTTGGTTGATTTCAAAAACTGCCGAAAAGGTATACTTTTCTTCATGGGGGCGAAGTGAACAAGCATTATTGGACAAAATTTCAGGAAGCATAGGAACTACCCTATCTACCAAATAAACTGAAGTGGCCCTTTCATAAGCCTCGTCATCAAGAGCATTTCCAGGAGTAACATAATGGGAAACATCGGCAATATGAATTCCAATTTCAAAATTTCCATTCTCGAGTATCCTGAAGGACAGGGCATCATCAAAATCCTTGGCATCCTTGGGGTCTATGGTAAAAGTGAGAACGTTTCGCATGTCGCGGCGTTTCTTTATTTCCGAAGCTTTAATAGAGGTGTCAATATTATTGGCATATTCCTCCACCTCCTGCGGAAATTCGTATGGAAGACCATATTGGGCCAGGATGGAATGGATTTCGGTATTGTGTTCGCCCGGCATGCCCAAGACTTTTAAAACACTTCCAATTGGGGACTCTGCTTTTTCTGGCCACTCCACCATGGCCACCAACACCTTTTCTCCATTCTTGGCCCCGTTAATGTTGTTTTTGGGCACGAAAATATCGGTGTACATCTTGTGATCAGATACCTCAACGAATGCAAAATTATCCTGGACTTGAATGGTCCCTACAAATTCCGTTCGTTTACGTTCAATAATCTTGGTGATTTCCCCTTCAGACTTTCCACCTCTTTTCCGCTTAAAAACATACACCTCCACAATATCGCCCTGTAGGGCATGGTTTAAGTTTTGGCTGCTTACCAAAATATCGTCCTCCTGGTCCTCAACTATTATATAGCCCTGGCCACGACCAGCTATATCAACTTTACCCGTATAATAATTCTGTGAGGGGGCCAGTATATATTTCCCGCGTTCTATCTCCTGGATGCTGCCTTTTGCCTGAAGATCCTTTAGTTTTTTAATGATCTGATTCCTGCTACTGGCATCATCCACCTGAAGGATTGAAGCAATTTGTTTATAACTATAGGGTTTTGAATGATCCTTCCGAAGAATGTTGAGTATGGTTTTGGAAAGATTTTCTATTTTATTGTTTTTTTTCCTTAAGTGTCGCGGCATAGTTGTTCGTAATAATGGTAAAGGTACTATTTTCTCTATCAATTGCTTATTAATATCAACACAGTTTTGTTACTTTAGTGTACCGCCAATTCAAATAAATAAAAAGATGACTAACTTTAAAACTCTTGCCATTTTTCAGTATCCCGCGGAATATGCCGTATTAAAACTGCTGTTTGACCAGGAGGAAATTCGTTATTTTTTTCAGAATGAAACTATGGTTGGTGTTTTTCCATTTTACTCCAATGGTATTGGGGGAATACGTCTACAGGTGCATAGTGAGGATATTGAAAGAGCCAAGGAAATTATCACGGAATTGGATCCCGATTTCGACCGTCCCTCAAACCTTAAGATTGTTTAGAATAATCCTCTTCCAAAATCCAATTGACGATTGAAGACTCTTCCCACTTAATTCTTCAATTCATTCAAATACCTTTTATCAATGTATTTTTTGTTATCAACACTTATAATAACATTATTTATTTATTTGAAATTTTTTAAAATAGAAATGTTGATGATGATGGCTTGTTGATATCTGGGATAACTTTTTGTCCTTTTATTTTGAAATGAACTTATAAGCATTTTTTAAAAAGTTATCAACCATAATAAAGTACCCTAAACGCTTTATCCATACGGACTAAGTAAAAATAATCACAAATGTGAATATCAATTTATATCTCTTGAAGGAGGATAACTTTTTTTTGGAACATGTATTTATAACTGAAAAAATTATGCTCGAAAGTTGACGATAAGAATCCCTGTTATCATTTGTTTTTATGAAAGCTTTTCCCTTATTGGAATAATTTTTTAAACCAACAATTTTATTTGTCGAAAGTCTTTAAGTAAATATTAACAACCTTGTTAACTAAAATTAAAATTTATTAAAACCCCAAGTATTTTAAAAGCTCTGAATTTGCCAAAATAAATTTTAAAAGAAAAAGGGTCTAGAATATTATGGTTTTGAAATTCTTACCTTTGGAAAAAATTGAGATTATGGATATTGCTATTGGAAACGATCATGCTGGTACCGATTATAAAGTTGAAATTGTAGCTTTTTTGGAGAAATCCGGACATACGGTCATTAACTATGGAACCGATTTCGACGACAGTGTGGACTACCCTGATTTTGTTCACCCCGTAGCCTCCGATGTCGCAGAGGGAAAGGCGGACATGGGAATTATTTTATGCGGCAGCGGGAACGGCGCTAATATGACCGCCAATAAACATCAAAAAGTCCGTGCGGCCCTGTGTTGGACAAAGGAAATTGCCGCCTTGGCCCGTCAACATAATGATGCCAACGTTCTTAGTATTCCGGCTCGGTTTACAAGCAAACCTCAAGCCGTTGATATGGTAAAAACTTTTCTTGAAACAGAGTTTGAAGGAGGACGGCATCAAAAAAGGATAAAGAAAATTGGATCCATATAAGTTAAATGCGCCCATTTTGAAAGAGGCTGTGAGTTTGATTTTTAAATAAGTCAAATTATATCAGTTAAAAAATAATTTGTTTCATATTTACTTATGGATATAGTTGTAAAGGAATTTGGGGATTTGAGTAAGGAAGAACTGTATACTTTCTTGCGGCTGAGGAGTGAGATATTTGTCGTGGAGCAGGATTGTGTGTATCAGGATATGGATGGAAAGGACCTAGTGGCTTTACACATTATGGGGTGGGAAGATGGTATTCTGGTGGCCTATTGTCGGTGCTTTCGCCCAGGAGATTATTTCGACAAAGCTTCCATGGGTAGAATCCTTGTGAGGGAAAATTATCGAAAAATGGGTTATGGCCATGCAATTACAAAGGCGTCGATAAAAGCTATAAAATCAAAATTCAAGGCCGATACCATAAAAATATCTGCCCAGACTTATTTGGTTACCTTCTACGAAACCCACGGATTCAAAACAGTGGGTACCCGTTATTTGGAGGACGGGATCCCACATATTGCTATGGTGAGATCTTAGACCAAATCTTGTCCCCCCACGGATCTAAAGTTTGATCAGGTTTTTTTCCAAATTCAGCTCCCGAAGCATTTCATCTGTAAATTTATAATGGCCTCGTCGGGTAATTATCTTAAACCGGTAGTTTTTCATCCTGGTCAAGGTATCCAAAAACTGCCATTTCGATTTTAATAACCTCTGTTCATCAGATTTAAGGCTGATTTCAAAATAATGCTTTATACCTGCCCTGTCCGCTACAATGTCGGGGGTAATTACAACATCACTATCCTTTTTAAGATAGGATTTGGGTGGATCATAACCTTCAACGTCGGCCTGAATGTGTTCAAAACCCCGGTGCTCCAAATAGGCCACAGATTCTTTTAGAATCTCCTTGTTTTCTTCTCTATCTCGTTTAATCATGAAGACTAAATTACGAATATATTGATTCACAA
>CAYXDM010000054.1:0-7548 GCA_964463595.1 uncultured Aequorivita sp. | reverse complement strand
ATTGTTTGTTGTTTATTGCCATTTTATGGTCAAACTGGTTGTACGGATAAATTAGCCTTAAACTATAATCCCTATGCAATTCAAAATGATGGGAGTTGTATGTATGGCGCACAAACCATTTCGATTACGAAATCCTATCCTATGGATGATATACTTTCTGAAACCTCGGGTCTTATTTTTTGGGATGGGATGCTGTGGACCCATAATGACAACGATGATTCCATAATTTATAAGCTCGGCCCGAACGATGGGTCTATTTCCGGAAACATTTCACTGGCACCCCAGATCAATATGGATTGGGAAGAAATCTCACAGGATGACGATCATATTTATATTGGAGATATTGGAAATAATGTCAAAGGCAATCGGCAGGACCTAAGGATTATACGGATTGTTAAGTCCTCAATCTTATCAGATAGGCCCCAGATGGATTCCATCAATTTCATCTATGGCGACCAGAAAATTATGGATTCGGAAAGGCCCAATAACACGGATTATGATTGTGAAGCTTTCATAGTTACCGATGATGCTATCTTCCTCTTTACCAAGGAATGGATAAGTAATGGAACACAGATTTATAAACTTCCCAAAACTCCGGGTAAATATATAGCTGAATTTAAAGGGAGATATGATGTTGGGGGCCTGATAACGGGGGCTGTGTACGTAAAGGACAAAGGCATTGTCGCCCTGAGTGGATACAGTGCCCTGCTGCAACCTTTCATTTTTCTACTCTATGATTTTGAGGACGAAGATTTTTTTGGTGGGAACAAACGTAAACTCAACATAGCCCTTCCTTTTCATCAGGTAGAGGGTATAGCTACGGAGGACGGGTTATTATATTACATTTCTAATGAAAGATTCGATGCCACCGCAACCGTTCAGCAATTGCACTTATTGGATCTTGGCCCGTACCTCGGAGAATTCGTCAAAAAAAATTAGTATTACCGCAAAATTTTTCTGTATCTATCCTCATCGGTCAGGACGGAGATTGCTTCTTTTATCTCAGGATTATGTTCTAAATGATAGTTGTAGAGCCCGTCCCTATAAAAATATCGCTTTAAGATTTCATCGGTCAACAAGGATTCTATTTCCACTTTTTTGTCCAATACCGCTTTGTCCTTAGCTTTATCTATGGCTGCTAAAAGGAGATTGTAACTGGAAGAGATTTCATTGTCCAGATCTTCATCTTCACTTATTCTTATGCCTTCGGCGAATTTCTTTTCTGTTTCGGTTTGGAATTCAAAATTATTGGTCTTCAAAAATTTTATAAAATCCTGAAAATCCGCATCACTAAATTTGAAATTCTTCCAGTCCGACATTTTGTGGCTATAAAAATATTTTGTTGCGTAATCAAAAATGGCATTGTCTTTTAACAAGGCCGTTGTAATTGGACTATAGACAGCAGATTCCAGTTGAATATCTGGTAGGATTCCTCCGCCGTCATAAACCGTTCTGCCGCCCTTTGTTTTAAACGCATTATATTCCTTGGCATCTTTCCGAACGGGATCCCCGTTTTCATCCCTATGCCAATAATCCAGGGCTTGGATACACCTTCCGCTGGGGGTATAATAACGGGAAATCGTTACCTTCAACTGCGTGCCATAGGTTAATTTTTTGGGTCGCTGAACGAGTCCTTTCCCGAAACTGCGTGCTCCTATAATAACTGCACGATCCAGATCCTGAAGCCCTCCTGACACAATTTCGCTGGCAGAAGCACTTCTGCCGTTTATCAGCACCACTAATGGAATTTCAGTGTCAACGGGATCCAATTTGGTTTTATATACCTGGTTATACTTGTCTATTATGGATCTTGTGGTGGTTATTACCAAATCCTTTTCAACAAAAAGGTTTACCACTCCAATGGCCTCGTTTAAAAGTCCACCGGGATTGCCGCGGAGATCGAGAATTATCTTTTTGGCCCCTTGGGACTTCAGATCCATCAAGGCGGCTTTTGTTTCGGAGGTGGTCTTACTGTTGAATTGGCTCAGGACTATATACCCAATCTCCCCGTTCACCAATTTATAAAAAGGAACCGCCTTAACCTCTACGGCACCACGGGTGATGGTGGTAGTAGCGGTTTTTCCTTGCCTCACATAGGTAACTTCCACCTGAGACCCGGGAGCGCCCTTTAAAAGATCCCCAGCGTCCTCCGCAGATTCAGTTATGGAAATATTTCCGATCTTTATAATTTCATCCCCAGCCTTTAGCCCAGCCTTATCGGCAGGGTAATCCTTAAAAGGTTCTACAATAATAATTTTATTTGACCTTGTCAGTGCACTGGCTCCAATCCCCGTATATATCCCGGAATTATTGATTTTAGCGTCCTCCACCTGCTGTTCGTTCCAATAGACCGTATAGGGATCCAAATCCTCAAGCATTCCCTTTATGGCTTTGTCCATTAGGGTTGCGGGCGTAACCTCATCCACATAATTCATGTTCAACTCCTTAAAGAGAGTTGTGAAGATTTCTATCTGTTTTGCAATCTCGAAGAAATCACTTTTAAAACTGACCGTGGTAAAAAATATGCCAATGGCGACTATTGGAATTAGAATTTTCTTTTTCATTTTCTGAAAATTTTATTTTAGGCTAAACTCTATATTAGGGAATTTGGTATTTAGCTATTGGGATTTTAAATTTTTCTGCCCTTTAGAAATATACGAAGAATAATCTACACCATAATTGGGATTGGATCTTGTTTTTTGAACAGCCTACAGGGGAATAATAGAAAATGGCTAACTAATTTCATCTGACATGCTATTTAATAATTTCATCATGGCTGCGTCCAATTTGGAATAAGGTGGCTGGGTCTTTCCCAAATAAAGGAAGAGCATCGCAAATTTCTTGCCGTTAACGTTTTCAATGATATTCTTATTCAGTCGATACGCTTCCCGAAGTTGCCGTTTTATACGGTTTCTTGCAACCGCCGATCTGAAATTACGCTTTGGCACGGCAAAGGCAGCGAGGTGTGTTTCCATATTTTCCTTCGGAAGAAAGAAAACTTTTAATGGGTATTTTGAAAAACTTTTGCCATCCGAGAACAAGGATGCAATTGTTTTGGAGCTTTTGAGCTTTTCCGATTTTGGGAAGTTTTGATCCACACTGTAAATATATAAAAAGAAAGACCCCAAAGATTTTAAACCTACGGGGCCGATCCTATTTTTTGCCGGAACAGATTATGGAGCTTCCCAAACGTTGTTATCAGGATTGATATCTGCCATCCGTTGGGTCGCATCGATAATCACCGATTTAACCTTTTTTCCATTGTCTATTTTGAGATCATAAATAGGATATGCCCACGCCCAGTCCTCCAGAACCGTGCGTTTTAATTCGGTAAAGGGGTTGGGTTTTTCGCCCCACATCATTCTCAACGGAATGTAAAACAATTCATGCGATCCATCCTCATACGCCACATATAGATCAATGGGCATCGGCATCAAACCAATTCTCTCCAACGTTATTTCGGTAGTTTCACCTTTGCTTTCTACAGATTTAATTGCGTAATCTATGGTGTTGGTAGTTTTGGTCCAATCGGTCAAATACCAGTGCAGTTGAAAGCCCGAAACCCTTTCCGCGGTGCGGATGAAATCATTCGGGGTAGGGTGGGTAAATTTAAAATCTGAATAGAATCTTTTCAACGTTTTTAAAAGGTTTTCCGGACCGATGATATATCCCAATTGTGTTAAAAACACGGCCCCTTTGCTATATGCATTGATCCCATAAGATCGGTTTGTGGAATGTCTGTCAGAATGTGTAGAGAGCGGTTCCTCGGCTCCGCTTTTGGCCATAAAAAAGTAATTTCTGTAGGATCCTTGGTGCGGATTCGATTTGTTTTGCTCCATCACATCATTCATCGCCTCATTTGAAATAAAAACGGTAAAACCTTCGTCCATCCACCCGTGCTTGCTTTCGTTGGAGGCCAGTACAAACTGGAACCAATTGTGGGCCAACTCATGCGCCGTTACACCCACCAGACTTCCAAATTCCCGTTCTCCCGTGATCATGGTGCACATTCCGTATTCCATGCCACCATCCCCACCTTGGATCACTGAATATTGCTCATAGGGATAAGGGCCAATATGTTCGTTGAAAAATTCCATGAGCGCAGCAGTTTTGGGCTGTAGGTTTTTCCAGTTTTCAATGATTTCGGGATTGTTTTTGTATAAAAAATGCAGGGTTACACCATTTGGACCCGGATAGGTGTCATGGATGTAGTCCGGATCTGCCGCCCAAGCGAAATCGTGTACTTTGGGCGCCAAAAAATGCCAGGTATATTTTCCATCTACGGGAGGCATCGCCTTTTGTCCCGGAACCGTATAACCGTGGCCCACCGCCGCAGGATTTTGAAGATATCCGGTACCTCCAATGGTGTAGCTTGCGTCGATGGTTATGGTAACGTCGTAATTGCCCCAAACCCCATGAAACTCGCGTGCGATATACGGATCGGCATGCCAACCTTCAAAATCGTATTCAGCAAGTTTGGGGTACCATTGTGTCATTGTTAAGGCAACCCCTTCCGAACTGTTCCTTCCCGATCTTCGAACCTGAAGCGGTACCTGGGCGTCCCATTCCATATTGAAAACGGAAGTTCCACCAGGAAGTATCGGTTTGGGCAAATTAACCTTCATTATAGTCCCTTTTATGGAATAGCTTGCTGAAACTCCATCTTGCGCAAGCATTGAGGGTTTTATATATCCGATTTCGGCCGGCGTGAGTTTCGAGATCCGATCCTCCACCCGATCATCGGGATCGATAATGGTCCTGGAGCGAACATCCATTTCACTGCCGGGCTGGAACGCATTGAAATAAAGGTGATAAAAAACTTGTTTTAAGGTGTCCGGGGAATTATTGGTGTATGTTATCTCTTGGGTTCCTTCATACTGATAGTTTTCCGCATCCATTTGGATGTTCATTTTATAATCAGCATTCTGTTGCCAATAGGTGTTATTCCCTTGGGCTAATGCGGGAAATGTAAATATTGAAAGTCCAAAAAAGGTGAAGGCTAAAAAGAATTTGTCTAGGTCCTGCTTCATTGTCTGGACATTTTATCGGCCATTATGAAGGCGTTATACATATTTACCATTTTACCCGAGGTCGATATATTGGAAAATAAATCTTTGTTGGAAGGATCTCCCCCCAGGATCACTTCAATATTGGGGGATAGTCCACTATCCATCAATATTTGCTTTACCTGACCGGCAGAAAGTTTTGGATAATAGGAGCGAATTACCGCTGCCACACCGGCCACATTTGGAGCGGCCATGGAAGTACCTTGTAAAAATTCATAAGTGTTTAATGGGGTGGCGGCCCAAATTTTTACTCCTGGTGCAAATACATCCACATTGGTTTTGCCATAATTTGAAAAATTGGCCACCATATTCTCGCCATAAACGTAATTTAAGGCACCCACCGTAATAAAGGAATCCGATATTTCGGAACCATTATCAATTTGATCATTGGGATAGACATTTACCGTATCCAGATCAAAACCATCATTTCCAGCGGCATTTACGATCAAAACATCTTTGGATGCTGCATACTTTATGGCATCATAAACCCAATCGGCGTTTGGGGAATAATATTTTCCGAAACTGGTATTGATAACTTTTGCCCCATTATCTACGGCATACCGTATTGCCAGTGCAATATCCTTGTCGTATTCATCACCATCCGGAACAGCGCGTATGGCCATGATCTTTACATTGTTGGCCACCCCGTCCATACCAATGCCGTTGTTTCTCTGTGCTCCTACTATTGCCGCTACATGAGTTCCGTGCTTTACATTTTCACGGGTCGGATCCACGCTGGCTACATTGTTATCGCCATAAATATTATCGGAAAAATCCTCCGGGTTATCTCCTAAAACAGCTCGAAAATCGGTAGTGGTATTGAAATGGAGATCCAATCTATCCTGGAAGTAAGAAACTCCTCTTTCCATTTCCGACAGTACTTCCGGAACGGAATCGGCAAAATTCAACATCTGGCTCAACATAGCAATTTGTTGTTGCTCCTGGGGCGAGGGATTTTTTATGTTCGCAAGATCTTCCGCGGTATAATCTTCCTTACCTAGTTTTGCAGCAATCGCTTCGTGGACAGGTTTAATTTGCGAAATCATCTGCTGATATCTGGTTTTGTTTGCAGTAGTTTCGGCGAATTCCTTTTCAAATTCGGCCTTGGCTTTTTGATAGAGCGCATATTCATTTTTGTCTTCCGCACTTATGGAAGATTCATTCTTCCCTTCATATTTTGATTCGAGCTTTCTCACAATACGAACAAACTCCATATTCTCCCCGAGAATATCTCCCAAAAAATTCCAACCGTAAACATCGTCGATAAATCCATTATTGTCATCGTCAATCCCATTGTCCGCAATTTCTCCGGGGTTTGTCCACATAACGTTTTTAAGGTCTTCATGGTCAATATCTATTCCGCTGTCGATCACTCCTACAATTACCGTTTCACCTTTTCGTGTTTTAATCAGTTCATTATAGGTTCGGTCAACACTCATTCCCGGTACCGTATCACGAACAAGATCCATGGCTCCCCAACGCTTCAGCTGGTCTTGGGTAAGCGGCACATTCTTTGTCACGGAAGGTGAAATGGGTTGAACGGGTGTGGCAACAATGGGTGCGGTAGAACCACAACTTGCCAGAACAGCTGCTAGGGCAACTGCAGATAAGGAGGTTTTAATAGTGTTCATTTCAGAAAGAAGGAATTAATTAATAAAATCGTCCACAGTTAAGGTTTGGTCCAGTCGAACGCCTTTATCTGTATTTTTTACTGTTATAATCTGATTTTGTGCATCGTGTTCCAAAAAGAGATAAAAATTATTATCGGCCGCCTGCTTAAGGAATTTTTCCTTTTCGGGAAGTGTTAACAATGGCCGGGTATCGTAACCCATTACAAAAGGCAGGGGCAAATGACCTGCGGTGGGAAGCAGATCCGCTGCAAAGATTAGGGTTTTGTCTTTATATTTTATTTGGGGCAACATTTGTTTATCGGTATGGCCATCCACAAAATGGATACCAAAGTCCAATTCCTTGCTAGGAGCGAAATCCGAATCTGGCTGGTCTACAAATCGAAGTTGTCCACTTTCCTCAATGGGCATAATATTTTCCTTTAAAAAGGATGCTCTTTCCCTTCGGTTTGGTTCAGTTGCCCACTTCCAATGGTCTTTGTTGCTCCAGAATGTTGCATTCTTAAATGCGGGCTCATATCCCGTTCTGTCCTTATTCCATTGAATGGCTCCACCACAATGGTCAAAGTGAAGATGGGTCAAAAAAACATCAGTTATATCGTCCCGATGAAAACCATATTTTTTGAGGGAGGCATCCAGGTTATAGTTTCCCCAACGATAATAATAGCCAAAAAACTTGTCGTCCTGTTTATTGCCCATGCCTGTATCGATAAGCGTTAGCCTTTTCCCGTCCTCTATAAGAAGGCAGCGGGCGGCAATATCTATCATATTGTTTTCATCTGCCGGATTGGTTTTCGACCATAAGGTCTTGGGAACTACCCCGAACATGGCACCGCCATCGAGTTTAAAATTTC
>CAYXDM010000053.1:0-13113 GCA_964463595.1 uncultured Aequorivita sp. | reverse complement strand
CAGTAGTATTACAAAAAGAGGCCATTTTATTTTGTAGACATTTTTCATTATATTAAATTTTAGGGTTATTGTTTTATCAAAAAAGGATGTTACTATTCTTTCAAAATCTTCTTCACCACCACACTTCCATCTTCAGTTTTGATTTTCAGAAAATTATTGTTTCGCTAAATTTTTAGAGTCTATAATCCCATAAACATATATTAAAACATTGCAACGAACAAGGTCAAATAGAAAAATCTTTGAATTATTGAGAATATGGATAAGAATTTGTGGCTTCAAGAATAAAAGTGTGAATCCAGATAAATCGTAGGCAAGAGTGTTTTTTTGGTATAAAGGTTTACAGGAGCGCATACCAAGGGCGACCAATTTAATTTCGGCATTATAAGGCCCATGCCATTATCCTCCATGGCCCAATATGAAAGACTAGAGATGCTCCAAAATCCGCTCCAAGGCCATTCCCCGGGAAGCTTTTATGAGGATAGTGGCCGACTTTGGTGGGTTTAGTTTCAATTCATTTTCTAAGTCGCCAAAAGTCCTGAATTGTTTTATCCAAGTTGATTTATTTTGGGTTTTAAAAAAATTTTCCCCCACCAGATACACCTGGCCAAAATTATTTTCAGAGAGATAATCCACTACGTTTTGATGTTCGATAGGCGCATCCGCTCCCAGTTCAAACATGTCTCCCAGATATAATATTTTATTCTTTCCATCTGCCTGCTTAAAGCTTTCCAAGGCCGCCATCATACTTGAGGGGTTGGCGTTGTAGGCATCCAGTAGTATGCTGTTGGTGTTTTTTGTAATGAGCTGGGACCGGTTGTTTTTTGGGATATAACTCTCTATCCCTTTTTTGATTTGCGATGCCGGGATTCCAAAATAAGCCCCCAAGGCAATGGCGGCGCATAGATTTCCGAAATTATAGAGGCCCACCAGATTGCTTTGTATCCGTACGCCGTCAAAACCCAGTACCAATTTATTTTGCGGATCCAACAATTCGATAATATAATCGCTGTCTGCAGGGCCGAAGGTGATGCGGTCTATGGCCTTGGAAGCCTCCATTTGCTTGGGGTCATGGGCGTTGGCCAAAACTATACGTCCTTCTTCTTTTAGAAAGGTGTACAATTCGGTCTTGCCTTTTACGACGCCTTCCAGACTCCCAAATCCCTCCAAGTGGGCTTTGCCAAAATTGGTAATATATCCAATATCAGGTAGGGCAATATGGCTTAGCATTTCTATTTCGCCGGGGTGGTTTGCACCCATCTCCACAATCCCGAATTCGGTATCGGGAGAGATGGAGAGCAGGGTCAATGGAACACCTATATGATTGTTGAGATTGCCTTTTGTAGCCACAGTTTTAAAACGCTGGGAAAGTACGGCGTGGATCAGTTCCTTTGTAGTGGTTTTGCCATTGCTTCCGGTAAGGGCTATAATTTTGGTCCGTAATTGGTTGCGGTGAAATTGTGCCAGCTCCTGCAGGGCAAGCAGGGTGTTGTGGACAAGGAAGGTCTCCCCGGTAGGTTTATGGCAATCCTCCTGGTCTACCACAACTATATGTGCGCCCTTGTCCAACGCTTCCTGGACGAAGAGGTTGCCGTTAAAGTTTTCCCCCCTCAGGGCAAAGAATAAACAGTTTTTAAAGATTTGACGGGTATCCGTACAGATACCACTGCTTTCGAGAAAATAGTGATAAAGTCTTTCCTTATCCATGATTTTGAATATAAAAAACCCCCCGGATGGATTTCGCGGAGGGTAGTTTGTTATTTCTTTATGAAAACAATTTAGTTTCTAGGACGCTTGCCTTTTTGTGTTTTGGAACCAACCCGGCTCATAGCACAACGGAACCCGATATAGTCCGTTGCCATATCTTGGGGGAAATAGCGTCTTTGTGCCGGATCCAGCCAATAATCCCTATCTCTCCAGGATCCTCCTTTA
Organism: uncultured Aequorivita sp.; assembly: GCA_964463595.1. Lineage (GTDB taxonomy): Bacteria > Bacteroidota > Bacteroidia > Flavobacteriales > Flavobacteriaceae > Aequorivita. Next base: position 11,184 of record CAYXDM010000053.1, on the reverse strand, counting down.
TAAACTCTTACTTCATTGTCCACAAGGGTAGTACGGTTTGAGGAGGTATCGTATTGTCTATCCAGATTCCCGGTACTGTCCGCATACACCTGCGGAAGCGGGGAGTTGTACATCCGCTTTCCAGGTTCTGTTATTTCATCGGAGTCATCTCCGCCAAAGGATTGGTAATATCGGGTTGAAGGTTTGTCCCCATCCCGGAAATCACGGTTGTCACTTTCTGAAAAGTTTGGCCGTAGATAGGTTTCTTCCGGACCAATTGGAACCTTTAAGATTTGGCCTGGCAAATTTCGTGCAATAATTCTTCCATTGCTAAGGGTGTCGTAAACTATTGAATCCCGGGTTACGAGTTTTACCTTTCCCTCTTCGTCAATGGCGTGTTTGGTGAAAACGTTTCCACGGTAGTAGTTGAAGTCGTTATATTCATCATCCACAATGGGGCGATACACATCTGCAACCCATTCGGCCACGTTTCCGGCCATGTCATAAAGGCCATAATCATTCGGGGCATAGGATTTTACCTTCGCAGTAATATCTGCGCCGTCATCGCTCCAGCCTGCAATTCCACCATAATCTCCTGCTCCTTGCTTAAAGTTGGCCATTTGGTCCCCCCGCGTTTTTCTGTTTCCGGATCGGGTATATTGTCCTTCCCATGGGTATTTTTTCTTCCCACGGTAAATATTGTAGTTTCGAAGACCGCTCATGCCAAGGGCCGCATATTCCCATTCGGCCTCTGTGGGCAACCTATAGTTGGGCAACAAAATCCCGGATTCTCTCCTTACATAGAGATTGGTGCTGTCCTTACTTCTTTTTTCCAGCATTTGGGATTTTTTTCCGCCCCGGGTAATGGAATCATTGCCCCCATAAGCGAATTTGGGAGCATTGAGATAAGTGTCGGTGCTAAAACTTTCTCCAGGCGCTGCTTCAAAACGGGCGTTTCTTACGGTAATCCCCTCTTTTTCAAGAAGCATTTCGTTCACCCGGTCAGACCGCCAGTTGCTAAATTCCACAGCTTGGATCCAACTAACGCCCACCACGGGATATTCTGCATAGGCCGGATGGCGCAAATAGTTGTTGGTCATTACTTCGTTGTACCCCAATCGGTTTCTCCATACCAAAGTGTCGGGTACGGCACCTTCATATATTCTCCGGAAATTTTCGTCACTTGGCGGGAATACCCTTTTTAGCCAGTCCAGATATTCCAGGTACATTAGGTTGGTAACCTCCGTCTCGTCCATATAAAAGGATTGGACGTGTTGCTGGGTGGGTGAGTTGTTCCAATCGTGCATTGGGTCATCCTGGACCCTGCCCATGGTAAATGTGCCTCCCTCGACGAAAATTAAACCAGGACCTGTTTCCTGCTCCTTGGCCTGGGGATCATATTGGAAACCACCTTCCTTGGCGTTCAATTTCCATCCAGTTGCCCGCGAACTGTTCTTATAGTCCCTGGTCTTGTTGCAACCTACAAAAAAGGTGGCGAGAACAACAGTAACTAATAGCTTCAACGCTAAATTTCTTCGTAAGATCATAGATTCAAGTAAGATAAAATTGGGTTTGCAATATAGTAATTAACGATAAATCCACAATAATATTTTATTATTATTGTCTTTCGCCATTAGGTGCATTTTCAGCCATGCAAACGTATCGGTTTTTATTTTATTATCCTAATGTGATATTCGATAAACACTATCGGAAATGTTTTTGGTCCAACGCCTTGAACCTTCCTATTTTTTAGGTCCATCCGGTACCATGAAGCCTTGGACGGCCTCCACTTTTTCGGACTTGTCCTTAATATCAATAATTCCCAAATCCTGAACCAAATCGTTTTGTGCATTATTTCTTTTGGCCCTGACTTGAAAATATGCCTTATACTAAGTGTATATTTGAAACGTTATTTATTCTGATGAGAAAAGCACTAACCATCCTTATATTAGTGGTCTTGCCTATGGCCTTGGCCGCCCAGACAAAATCAATTACCATAGATTGGAGTGGTCCCGCACCCATACCATCCAACTTCATCGGTCGGGAATCAACACCTTCGGAAACTGCCTCGAACGATATACTGAGACTCGAACTGGATTACGGTACCCCAACATACACTACCCAATGGGAGGATTCCAACTTTGCGGATAGAAGTTCACTGCGGGTTTCAAATGTAGTGTATGGCCCCGTTTCCGCTCAGGAATTGAACAGAATCCACAAGGAAATGGTACCGGACAAACTTTCGTATGACATCGGCACTTCCCGGGCGCGCAATGTCCTTTACACCATTTTTACTATTTCTCCCATTGTCCGTACCAATGGGGTTTATCAAAAGGTGCTGTCCTTTACCGTTGACTATAATTATGGACCACAAAACAGAAATGCCCCGCCCGCCCTTACCAATTCTGTATTGGCAAGCGGAAGATGGTTCAAATTCAAAATAGATAAAACCGGGATCCATAAAATAGATAGGTCCTTTCTTCAGAGCTTGGGCATGAACACCGAAGGCATAAACCCCCGAAATATTAAGGTTTATGGGCATGGAGGCCAATCCTTGCCATTGTTGAATGAAAGAAATAGGTATTTTGATCTGCCGGAAAATTCCATTAAAGTAATAGGTGAAGAGGATGGCAGATTTGATGCAAACGATTATATTTTATTTTATGGCAGCAGTTCCGTGGGTTATGTCAGGGAAAATGATTCCAATTTAAATCCTTATAGTGACGAGTCCTACTATTATATTACCGCAGATGGGGGGCCGGGCAAAAGGGTAAGCGCCATGGTGGAGCCCACAGGAAGTGTGGAGCATGTCATTTCCCAATTCCACGATTATCAATTTCACGAAAAGGACGAGGAGAGCCCAACCAAAATGGGACGCAGGTGGTATGGCGACCGGTTTGACATAAAAAAGGAACAGCGATATGACTTTTCCTTTCCCAACATGGTTTCCGGACAGCCCATGAAGGTGGTGATAAAGGCCGCCGCCGCCTCGGAAAGCCAAACTTCTTTGGCGATAACCGTTAATGGCACGGGCATGGATCCCATAGTATTTTCAGCCTTATATAGGACCGAATTGCTTAGGACCGCACAGTTTTCAGGGGAGATTCCCTCGGGAGGGGATGATGTTCGCATAGATTTAGTCTATAATAATTCTGGCAATCCATCTAGTATCGCCTATCTGGACTATGTAAGTGTGGAAGCCCTAAGACATTTGACGGGGGTGAGTGGCCAACTTCTATTTAGATACAATAACGCCGACAGTTTATCCGGCGTAGGGGAATACCACATCGGCAACGCTGCTCAATTTTCAGAAGTCTGGGACGTTACCGATCCTTATTTTATCACTTCCAAACAAAATGCCGAGCGGGCGCCATCCATTTCCTTTAAACAAAATATGGGCAGGATCCGCGAATACGTGGCCATAAATCCCAACGATTACTATGCCCCGATCAAAATCCCAAATTCGTATGTGGCCAATCAGGACCTTAAGGGAAGTATTCTTATGGATGAATCTGGCAATTTCCAGGATTTGGATTACATAATTATCACGGCCCCATTTTTGATCCAACCGGCTTTGCGGCTCGCTTCTTTCCATAAGGGCAGGGGATTGAGCGTAAAAGTGGTGACCACTGATAAGATTTATGAGGAGTTCAGTTCGGGAAAACAGGATATCGTTGCCATTCGCAATTTTCTGCGGTATGTGTATTACAACGCCTCAGATCCGTCCAAGCGGATAAAATATGTGGGAATTCTCGGCGATACTTCGGTGGACTATAAAAATCGGTTGCCAAACAATAACAACATTGTTCCCACCTTCCACGTATTGGAGGGTACAAGTGATTCAGCTTCCTTTATGTCAGATGATTTTTTTGGCAATATGGATGAATCGGAAGGGACCATAGGCGGTGGTTCCTATACAGAAAATGGCGATAAAAGAAATGATATCGACAAGCTCGACATCGCCATGGGGCGGATGGTGGTTGATAATGTTTCCCTGGCGAATGCCATGGTCGATAAAATAGTCCATTACGCCTCCAGGGAGTCCTATGGAAATTGGCGGACCAATTTTGTGCTTATTTCCGATGATGTTGATGATGCCGGTGAAAGGTCTTTACAGGAAAGTCTGGATACCCTTGGAGATGAGATTTCCGAAAAGAAACCTTTTATCAATGTAAAAAAAATCCATACCGATGCCTATCAGCAGCAAACCTCTGCGGGAGGAAATCGATACCCGGATGTGAACGTGGCAATCAAGAATGCGATTGATGCCGGAGCTATAGTTTTAAACTATTTTGGCCATGGTGGCGAAGACGGATTGGCGCACGAGGCGATTTACACCAAGGAAATGGCACAGGAATTCAAGAACATGGACCATCTTCCGTGCTTTGTTACGGTTACGTGCGAGTTTACCAAATTTGATAATCCGCTCCGGATTACCGCCGGGGAGCTGACTTATCAAAATAAGGAAGGAGGCGCCATTTCATTGGTAACCACTACCCGGGCAGTGTTGATAACCGTGGGCATCGAATTTAATAAAAAACTTGCAAACCCTATGTTCGGTTATGACCGGGAAGTTCCTGTGGTACCCGCCGAAGCTTTGCGCCTAACAAAAAATGACGTGTCCTCCACAAACCGTCGCGCGATCTTTTACGTTGGGGACCCCGCCCTGCCCTTGGCGTTTCCCAAAAAGGACCTGAGAATCACAAAGCTCAACGGCGTTCCTGTAGAACAGGCCACGGAAGCCTTAAAGGCCCTGGGTAAGGTGGAATTGGAAGGAGTGGTACTCAATGGAGCAGGCCAGGTGGCATCAGATTACAATGGGATATTGGAAGCTAGGATCTATGACAAAAACCTACAGCGAAGAACCCTGGACAACGACGGTAATGGGGTGTTTATGGATTTCATTACCCTGGGAGAAACTATGTACAACGGACGAGCCAGTATTGCCAATGGTCGTTTTAAGTTTGAGTTCGTCGTGCCCAGGGACATTCAAATTCCGGTGGGGAAGGGCAGAATAAGTCTCTACGCCAAGCGAAACAACCAGTTGGAAGACCGAACTGGGGTAAACCGAGACATAGATGTGGGCGGGCTAAATGAAAACGCTCCCGTGGATAATGAAGGTCCCCAGATTAAATTGTATATGAACGACGAAAGTTTTGTTTCTGGTGGGGTTACAAATGACAGCCCCATTTTGATCGCCAAATTGGAAGATGAAAACGGTATCAACACCACGAGTGGGATTGGCCATGATATAATCGCCATTTTGGATGGCGACGAATCCAATCCCTTCGTTCTCAACGAATTTTACCAAACCCAAGTAGATGATTATACAAAGGGCACCACACAATATAAGTTCAGTGAACTCGCTGATGGTCTTCATACCTTAACCCTAAAGGCGTGGGATGTTTACAATAATTCAGCCACCGCGGATATTGAATTTGTGGTTGCCGGAAATGATAAATTGGAGATAGAACGGGTGCTCAATTATCCCAATCCTTTTGTTAGCTACACCGAATTTTGGTTCAACCACAATCGACCTTTTGAGCCGTTGGATGTCCAGATCCAGGTCTTTACCGTGGCGGGCAAGATCGTGTGGAGCAAGAACCAAACCATCAACACAGACGGTTTTTTATCGCGCGACATCGTTTGGGACGGACGCGATGATTTCGGGGATCGCATTGGAAAAGGTGTATATGTGTATAAGATAACCGTTAAATCAACGTTAACAAATCAGCGGGTTGAAAAATTCGAGAAACTCGTTATCCTTTAATAATTAAATTTATATTTGCCAAAATTTTAAAATATGAAGAAAGTAATTATACCAATCTTGTTAGGTTTGTTGGCTTTACAGGCTAATTCACAGGAAACGATAATCGTTCCCAATGGAAATGACTCCAGGGTTATTACCACTGGAGTGCCCTTTGTGTTGATAGCTGCAGATCCGCGGGCCGCCGGTTTGGGAGATATTGGAGTAACAACTTCTGCAGATGCTTTTTCGCAACAATGGAACCCCGCAAAATATGCTTTTATTGAATCCAAACAAGGAATAGGTATTACATATACGCCCTATCTCAGCAAATTGGTAAATGATATATTTCTAGGAAATCTGACCTATTTCAATAGATTGAACGAACGAAGTGCCGTGGCAGCGAGTTTCCGGTATTTTAAACTGGGAGAAATTGAATTACGTGAAACCGCCGACCAAATTCCACTGATCCAGAGTCCCAATGAAATGACATTCGACGTGTCCTACGCACTGAGATTGAGCGAGCGTTTTTCGATGGCCGTTGCCGGTAGATATCTGCGTTCGGATCTGAAAATACAGACCCAGGTCGAGGATGCCCACGCCGCCAGCACCTTTGCGGTAGATATAGCGGGATATTACCAAAGTGAGGAAATTGCATACAATGATTTCAACGGCCGCTGGAGAATGGGATTCAATATCTCAAACATTGGTCCTACCTTGAAGTACGACGAGACCGGACAGGAAAACTTTATCCCTACCAATATGGCTCTTGGAGGGGGATTTGATTTTATTCTCGATGAGTACAATAAAGTCGGTGTCTCTGCCGAAGTGAACAAACTGTTGGTTCCAACTCCCCCTATTTACGGGACGGAGTTTGTCGATAACGATGGCAACGGGGAATATAATCCCGGCACGGACGAACTGATCAACAATCGCGCTATATATAAGGGTCAAGACAATAATGTCAGTTTCGTAAAAGGGATGTTCCAATCCTTTGGCGACGCTCCTGGCGGGTTTAGCGAAGAACTGAGGGAATTCACTTGGGCCCTGGGGGCAGAATACTGGTATCAGGATGTGTTTGCATTTAGGGCCGGATATTTTAATGAAAGCGACGATAAGGGGGGAAGAAAATTCGCATCCTTTGGTGCGGGTTTTAAATATACCGCCATCAATATCGATATCTCATATCTGTTCGGAATGGGCAAGGTTGTAACCCCCCTGGACGGCACCCTGCGTTTTGGACTTACTTTCAATTTTGGTGATACGTATGATGAATACTAGCAGACACTTACCTTAATAAATGACTTGCATAAAAATGTTTTAAATTGCGCCATTGATCCTTATGGCGCAATTTTATTTTTAGGGGGAGCGACAGTCTTTCAGTCATTAAACCCGACAAGGGAATAATACTGCAATCAGTATAGAGTTTGGTATTATAAAATGACGGATTAATGCCACGAATACACGAATGTTTATTAGTGCAATCTTAATTCTTCTCTTGCTACACTTAACTTAACACTAGGCTATTTATATGTCAAAAAAACAAAAGGTTGAAATCGAGTTTGAGGTGTTTGAAAATCTTGCCCAGTTACCTGCGGAAATTCAAAGCCTTATGGAGTGTGCGCGAAAAGCTCGGAAAGACGCTTATGCTCCCTATTCAAAATTTAAGGTGGGTGCTGCCCTTCTTTTGGATTCCGGGGAAATTGTCATTGGCAGCAATCAAGAGAATGCCGCCTATCCATCGGGTCTTTGTGCCGAGCGGGTTGCCATTTTTCACTGCGGGGCGGTTTTTCCCAATCGAACTATTAAGGCATTGGCCATTACGGCAAGTTCCGCGTCGCAGGTTTTAAACGATCCCATTGGTCCCTGTGGCGCTTGCAGGCAGTCGCTCAGTGAGTACGAGCTACGACAGAATTCTCCCATTGCCGTTTACTTTATGGGCGAAACAGGAAAAATCTTAAAGGTTTTTTCGGTCAAGGATCTGCTTCCTTTGGGATTTGATGGTAAATACCTCTGAAGGAAATTGAGATATCGCATCCACCAGGCTGGAGTTTCCAATAATTTATGTTTCGCTTCGATACACGAATAATTATAGGAACCCATATAAAAATCAAAATAATCCACCTAAATCCAATCGGGATCATTCTTAAGTGGAATTTGTATTTCCCGATTTGTCATTTCACCGTATAAAGTGGTACTTTTGTTATCCGTTTAATAAATTTCCCCAGGGAAACCTTATAGTCAATAAATGAAGAAAATAACGAAAAAGACATACCTGGATTGGTATGAGGATATGCTCTTCTGGCGCAAGTTCGAAGATAAGTTGGCGCAGGTATATATAAAGCAAAAGGTGCGTGGATTCCTGCACCTCTACAATGGACAGGAAGCCGTATTGGCTGGTGCCCTTCATGCCATGGACCTTACTAAGGACCGGATGATAACGGCTTATCGAAACCACGTACAGCCTATAGGAATGGGCGTGGATCCGAAGAAAGTAATGGCAGAGCTCTACGGAAAGGCCACGGGAACTTCCCAGGGTCTAGGTGGTTCCATGCATATTTTCTCCAAGGAACACAGGTTTTATGGCGGTCACGGAATTGTGGGCGGCCAGATTCCATTGGGAGCAGGTATCGCCTTTGCCGATAAATATTTTGATCGCGATGCGGTAACCCTGACCTATATGGGTGACGGTGCCGTAAGACAGGGAGCCCTGCACGAAGCTTTTAACCTGGCCATGTTATGGAAATTACCGGTGGTTTTCTGTTGCGAAAACAATGGATATGCCATGGGAACTTCCGTAGCCCGCACCGCAAACCACACCGATATCTGGAAACTGGGCCTGGGCTATGAGATGCCCTGTAAACCCGTGGATGCCATGAAGCCGGAAGTGGTCGCCAAGGAAATGGATGAAGCCATACAGCGCGCAAGACGTGGCGACGGCCCCACCTTTTTGGAACTGAGGACCTACCGTTATCGGGGGCACTCCATGAGCGACGCCCAACATTATAGAACCAAGGAGGAAGTGGCCCAAAAACAGGAAGAGGATCCTATTACCTACGTGCTGCACCAGATATACAAAAACAAGTGGGCCACAGAGGAAGAAATTGCTGAAATTGATAAAAAAGTGAGGAAGCGAGTTTCTGAATGTGAGAAATTCGCCGAGGATTCCCCATATCCCGAAACAAATGTAATGTACGATTCTGTTTATGAACAGGAGGATTATCCATTCTTAAAACATAAATTATAAGCTATGGCAGAAATTATAAATATGCCGCGCTTGAGCGACACAATGGAAGAAGGCACGGTTGCAACCTGGCTTAAAAAAGTGGGCGACACCGTTGAGGAAGGAGATATACTGGCCGAAATTGAAACCGACAAGGCTACCATGGAGTTTGAGTCCTTTTATGAGGGAACCTTGCTCCATATCGGAATCAAGGAAGGAGAAACGGCACCAGTGGATACCCTTTTGGCCATCATTGGGGAAAAGGATGAGGATATTTCGGATCTGATCAATGGCTCTTCCGATGGGGAATCACCTTCAGAAAAAGGTGAAAATAAAGAAGAGGGCAAAAAGGAAGATGAAAACTCTTCCGAAGAAAATGGGGAGAGGGAGGAAAGTACTTCAGAAGATAAAGAAAATCCTGACGAACCTTCAGGCGATTCCGACGCAAGCTCCGATGATGAACTGCCGGAAGGGATCGAGATAATAACCATGCCGCGCCTGAGCGACACCATGACCGAAGGCACCGTGGCGACCTGGTTAAAAAAAGAAGGAGATACCGTGGAAGAAGGCGATATTCTCGCAGAAATCGAGACCGATAAAGCGACCATGGAGTTTGAGTCTTTCTACTCCGGAACACTGTTGAAAATAGGAATAGCCGAAGGTGAATCTGCTCCCGTAGATGCCATGCTGGCAATTATAGGCCCTGAGGGAACCGACGTTTCCAGAATAACCGGAAATGCCAAGAAAGGCAAATCTTCCGATAAAAAAGGAAAATCTTCGGAGACGACGTCAGACAATAAGGAAGAGAAAAAAAAGGAAGGCGAAGGAGCTGAAAAGAAATCCCAGGAGGGAACAAAAGGAACTGAACCTTCCCGAACCTCTGGAGAACGGCGGGTATTTGCTTCCCCGCTTGCCCGGAAACTCGCAGAGGAAAAAGGTATCGATCTAGGAATGGTGCAGGGCAGTGCGCCAAACGGAAGAATAGTCAAGGCCGACATTGAAAACTATCAGCCGGCTGCCACCGCCCAAGGCTATATGCCCGTGGGAACGGAAAGTTTTGAAGAGGTGAAGAATTCCCAAATGCGCAAGACCATCGCAAAGCGATTGTCGGAATCGAAATTTACCGCTCCCGAATATTATCTTACCATTGAACTTGATATGGACCATGCGGTGGCCTCACGGGAAGCGATAAATTCCATGCCTGATGTAAAGATTTCCTTTAATGACATGGTAATCAAAGCGTGTGCTATGGCACTTCGCCAGCATCCACAGGTCAATAGCCGCTGGACACCGGAAGTTACCGTAATTGCCAAACATATCCACATTGGAGTGGCCGTGGCCGTAGATGAAGGCCTGATGGTTCCGGTCCTTAAATTTGCGGACCAGATGAGCTTTTCACAGATTGGGGCACAAGTAAAGGAACTTGCAGGAAAGGCGCGCAATAAAAAAATAACCCCCCAGGAAATGGAGGGCAGTACCTTTACGGTCTCAAATCTTGGCATGTTTGGGATCACGGAATTTACTTCCATCATCAATCAGCCAAACTCGGCTATTTTGTCCGTTGGGGCCATTGTGCAAAAGCCCGTGGTAAAAAATGGACAGATTACCATTGGCAATACAATGAAAGTAACTCTTGCCTGTGACCATAGGACCGTGGATGGGGCAACGGGAGCAAAATTCCTGCAGACCGTAAGGCAGTATATTGAAAATCCGGTGACTATGTTTGTATAGTTTGTCCGGACTCAGGTGTCATTGATCTGTGAGGTCTTCGTATTGCCCATGTGTTTTTATTGCTACCTAGTATTTAAACCAAGAAGGAATAAATGAAAAACATAATCATAACCGGAACTTCCCGGGGGATCGGGTATGAAATGGTAAGACTTTTTTCGGAAGCCGGACACAACGTACTGGCACTTTCCCGAAACCCCAAACCTATTTCCGATCTCCATCTCAACAATGTCTCGGCCTTTTCTTTTGATATCTCCGATCAATCTGAAATAGTAAAACTTGGCGGACATCTCCAGACTGCCATGAAAAAAGTGGATGTCCTGATAAACAATGCTGGATTTTTGGTGGCCCGACCTTTTTCCGAAATCACTGCCGAAGATTTCCAGCAATGCTATAATGTCAATGTTTTCGGACCGGCGACTTTGATACGCACAGTTTTGCCATTCATTCCCAAGACGGGCCATGTTGTAAACATCAGCAGTATGGGTGGGGTGCAGGGCAGTGTAAA
>CAYXDM010000052.1:9881-13236 GCA_964463595.1 uncultured Aequorivita sp. | reverse complement strand
TGATCCCGAAGTTTGAGGTAAATATCATCACGATCTCCACCATTTACCCTGGCGCTTCCCCTTCGGAAATTGAGAATACCGTGACCAAAAAAGTAGAGGATGCGATTTCTTCCCTGGAAAATGTAAAAAAGATCATTTCACAATCCCACGAAAGTGTTTCCGTGGTAATGATCGAGCTCAACACCGGTGCCAACGCAGATTTTGCCCTCAATGAAGCCCAGCGTAAGGTAAATGCGATCCTGTCCGATTTGCCAGATGATGCAGACCCGCCTTCGCTCGTGAAATTCTCGATGGACGATTTGCCCATTATGACCATTGCCGCTACCGCAGATATGGATGAAGTGGAGTTTTTTGACCTGTTGGACAAAAAAATCCAGCCCACACTTTCCCGGGTCGAGGGCGTGGCGCAGGTAAACCTTATTGGGGGAGAGGAACGGGAAATCCAAGTGAACATCAATCAGGAAAAAATGGAAGGGTTCGGATTGTCCATTCCCGAGATCAGGCAAATGGTAATGGCCTCAAATTTGGACTTTCCCACGGGAAATGTGAAAACCCGGGAGAACACCACCCTTATCCGTTTGGCGGGAAAATATAAGGATGTGCAGGAGCTCCAAAACCTTATCATCAAAGAAACCAATGGGATCCAGGTGCGGTTGAAGGATGTGGCCGAAGTTCGGGATACGCAAAAGGAAGTAGAGAAATTGGCCCGAAACGATCAGGAAAATGCCATCCTGATCCAGGTGCTGAAACAATCGGATGCCAATGCCGTGGCCGTGAGTGAATTGGTTCGGAAGGTTGTCCAGGAAATCGAAACTGATTATGTTGCGAACAACGTTTCCCTCAGTATTGCAAACGACACAAGTGAGTTTACCCTAACGGCCGCCAACAACGTTATTTTCGATATTTTCTTTGCCATTTTTCTGGTTGGGGCAGTAATGCTTCTGTTTTTGCACAGTTTGAGAAATGCCCTTATCGTAATGGTAACCATTCCGGCTTCGCTGATCGCAACCTTTATCGGGATTTATTTTATGGGCTTCACCCTCAACTTGATGAGTTTGACCGCCCTCTCTTTGGTGGTCGGGATTTTGGTGGATGATGCCATTGTGGTATTGGAAAACATCCACCGCCATATGGAAATGGGTAAGAATAAAGTCCGTGCCGCCTATGACGGAGCTTCCGAGATCGGGTTTACGGTGGTGGCCATCACACTTGTTATTATCGTGGTTTTCCTTCCCATAACGCTCAGTGGCGATTTGGTGGCCAATATCATCAAGCAATTTGCCGTAACGGTAATGATTGCCACCGGTTTTTCGTTTTTGGCTTCGTTTACCTTGGTGCCCTGGCTTTTCTCCAGATTTGGAAAACTGGAAAAAGTGTCCAAAAAGAAGGTTTCCGGAAAAATAATCCATTGGTTTGAAGGGAGAATCGATGTGTTCACCCATTGGATTTCCGGACTTTTGGAATGGTCGCTGAAAAGAAGAAGAAACAAAGCCATTACCTTGGGCATTGCCGCAGTCCTGTTCTTCGGGTCGCTTTCCTTGGTGGGCGCAGGATTTGTGGGAGGGGAATTTTTCCCAAGAATGGATAGGGGAGAGTTTTTAGTGCAGATTGAACTTCCAAAAGATGCCTCCATAGAACAAACAAACTTCATCACCCAGCGGGCTGAACGATTTTTGAATGGGAAACCTGAAATCGTTAGCATGATCACCAAAGTTGGGGAGACCAGTGGCGGATTCGGTTCCACGCAGGCTACAGCATATAAATCGGAGATTTCTGTGGAATTGGTCGATAAAAATGAACGAACAGACAACACCTTTATTTATTCGGCAAAGCTCAAAAGGGAACTCCAGGAATATTTGGTAGATGCCAAGGTTACCATTGTCCCTGTTGGGATGATGGGGGCCGATGATGCGCCGTTACAGTTGGTCGTGGTGGGACCGGACCTGGAAAGTGCCATGGAATTTGCCCGAAAGGCCGAGGCGGAGTTGTTTAAAATTTCGGGAACTTCAGAAGTTGAACTTTCGGTGGAAGATGGAAATCCGGAAATTACCGTAGAGGTGGATCGGGACAAAATGTCGCGCTTGGGGTTGGATCTCGGAACGGTGGGAATCACCATGCAAACCGCTTTTAGCGGCAATACGGACGCCAAATTTCGTGCGGGGGAATACGAGTACGATATAAATATCCGGTACGACGAGTTTAACCGCTCCGATATTGGGGATGTCCGGAATATTGTTTTTATAAATAAAAATGGGGAGAAAATCCGTTTGGAGCAATTTGCCAACATCCATCAAGGATCTGGGCCAAGTATTTTGGAGCGTCGGGACAAAAGTCCATCGGTAACGGTGAAATCGCAGGTTATCGGTCGCCCGGTGGGAGATGTCGCCACCGAATGGGAAGCCATTTTCTCAAAGATAGAAAGACCTGCGGGCGTGGGTTATGTATGGGAAGGCGATATCGGAATGCAGCAGGAAGGTTTCGGTACCTTGGGGATTGCTTTGCTCGCTGCTATTATATTGGTCTATTTGGTAATGGTGGCACTGTACAACAGTTATGTACATCCGTTTGTGGTCTTGTTCTCCATTCCCCTGGCACTTATCGGGGTGATGGTAATTCTGGCACTTACCAACAATTCCATCAACATCTTTACCATTCTTGGGATGATCATGCTCATCGGGCTCGTTGCTAAAAATGCGATTCTGATTGTCGATTTTACCAACATCAGGCGGGCAGCGGGTGAAACCACCAATACCGCCCTTATCCAGGCGAATCACGCCCGGTTGCGCCCCATTTTGATGACGACCATTGCCATGGTGTTCGGGATGGTCCCAATAGCCATTGCTTCGGGAGCTGCGGCCGAAATGAACAACGGTCTGGCCTGGGTAATCATCGGGGGTTTGATTTCTTCCCTGTTTCTGACCTTGGTAATCGTGCCAGTTGTATATTCGGTATTCGACGGAATTACCCGAAGATTTACCCGAAATAAACCAGAAATTGATTACATCTCCGAAATGACGGCAGACTATGAGCATATTGAGGTGAAGGAAGAGTTTGGGAAATAAATTTTGGGAAACCTCTTTGTTTATTTTGTCTAAACCAGGATTCCCCCATTCAATCAGGAAATTTCTGAATCAAATAAATCATGGTTAGAACTCTTTTTGTTCTAATCATGATTTATCAACCATTCAGTCACGAAACCCTTTAATACTGGCTCAAAAGGATTATTTACACCAATAAGATTTCCCCATAAAAAAAGATTCAGCTGTCCAGCTAAATCTTTTTTTACTTGATACTGAAAGTTGGGGTTAGGCGTGCTGCAATTCGTGCTTTCCTTCCTTGATTTCCTCGATCAGTT
>CAYXDM010000052.1:5412-9781 GCA_964463595.1 uncultured Aequorivita sp. | reverse complement strand
TGGGGTTAGGCGTGCTGCAATTCGTGCTTTCCTTCCTTGATTTCCTCGATCAGTTTTTTGTTGAACGCAGGCAAATCATCTGGGTTTCTGCTCGTAACAAGGCCCTGGTCCACCACAACCTCCTTGTCCACCCATTGTGCTCCCGCATTTTCCAAATCCTTTCTGATGGATTTGAATGATGTCATCTTTCTATCCTTTACTACTTCCGCCTCGATCAACGACCAAGGGCCGTGGCAGATAGCAGCAACAGGTTTTTTCTGTTCAAAAAAATCCCTGATAAAACCGAGGGCATCGTCATTCGTTCTTAATTTATCCGGGTTTATCACCCCGCCCGGAAGAACCAGGGCGTTGTACTGACTGGCTTTCACTGAATCCACCGTTTTATCTACATTGTATTCATTGCTCCAGTTGCCTTCGCTCCAGGATTTGATTTTTCCTCGCTTGGGGCTTACGATCTCTACTTCGAAACCCTCTTTTTCCATGGCTTCCTTGGGAGATTTTAATTCACTTTCCTCAAAACCGTCTGTTGCCAATATGGCTATTCTCTTTTTCATAGTGTTTATTTTTAGGTAGTACATTTATTATTTCTAACAAAGCTAAAGATCACATTAGAAAGAGGCTATTAAATAAAATACAAAACCCTGCAGATCACCGTTAAAGATTCCTCAAGTTTTTCCCTCAATCTTGTGATAAATAAAGCTACATAACCTTCCAATAAAGAAAGTTGCGGCTATTCGAAAACACTCTTTAAATTCTTATGGATTCGGAATGACCAGTTCATCGCCGGGATGGATCAAATCTGCCGATTTCAGTTTGTCGCGGTTGGCTTCAAAAATTTTGTTGTATTTGTTTGCGTCCCCATAATACTGCTTTGATATTTTGCTCAAACTTTCTCCACTTTTTATTGTATGGTGGGCAAATACTGAGGTGTCGGCAACTTTAATATCGGCCATGATATCCGCGGGGTTTTCACCTCCCACACGTTTTATTTCATCCCAAAGGAGATTTTTTTCATATTGGTTCTGGGTAGTTCCCCAAACTTTCAATTGACCATTTTCTTCCTTTACCTGTGTGTCCCGCAAATTCAATTTATTCGCTAAATCCAGGACGCTTTGATATTTTAACTTGCTCATTTTATATTGTTTTTAAGGTTTAACATTAAAGATACAAGCTACGGTGGAATAAATTTTAACCATTAAAATAACTTTAAGATTATAATGAGCTACATAATCATTTCCTAATTAGAATAAGTATGCACGCAAGATTAAGTAGATTCCCAAATTGGAATAAAGGTTCTGGAATTGGAATTCTCAATTTGGAAAACGATTTTTTTAGGTTGTTGTCGCTCTTAAATTGTTCCAGCGATTCGTGTATGTTTCCCAGCGTCATTATGGGACTTCCCAATAATATCTTTGGGGAGGTCATTTTGTATTTCCACAGAATTCATTGGAACCGTTTCATTAGATACCGTGATTATGTAAATTTGCCTTAGATTTCAATATAATATTCACCGATTGAGCCCTCTTCATTCACCTCCACTCACCTTTACCGCATGAAACATCGTTTATTCCTTTGGTTATTATTGATGTGTACCTTCGTTAGCTACGCCCAAACGCTGACCGTAAAGGATGCAAAGACCAGGGAACCCATAGATTTGGTGACATTGTCAAGCGGCCCAACCTTATTTTCCACGACCAATAGTGAAGGGCAGGCGGAGGTTTCAAAGTTTAGGGAGGCGGAGAGTATCGAGATCAGAAGTCTGGGATATAAGACCCTTGTGAAAAGTTATGCGGAATTGGCAGCCGATTCCTTCATGTTGTTTTTGGAAACGAGCAACCTAGATCTGGACGAAGTGGTGATATCTGTTTCAAAATGGAGACGACACAGCGATGATGTGCCCGCCAAGGTGATTTCCATAAATCCGCGTGAAGTTGCCTTGCAAAACACCCAAACCGCAGCCGATCTTTTGGGAATTTCGGGAAAGGTATTTACTCAAAAAAGTCAACAAGGGGGTGGCAGTCCAATGATTCGGGGTTTTGCCACTAATCGGTTACTCTACTCGGTTGATGGCGTAAGGATGAATACTGCCATTTTCCGTTCGGGCAATCTGCAAAACGTTATCAACCTCGATCCTTTCGCCATTGAAAATACCGAAGTAGTTTTTGGCCCGGGTTCGGTGGTCTATGGCAGCGATGCCATTGGTGGGGTGATGGGTTTCCGGACGTTAACCCCTCAGTTTTCAATGTCAGAATCACCGTTGATCCGCGGAAAGGCAAATACTCGCTATTCCTCGGCAAATAAGGAAAAGACGGGCCACCTTGACGTAAATGTTGGGTTTAAAAAGTGGAGTTTTCTAAGTAGTATCAGCTCATGGGATTATGATAACCTGCGTCAGGGAAGTCACGGTCCGGATGATTATGTAAGGGATTATCACGTGCAGCGGCAGGACGGTATGGATGTGGTGATCACAAACGATGACGAGCTATTGCAGATTCCTTCGGCGTATTCCCAGATCAACATGATGCAAAAAATCCGATTTCAACCCAATGGGAAATGGGATTTCCAATATGGATTCCATTATTCTGAAACCTCGCCCAATGGTCGTTATGATAGGCACCAGCGGGTGAGGGATGGCACAGCCCGTTACGGAGAATGGAATTACGGTCCGCAGATATGGATGATGAACAATTTGAGTCTCGTTTACGGTGAATCGACTTCCATTTTTGATCAGATGAACGTTCGCCTGGCGCACCAATGGTTTCAGGAAAGTCGCATAGATAGAAATTTTAACAACCCGGACCGAAATGTGAATGAGGAAGAAGTGGCGGCATATTCAATCAATGCGGATTTCATAAAGGCAACGAGCGAAAAAAACACACTTTTTTACGGAGTTGAGTATGTTTTGAACGATGTGGATTCCTTTGGAAAAATAACTGATATAACTACCGGTATAACCGAAGCAGGACCGGCGCGCTATCCCAAAAGCCAATGGCAGTCCATTGCGGCTTATGTAACCGATGAGTTCAAGATCACGGATAAGTTTACCATTAGTGGGGGAGCCCGATACAATCAGATTTTATTGGATTCCGAATTTGATACCACGTTTTATCCTTTTCCCTTTACTGAAGCAACATTGAGCAATGGTGCTTTCACCGGTAGTTTGGGAGGCGTTTACCGCCCCAATAGGTCCTGGGTTTTCAGTACGAATTTCGGCACTGCATTTCGCGCGCCAAATGTAGATGATATTGGAAAAGTTTTCGATTCGGCCCCCGGGCAAGTTGTAGTGCCCAATCCGGACTTAAAACCTGAATACGCCTACAATGCTGACTTTGGGGTAGCCAAGGTCTTTGGCGATAATCTAAAAATAGACGTAACTGCCTATTATACACATTTAAAGAATTCAATGGTGCGCCGCGATTATAAATTGAACGGGCAGGACAGTATTTTATATCTGGGGGAAATGAGCAAGGTGCAGGCCATACAAAACTCTGCCGTGGCCAATATCTACGGCGTCCAGTTTGGTATGGAACTCAAATTGCCAAAAGGTTTTGGATTTACGGCAGACTTCAATTTCCAAAAAGGAGAGGAAGAACTCGAAAATGGCGAAACCAGTCCCATGCGCCACGCGGCTCCATTTTTCGGTACGTCGCGTTTAAATTATAGTCGGGATAAATTGAGCCTGGAACTCAATGTCATTTTTAATGGTAAAAAAGACTTTTCCGATATGCCTGACGAAGAAAAGAGTAAAAAGGAAATCTACGCTCTCGATGAAAATGGAAACATTTATTCCCCTGCATGGTACACGCTCAATTTTAAAAGTCTTTACAAGGTCAGCCGTACTATTGACGTTAGCGGTGGGATCGAGAACTTGACCGATCAGCGGTACAGGCCGTACGCTTCAGGGATTTCGGGAGCAGGAAGGAATTTTATACTCGCGTGTACTATTCATTTTTGAAAATAGAAAAAGGGTTTGTCTTTTATAATCGACGAACCCCTTTCTCTTACCCAAACCACTAATTCAAACAAACAAAAAAAAGCTAATGTGGCTTGTAGCTTTATCAATAACTTTCCTATTTCTTCAAGTGCGCATATTAAGACGTAATTAAGGAAAAAAAGAGGAAATGTTAAATCCTGTTAAATGCGGGGCAAACATATCCATTTATTTAATTAATTGCAAATGCATTTTCCAAAGCGTGAAATAATCGAGTTTGTAAGTCATTATACGTGATACTAGAGGATTTCGACTGAAATTT
The DNA here is from genome assembly GCA_964463595.1 of uncultured Aequorivita sp. Lineage (GTDB taxonomy): Bacteria > Bacteroidota > Bacteroidia > Flavobacteriales > Flavobacteriaceae > Aequorivita. The sequence continues at coordinate 5,528 of CAYXDM010000052.1, read as the reverse complement.
CCATTCAAGGAATAATCCTTTCCGTATCTTTATTTATAAAAATGATAGTTTATGAAAACGAAAGGATTATTATTCGCAATTTTATTCTGTCTCTTTCTCGGAAATGTTTCCGCACA
>CAYXDM010000052.1:0-5312 GCA_964463595.1 uncultured Aequorivita sp. | reverse complement strand
CGGTTATACCGTTTCCTTCTCTCCTGAAATGGTAATCAGTACCCTCCCATATTATGGAAGAGCTTATTCCATAGGAAGGAATGGCGACAAGGGAATGCGCTTTAAGGGAATACCGGAAGAGTTTAAGGTGGATAGGAAAAATGGCTATCAACTCAATACCACGGTGACCGATGGGGATACGTATAAAATCTCGTTGTCCGTCAATGAATCTGGTTTTGCACGACTTACAATAAGCAGCAATGATAGGGCTACCATAATATACCAGGGGGAAATCGTCAATATTTCGGAGTGATTAATCTGTGATTTTAGGCCCAATTCCCAAACCCCTTCACAGCACCAATTCCTTGAATAGCCGCTCCAAGGTTTTGTCCAGATCATCACTGAACCCAATATGTGGCCTTGAAGTTTGAATGGAAGAACTACGTTGGGCGGTAAGCCATCGGAATCTATCGGGAATTTCCCATTGGGCTACGTCGCCCCCTTTATGGGAGCCGGCACATATTTCTTCAAAAGCTTGGAGATTTTTCTCTATTTCACTCGATTCCAATTCTGAGGAAAAAAGTTGAAGCTTGTGCGGGTCCATAAAAAATTTGCAGTTGAGATACTTAGCCTCCTTGCTGAAAAGGATAACCCCCACATTGAGAAACTCCTCCCTTTCTACACGTGGCACCAGTCGGATAACGGCATATTCATACAATAGTTTCCCGGGCATCTCGTATCTGTTTTATAAAGTTTTGGGCATTGTTCCTTCTCAGTTTCAAAAACTGAAAGTAAACATTGCGAATTTCTTCCGGTTCCATTTCGTTGCCTTCCCAAATAAGCCATGCTTTTGGAATAAGGTTGGTTATTCCCAACAATTTTTCATCGCCCAGCAAGGCGATCATTTCATCATTAATTTCTTCTACTAAAGAGGCGTGGGGCAAAAGAACGTGGTCCTTTATATATGGAAATGGGCTCAGGGCAGCTTTTTCCCAATTGTTCCAGGAATGATGGAAATAAAATGTGGCCCCGTGGTCAATTAGCCATAGTTCCTTATGCCAGATAAGCATGTTCGTGTTTTTCACCGTTCTGTCTATGTTGGTGGTGAACGCGTCCAGCCAGACTATTTTTGAGGCGAGGGTCTCGTCAATCTGTGTTACCACGGGATCAAACGTCAGTGCCCCAGAAAGAAAATGGAGCGCCAGATTTAGTCCTTGGCTTCCTTTTAAAAGATCCTGGATCTCCTCGTCTCCTTCACTTCGGCCAAAGGCTTCATCAAGATTTGCAAACACCAGTTCAGGAACCCGTAAACTTAAAGCCCTGGCAATTTCGCCACCCAGTAGTTCGGCGATCAAAGCCTTCACCCCGTGCCCAGCGCCCCGAAATTTTAAGACATATTTGAAACCGTCATCAGCCTCTGCCAATGCGGGCAAGGAGCCTCCTTCCCGAAGGGGGATAATATACCGGGTTACGTTTACCGTTCGTAGTTCAATATTATTGGCCATTGTATTATTCGGAACATGTGTGCGCAAAATTAGGCCAATTTCTTGGATATGAGCCTCGAAATTTTGCATGTACGCAAAGGACCACCTCCCATTGCCAACCAAGACCCAAAATTCTTGAATCGCCTATTCTTTTTAGTTAGTTTTGGAAAAAGCAATTTAAATGAAAATAGTGATTTCCCCAGCGAAAACATTGGATTATAAACGTGAGCTCCCCACGTCCCGGGCCACACAGCCCCAATTTTTAAAACAAGCGCAACACCTGAACAACAAACTGCAAAGAAAAAGTAAAAAGGCCATATCCGAATTGATGGATATCAGCCATAAGTTGGCGGAGCTCAATTACCACCGATATAAAGATTTCCACACGCCTTTTAACGAGGATAATGCGAGACCGGCCATTTACGCCTTTGCGGGAGATGTCTATGTGGGGCTGGATGCCTATACCATTCCTTCAGAAAAAATTGACCTGCTTCAGGATTCCCTTCGAATACTATCGGGTATGTACGGCATCCTAAGGCCGTTGGACTTAATGCAGCCCTACCGCCTGGAAATGGGAACAAAACTTGCCATAGATCGCCATAAGGATCTTTACGGGTTTTGGAGAGATACCTTGACACAAAAACTAAATGACGAACTGGAAAAAGACGAGCTTTTTTTAAATCTCGCCAGCGTTGAATATTTTAAGGCCATTGATGGAAATAAGTTAAAGGTCCCGGTGATTGCCCCAGTTTTTAAGGATTTTAAAAATGGCAAACTCAAGATAATCACTTTTTTTGCTAAAAAAGCCCGTGGCAGCATGGCCCGTTATGCCATAGACCGGGACATTAAAACGCTAGAAGATGTAAAAGCCTTTGATTATGAAGGCTATAACTACAGCGAGGCCTATACGGAAAATGAAAATGAACCTGTTTTTATCAGGTAATTCCTAATCTCGATTTTAAATTCGGATCGCGAATTTAAGCTTTCAAGTGTCATATATATGTTCCACCACATCCACCCATATCCTCCCTACATTCCCAAGACTGCGACAAAATTGATCGTAGGAACCTTACCCCCGCCGCGTTTTACCACTGGCGAACTAAAGGAAAGGGATGTGGATTTCTGTTATGGCAGCGGCGACGGACAATTGTGGGTAATTTTGGATCGCATTTTCGATCTGGACCTAAAATTTGAGACCACCGCCGAGGCCATTGCCCAGCGGGAGCATTTTCTCAACCAAAGAGGTATCGGGATTTGCGATATGGTTGCTTCGGCAAAAAGAGAGAAGATGGACGCCTCCGATATCGGAATGAAGGACGTGGAGCTTCGTGATCTGGTAAAAGTCCTTCAGCATCATCCCAAAATAGATACCTTGCTCTTCACTGGAGGAAACAGCAAGAACGGTCCAGAATATTTTTTCCGAAGAAATTTGAAACAATACGGCATTAACATGAAGGTGATCTCCAATAAAGCCCCGCGGATCCATACGTTTCAATTGCCCAATAATGGAAGGTCCGTTAAAACTGTTTCATTACTAGCTCCTTCTGGGTCTGCCAATAGGGCAGTGGGCAGTATGGAACTTTATAAAAAATTGAAGGCTGAAAATCCCGAGTTTACGGTTATTGATTTTAGGGTGGATCAGTATAAAAAATATTTTTGACCCCATTTCCGGCAAAACGTGGGAATTCTGTTGGAAGGTTTTATGCCGCATTTCCAGTAATTTCATGAATTTCATTATCCTTCCCCATTTCGTATATTTACATTCTTATTAAAAATCCAATCAACGATGAAAAAAGCCTTACCTTTTCTAATGCTCGCCGTTTTAGTTGCGGCCTGCAACAATTCGAAAGAAACAAAAACCAATGATGAAGCGACAATGAACGATACCATCAATCCGCTGCTCGTGGAGAGTACCTTACCGTATTTTGCTCCGGATTTCAACAATATCCGGAATAGTCATTTTGAACCGGCATTGTTGCAGGGAATACGCGAACAGCGGGAAGCAATAGACAGAATAGCGAACGATCCGGAGGAGCCTACTTTTGAAAATACGGTTGTTGCCCTGGAAAAAAGTGGGGAAACATTGAACAGGGTAAGGCGGATTTTTGGCGCAATGGGATCTGCCCATACCAATGACACGATTCAGGGAATTGATGATAGAATGGCTCCCAGATTTGCTCAACAACAGGATGCAATATATTTGAATGAAAAACTTTTTCAACGGTTCAAGACCCTTTACAATAAAAGGGATTCCTTAGATCTGGACCCCGAATCCGTGAAACTGCTCGAAAACTATTATGAAGACTTCGAAATTGCAGGCGCCAACCTTTCTGCCGAAGATAAAGAAAAGCTCTCCGATTTAAATTCGAAGTTGGCCACTCTGGTCACAAAATTCGGAAAAACCCTTTTGGCCGCCAACAATGAGGGTGGGGTAACCTTTACCGATAAGGAAGATCTGGCAGGAGTTTCCGAAGATGTTTTGAAATCCAGGGAAAATGAGGATGGCAAGGGATGGACCATTCCTCTTCAAAACACTACCCAACAGCCCTTATTGCAATCTATGGAAAACAGGGCGAGCAGGGAGAAACTATTTGAGGCAGGTTGGTCCCGAGCAGACGGGGGCACCCATGATACCCGCGATATAGTAAAACAAATTGTGGACCTACGGGCCCAAAAGGCCGCATTGCTGGGGTTTGACAATTATGCCGCCTGGAGCCTTCAGAAGACCATGGCCAAAACCCCCGAAAATGTAAATAAGTTCTTTGAGGGGCTCATTCCGGCAGGTACAGCCAAGGCCAAAGAGGAAGCTGAGGAAATCCAAAAAATGATTAATTCTGAAGGGCATGATTTTACGCTGGAACCTTGGGATTGGAATTATTATGCCGAAAAGGTCCGGAAGGCAAAATACGATCTGGATGAAGAACAGATCAAACCCTATTTTGAGCTAAAGACCGTTCTTGAAAAAGGGGTGTTCTTTGCCACCACGAAATTATACGGCATTACCTTTAAGGAAAGAACGGATCTTCCCGTTTATCATGAGGATGTAGTGGTATATGAGCTTTTTGAGGAAAACGGAGATCCACTGGGACTTTTCTATGGCGATTTTTTTGCCAGACCGAGCAAAAGGGGAGGAGCCTGGATGTCCAATTTCGTTACCCAGTCAAAACTATATGATAAGAAGCCCGTTATTTACAACGTGTGCAATTACCCAAAACCTTCAGAGGGAAATCCGGCCTTACTCACTTTTGATGAAGTGGTAACTTTGTTCCACGAATTCGGCCATGCCCTCCACGGATTCTTTGCAAACCAGCAATATCCGTCTCTCTCAGGAACGGCAGTGGCACGCGATTTTGTTGAATTCCCATCTCAGTTCATGGAAAACTGGGCCTTGTATCCTGAAGTTCTAAAAAATTATGCGGTCCATTATGAGACAGGAGAGCAGATTTCCCAGGAATTGATAGATAAGATTAAGAATTCAGGTACCTTCAACCAAGGCTATAGTATAACCGAGAATCTAGCTTCTTCTAATTTGGATATGCAGTGGCATACTATTCCGAACAATACAAACATTGACGATGTAACGGCGTTTGAAAAGGAAGCACTGAATAAAACAAAGCTCGATGTGGTACATGCGGTGCCCCCAAGATATAGATCTACGTATTTTGCGCATATCTTTGCCGGAGGCTATGCCGCGGGATATTATTCCTACCTGTGGACAGAAATGCTTCATCACGATGCCTACAATTGGTTTGAAAACAATGGTGGACTGACCCGTGAAAATGGGCAACGCCTGCGCGATATGATCCTTTCCCGGGGAAATACCGGCGATTTGGAAAAGATGTACAAAGC
>CAYXDM010000051.1:0-13548 GCA_964463595.1 uncultured Aequorivita sp. | reverse complement strand
CACGAATATAAAATGAAGAGAAACAAGACATAAAAAAATATTCGTGTATTCGTGGCCAAGTATATTCACAGGAAAAAACCACAACAAATACACGGATAAAATGCAAAGAAGAAACACATGAAAAATAATTCGTGTATTCGTGGTCCAAGATATTCACAGGAAAAAACCACCTCAAATACACCGATAAAATACAAAGAAGAAAAACATATAATTCGTGTATTCGTGGCCAAGTATATTCACAGGAAAAAACCACCACAAATACACGGAAAAAATACAAAGAAGATAAACATATAATTCGTGTATTCGTGGCCTAAAAACCCAGGAATAACACAAAACAATAAATAAAGTGGCAAAAAAAGACAACAAAAAGGTAATATACTGGCTCCTTACGGGGTGCTTTTTAATTTTCGTGATGGTGGTGGTGGGAGGCATTACCCGGCTTACCCATTCGGGGCTATCCATCTCCAGTTATAAACTTATTTCCGGAACCATTCCACCGCTGAATGAAGCGGAATGGATAGCGGAATTTGAACACTATAAACAGTTTCCTGAATATCAAAAAAAACATTTCCATTTTGAATTGGAAGATTTTAAATTTATCTACTTCTGGGAATGGATCCACCGCGTTTTGGGGAGGTTATTGGGAATCGTGTTTATCATCCCATTTCTTTACTTCCTTCTTAAAAAACAGCTCTCAAAACCCACAATTAAAAAATGTCTCATTCTGGTGGCCCTAGGCGGTTTTCAAGGATTTTTAGGTTGGTATATGGTAAAAAGCGGCCTGGTGGACCAACCCAATGTGAGCCATTATCGTTTGGCGATGCATCTCATCACAGCCTTTATCACCTTTGCCTATACCCTTTGGGTAGCACTGGATCTGTGGTATCCGGTCAATAAGGCAATCAACAAACCCATCCGCAACATTATTCGCTGGACCATGGCCATACTCCTTATCCAAATTATCTGGGGCGCCTTTGTGGCCGGACTCCACGCAGGATTGATCCACAATACGTGGCCCCTGATGAACGATGGCAAACTAATACACGAGACTGTTTACATTGAACAAAGTCAGTTGTGGAGAAATTTCGTTGAAGGCAAAAGTGGGGTGCAGTTTATCCATAGGTATTTGGCCTATGTGGTTGTCGGGATGATATTCTTTATTTGGTATAAGACAAAGAACCTGAAGCTTACAAAACCCCAGCAACATGGAATCAATTTACTTGTGATACTGGTTTTGGTGCAGTTCACCCTTGGGGTGTTCACCTTGTTGTTCCATGTGCCGGTAGTCCTTGGCGTGCTGCACCAGGTCGTGGCCTTCTTTTTATTGGCCTCTTTGACCTTTGTTTTGCACAGGTTTTCAAAATAGGACCTTCAGGTGAAAAGATTCAGTACGGCCTGAAAAGCGCCCACATTTTATTTAACTTTGCATTTTTAAAACAACAGTCAAAAATGATTTACCGTTTCAGAATAATCCTCGATACCGACGAAGACGTTTTCCGCGACATCGAAATCCAATCCTCCGATACCTTGGAAGATTTACACAATGCTATCACCCAAGCTTTTGGGTTCGACGGTCAGGAAATGGCGTCCTTTTATAAAAGCAATGAATTTTGGGAGGAAGGCGAGGAAATCTGCCTTTTCGATTTGGGCGAAGAACCCGGCGAAGTGCGGGTTATGGGCGAGACCCTTATTGAGGACGTCGTTTCCAGGGAGGAAACAAAAATGATATATATCTACGACTTTTTGAGTATGTGGACCTTTATGGTGGAATTGGCGGATATAGGCGAAGGGGAAGAAGGGATTCCGTACCCGAATTTAATGTTCGCCCACGGACAAATACCTGAGGAAGCACCCGAAAAGGAATTCACTTCCGAGGAAATAGATCCAGAAGACGATTTTGAAAGCGATTTCGAAGAAGAATTTGACCTGGATCCCGAAGATTACGACAGCCTCGGCTTCGACGAAAATTGGAATTAACCAGATAGCAGCCATATCCCCTATCTTCATTCATTATTAAATACCCCATATTCCTAAATGATAAACTTATTCAGTACCCACATTGCATCCCTTTCCATCCACCGTGTGGGCAACAAAAGCCGGAACGAACCTATATTTCTTTCTTCCCAACCCTATCGATTGGACGATGAATTAAGTCCCCTGTTAAAGGAATTTTTTCTGAAACCCTTTCGGGAGAAAGAGGAGAACTATTTTCATTTCTCCCACGAGGCAGATCTGGAATTCCACGAATTGTACAATCTTGCGGTCGCTATCTTCGAAAATCCCGGAAATATCCATGAACACTCCAAGAAAATCACCAAACATCTTTTTGACCAGTCCGAGCATCCACATATAAAGAACGGAGAGGTTTATGTGGCATATCTCGAGAACGTTCAACTGGACAATCAGAAAATGGATGCGATCGGAATTTTTAAAAGTGAACTGAAGCAGGATTTCCTTCAGTTTTCAGAAAAGGAAAATCAATTGGACGCCATTTTGGAACAAGGCGTAAACCTGAACAAACTGGACAAAGGGTGCATTATTTTTAATTCGGAAAAGGAAGAAGGCTATAAGATTCTTTCCGTGGACAGCAATCGCTATGACACACGGTATTGGTTGGAAAATTTCTTGGGAGTGGAAGCCCTTGCGGATGACAATTTTTACACAAAGAAATACTTAAAATTTTGTCAGGACTTTGCCAAGGATGTGGTTTTGCCCGCAGAGGACAAAAAGCAGGAGGTTATGTTCATGAACAGGGCCGTAAACCATTTTGCCAAAAATGACAACTTTGAGGAAACATCCTTTTTGAATGAGGTTATGGACAATCCGGATCTTATCCCCGAGTTTAGACACTATAAAACCGAAAAGGCACCCAAATACAGCATTGAGGATCTAACCACTTTTCCCATTGCCAATACGGCCGTTACAGCGGCTCGGAAAAAGATCAAAAATGTGATCAACCTCGATACCAATATCCAGATCAAAATGGATTTTATCAATCCTGAAAGTGCGGAAAAATTTATCGAAAAGGGCTGGGACGAAGAAAAACAAATGTATTATTATTTGGTCTATTTCAACAAGGAACAAAAAAGTTAAGCTTTAAATAGCTTTACGTAAACCTACTGGAAATCAGTGGTATAATGTATTTTTCATGAGGTTCTTGTGAGGGAGGATTTTCTTTGGACCCCTAAATTTTACGAAGGGTATGGATGTTAAATTCCACAATGTATTTTTTGTATATTTCGCACCTCAAACCCAACCAAAAAAGTCCGTTTTGCAGAAACTTCTACTCTTCTTTATTCTCTTTTCCACCAGTCTATCGGCCCAAGTGGTAGGAAAGGTAACCGATCCCAACGGGGAACCATTGTCCAATGTAAACATCTATCTTCAGGATACTTATACGGGCACTACTACCAACGACGATGGCAACTATTCCCTGGGTATTAATGCGCCGGGTGAATACCAAATCGTTTTTCAGTTCTTGGGATACAAATCTGCAACGAAGTCTATTTCCCCCACTTCTTTCCCTTATATTCTCAACATCACATTAACCGAGGAAACGACGAGCCTGGATGAAGTGGTTATACATTCAAAGGAAGATCCTGCCTATCAGATTATCCAGAACACCATAGCGCAACGAAAGGAAAATCTGGAGAGGCTCAGTGAATATACGGCCAACTTTTATTCCCGTGGCCTGTGGCGCGTAAAGGACATTCCTGATAAAATTTTTGGCCAGGAAGTGGGTGACTTTGACGGAGCCCTGGATTCTACCCGTACGGGCATTGTTTATCTTTCAGAGACCATTTCGGAAATAGCGTATCAAAAACCGAATAAGTTCACCGAAAAAATCATTGCCAGCAAGGTAAGTGGCAATGACAATGGATTTAGTTTTAACAGTGCCCAAAGTGCGAACCTGTCATTTTATGAAAATACCATAGATATGAACATGGCCCTGGTATCCCCCATTGCCAATAATGCCCTGGCCTATTACCAATATCGATTGGACGGAGTTTTTTATGAAGGCTCCAAGCTCATCAATAAAATCGAAGTTATTCCTCGCCGTCCCAAAGACAGGGTCTGGCACGGCTTTATCTATATTGTGGAGGATGACTGGCAGCTCTACGGCATTGAACTTTCCACTACGGGGGCGGCCATCCAAATTCCCTTTGTGAACGATTTGACCGTAAAGCAGAACTATAGATTCGATTCCAGTAATGATTTCTGGGTAAAACTCTCCCAGACCATCGACTTTGGGTTTGGGCTGCTGGGAATGAAGGGCGATGGCAGGTTTACCGCGGTTTATTCAAATTATGATTTTAAACCCAATTTCACCCAAAAATCCTTTACCAATGAAGTGCTTTCATTTGAAGATGGCGCAAACAAAAAGGATAGCCTATTTTGGAAGGGAATACGACCGGTTCCGTTGACCAACGAGGAACTAAAGGATTATATACGAAGGGACAGCCTCCAGGTGCTAAGGCGCTCCAGGCCTTATCTGGATTCGATAGACGCTAAATCAAATAAGGGCGGGATTTTATCCGTGCTGACGGGTTATACCTATAGGAACTCCTACGAAAAATGGTCCATCGGATACCAGGGCCCCCTGATGAAGATTAACTTCAACACTGTGCAAGGCTGGAACAGCAAGGCCGGATTATCTTATAGAAAATGGTACGACGAGAACCAAACCAATCTGCTTTCCACTACGGTACAGGCAGAATACGGTCTGGCCGAGGACAGATTGCGCATTAACGGCTTTATCCTCAGAAATTTTAACTGGAAGGACAAATTGCGCCTTTGGATCATGGGAGGCAGCACGGTGGCGCAGTTCAACCCCAACGAACCTATTTCACCATTTATCAACACAGTGGCGACGCTTTCCTTTGAAAGAAATTATATGAAACTGTATGAGCTGAACTATGGGCGATTGGGCTACAGCCAGGAAATCTTTAACGGGCTTCATCTTTCCGCTTCCGTGGGCTATGAAAACCGAAAACCGCTATTCAATAATACCGATTATGTAATGTTTCCTCGGGAGGATGTAGAATATACCAGCAACAACCCCTTGGCTCCAACCGATTTTGACACGGCGGCCATTACGGAACACACAATTGTCAAGTCCGTAATCAGGGCTTCCATAAATTTCGCCCAGAAGTATTATTCCAATCCCGATATGAAATTGAATATTGGGGAAAACAAATACCCAACCTTGACCCTTACTTTGGAAAACGGTACCGCCCCAAGCGAAAGCCGATATGATTACACACACTTTGAAGGAGGGTTGAGGCAATCCATTTCGCTTGGAAATAAGGGGGAATTTTATTACAATCTCAAGGGAGGGACTTTTTCGAACGGGGATGGAATCTCTTTTGTGGACTTCAAGCACTTCAACGGAAACCAGACCCGGGTGGGGACTTCCACAAACTACACGAACGTTTTCAACTTGATGCCCTATTACCAATTCAGTACCAATGACAGTTATTTTGAAGGCCATTTGGAACACGATTTCCGGGGATGGATCTTGGGGAAAATCCCCGGCATCAATCAGCTTAATTTCAATTTGGTAGTGGGCGGACATCTCCTTGGTACGGCCGAACAAAAACCCTATTCCGAATTTTCCATCGGTCTGGACAACGTGGGGTTGGGCAGTTTCAGATTCCTCAGAATTGACTATGTGCGTTCCTATCACAGTGGCCACAGTATGGGCGCTGTTATCTTCGGACTTAAGTTTTTAGACCTGGTTGGCCTTTAAGGGATCTTGCCATAGTGCTGAATTTCCGAAGAAGACCAAGCTATGAGTTCTGTTCATTTGGCTTAAAAGTCGTTTTTTAACATAAATCAATGACAAGCACAAAGTTGCCATCGTAACTTTGTGGGGTCAGGAATTTAAACCCCTAAAAAGCCAAAGCTCATGAATAACGCAGAATCAAATCCAGAAAAGGACACCTATATAATTCCGGCACAAACCCGGATTGGGCACGTGCATTTAAAAGTATCGAATTTAGATCGGTCCCTGAAGTTTTATCGCGATCTCCTAGGCTTTGAGATAACCACCATGTATGGCGACCAGGCAGCATTTCTCTCGGCTGGAGGGTACCACCACCATATTGGCCTGAACACCTGGAACAGTAAGGATGCTCCTCCCTCACCGCGATATGGGGTTGGGTTATACCATACGGCAATAGTTTTTCCCACCCGAAGGGATCTGGCCGTCATTTTGGACAGGCTACACCGTGCAAAGTATCCTTTTACCGGCGCATCCGATCATGGGGTTTCGGAGGCGTTGTACCTCGATGATCCCGATGGAAATGGAGTGGAGTTATATTGGGATCGACCACAAGAACAATGGCCACATCATCCAGATGGCTCCCTGCACATGTACACAAGGGCATTGGATCTAAACGATCTATTAAAAGAGCTGGATAAATAATCTTATTTCCGTTAATGCTTCTTGACGGACCGACTCCTAACTTCCGGGGAATCTTAGGATTCGGATATAAAAGTAAGGCCTACTTTCCTGTCGATTTCTTCCGTTTCCTGAAAAAGTCGAAGACAAAATAGCCAATTACCAAAATCACAAAATACATCAAATAGGATACGGGTTTTCCGCTTCCGCCCACGGTGGTAAACACCCGGTCCCATCTTACCTTCCCGTTGATGCCGTCCCAGCTCATCCAAATAAACACGGGTTTCCCCACCACGTGATTGAAGGGGACAAACCCCCAGGATCTGGCATCCTCACTGTTGTTGCGGTTATCTCCCATCATCCAGTAATAGTCCATTTTAAAGGTGTATTTAGTAATCGGGCTGCCGTTTAGAAGCACTTCGGAACCGCTTTGGGTGATGACATTTTCAATGCCTATTTCACTGCCCTCATAAACTTCGATAATCCTCTTATAAAGAGGGATGGATTCCGGAGTAATGGCTACACTGGCGTCTTTTTGGGGGATATAAAGCGGGCCCATAAAATCATTGTTCCAGGGAAATGCGCCGTGGTTGGGAAAAATTCCCCGATCCCATTGCCCTTTTGTTGCTTTTAAGGGGATTACTTCCAGAACACTTGGATTGTTCTTTATTAATTCCATGGATTCATTGGAGATTGCCCTAAAATAATATACGCTATTTTCGGGATCATATTCATATCCGTCCGTAATGTCGTATCGATTTACGAGCAACTGCGGATTGATTTGGCCAGTAGTTCGCAGGGCATACCGGAACTGGAGTCTGGCCCTATCGGGCAATTGGTTTTGCTGTCCATTAATGAACACAAGTCCGTCCCGCACTTCCAACGAATCGCCGGGGAGACCAACGGCCCGTTTCACATAATTCGATTTTTTGTCTATGGGTTTGTAGTAATATTTGCCGTCCCCATATTGCTGGAAGGCATTCACCGTATCTACCGGCCAGTTGAAGACCACTATGTCATTGCGCTTTATTTCCTGAAAGCCCAGGAACCTGAAATACGGAATCTGAGGTTCTGGCAGATAGGACTTCACCTTTGCCACGGGAATGGTATCGTGCACCATGGGAAAGGAAATGGGCGTCATGGGCGCCCGTGCACCGTAATGGAATTTGCTCACAAAAAGAAAATCGCCTACCAACAGGGTTTTCTCGAGAGAGGAAGTAGGAATGGTGAACGGCTGCATAAAATACGAATGCACAATAGTGGCCGCTACCACCGCAAATAAAATTGAACTCACCCACTCGCCTGTTGACGTTCTTGGTTTTAGGCTCCTGTTTTCAATTAAGGAAACTTTTTGGGTGTAGTTGATATAATAAATATAAAATCCGAAGGTAATGAGCACAAGGAAGGTATCCATAGCTGAATTGCGGCCAAAACTGCGAAGGGTTTCCACCCACACCACCGGAAACATGATCAGGTTTACAATGGGCACAAACAGCAAAATGGTCCACCATCTGGGGCGATTGATAATCTTCATCAAGACCACCGCATTGTATATAGGAACAGCCGCTTCCCAAGCTTTTCTTCCCGCCGCCTGATACAGTTTCCAGGTACCCGCAAAGTGGACTACCTGAACTATTAAAAAGAATATAAACCAACCTGTCCAACTCATATTACAATTTTCTATTGTTATTTCCTATTTTTTATGATCTATTGAAATTGACAACTTTTAGATCCATCAATTTTTGAATCCCAGGACATCTTTCATTGTGAAAATCCCTTTTTTTCCCAACAGCCATTCTGCCGCCAGGATTGCGCCAATGGCAAAACCTTCCCGGGAATGGGCCTCGTGTTTTAGGGAAATAGAATCTATTGGAGACTGGTAGGAAACAATGTGGGTTCCCTTTACATCTTCCTCTCTCTTGGCTGTTATGCCTAAAATATTTTCGCCGGGGGCACCTAACTCCCAGGATTTGAGGTGGCTGTGATCCAATATTTTCTCCGCAATCGTTATTGCCGTACCGCTGGGGGCATCTTTCTTTTCAAAGTGATGTATTTCTTCCACAGAAACCTCATAATCCTTCCACGGTGCCATCAACTTTGCCACATATTCATTTATATTGAAAAAAAGATTGACACCTATGCTGAAATTGGACGCATAAATAAAACTACCGTTACAGCTGTCGCAGAGAGCGGCGATTTCATCAAAGTGGTCCAGCCATCCCGTGGTTCCCGATACCACTGGGGTCCCGGTTTTCAGGGCTTCAGAAATATTTTTGGCCGCAGCCCCAGGGGCAGAAAATTCGATTGCCACCCCAGCGTCCGCGATTCTTCCCTCAGAAGAATCGCTGCTGCTTCTAAAAACAATGGAGTGGCCCTTTTCCAAAGCCAATTTCTCTATGGTCTTCCCCATTTTTCCATAACCAAGAAGTGCTATTTTCATTTTGTTTGATGTGGGCTGTATATGAGAAATATCAGAATTCATCGCTCTATACTCAATTAATCCGAAACGTCAACGACATCCCATACTGCAACTGTGCATCAAATGGATTTATTTCCAGATTGGGCTGAAGCGATAGATCCTCCCTCACTTCATATTGCCGCAGATGCGCATCCACATTGGCATCGATTATATTGAGAAGGTAAAAAGCTGCTGTTACGATAATACTGACACTCTTGTTTTTTTGAGCAGATCTTTGGGCATTGATCAATCTTTCATCAGAAATGATGGGCTCAGTTCCATCCCCATAAAATTCATCGTCCGTATAGCCGGCGAGTCTTCTCTTATAGGCGTTTCGAAATCTGTGGTAATCCTCGTTCTGTTTTTTATAAAAATAAACGCCACTGGCCATTCCGGCGTAAATGATCGGGATTTTCCAATATCTTTTGTTGTAGGCCTGTCCCAATCCTGGAAGTACGGCTGAATAAAAGGCTGCACGCGAGGGCGCCAAGGGATCGTATTCAACTTCCGAAAAAAGGGAATCCTTTATTACAATGGCCCTTTTTTCGGTATTGACATTTAAAGAATCGGATACCTGCGCCATTGTTGATGTGGCGAAGATTAAAAAAAAAATATTTAGAAATTTATTTCCCACTTTGTAAAAGCTCCAAAATACGATGGAAGTCTTCTTGGTTTTTAAACGGCACTACCAACTGGCCCTTGCCCGATTTTGTTACCTTAATATCAATGGGGGTTTCAAACAAATCCGTCAATTCCTTTTTTGCGCGTTTGGCAAAAGGGGGCAACATCCCTTTTTGCGGGGCAGGTGGTCCTGGATCCTTAAATCTGCGCACCAAGGCTTCGGTATCGCGGACCGAAAGATTTTGGCCGAGGATTTTTTCATATATATCCAGCTGATCTCCAAGATTCTCTATATTGATCAATGCCCTGCCGTGGCCCATACTTATAAACCCATCGCGCATTCCCGTTTGGATGATGGGGTCCAGTTTTAACAATCGGAGGTAATTGGCTATGGTGGACCGGTTCTTCCCTACTCTTTCACTGAGTTCTTCCTGGGTAAGGTTTACCTCTTCTATCAATCTGTGGTATGAAAGGGCGATCTCAATGGGATCCAGATCCTGTCTTTGAATGTTTTCCACCAAAGCCATTTCCAATGATTCCTGGTCATTGGCTATTCGGATATACGCAGGGATGGTGGTAAGCCCCACCAATTTCGACGCCCGAAAACGGCGCTCACCGCTGACCAATTGGTATTTGTCAAATTCCAATTTGCGTACCGTAATGGGCTGGATAACTCCCAATTCCTTGATGGACGAAGCCAGTTCCCTAAGCGATTCTTCATTAAAGCTGCTTCGTGGTTGAAATGGATTTACCTCAATACTGCCCAGCTCCAGTTCAACGATACTGCCTACCACCTTGTCGGCATTTTTGTCCGAAACGGATTTTATGTCGTTTGATGGATCCTTCAACAATGCGGAAAGACCCCGACCTAGGGCTTGTTTTTTGGTTGCTTTGGCCATTTATATTTTTTCGTTTTTCCGGATTAGCTCGCGTGCCAAACTTAGATGGTTCTCGGCTCCCTTGCTGGCGGCGTCGTAACTGATGATGCTCTCTCCAAAACTTGGTGCCTCACTTAAACGAACATTTCGCTGTATGATTGTATCAAAGACCATTTCGTCAAAATGCTTTTTCACCTCATCAACCACCTGGTTGGACAGGCGCAGACGGGAATCGTACATCGTCAACAACAAACCTTCAATGTCGAGATTGGGATTGTGCACTTTCTGGACGCTTTTTATGGTGTTCAACAATTTCCCCAATCCTTCCAGGGCAAAGTATTCACATTGGATGGGGATAATTACTGCATCTGCAGCTGTTAGCGCATTCAGGGTCAATAGCCCCAACGAAGGTGCGCAATCAATTAGGATGTAATCATACTCCTCTTTCAGGTCCTCGATAGCAGTTTTCAGCATATACTCCCTATTCTTTACATCCACCAGTTCTATCTCAATGGCCACAAGGTCTATGTGGGAAGGGATCAGATCCAAATTCGGGGAATTGGTGGGTACGATGGCTTCCTTTGCATTTGCACTGTGCTCCAGCAACTGGTAGGTCCCCAGCTCCACGGCTTCCACATCAATACCCAGGCCCGAAGTAGCATTGGCCTGCGGATCGGCATCAATGAGCAATACTTTTTTCTCCAGAACGCCCAGTGATGCCGCTAAATTTACCGAGGTCGTGGTCTTGCCCACACCTCCTTTTTGGTTTGCAATTGCAATAATTTTACCCATTAATTTCCTTGGAATTTGAGGGCATAAAAGTACAATTATTTATGTGGATAGAAAATCATTTTTGGTATCCCTGTGAAAAGGCAGGTGAGACTTGGGAGGTGACCTGAGACGGTCGTGATTGTTTATTTTGATTTTTTCGCTCGGATCATCTTTTCCAACCTTTCCCACATTTCCTGTGGAATTTCTTCCAATAAATTGAATTGGCCGGCTCCCTTCAGCCATTCACCACCATCAATTACGATTACCTCGCCATTGATATAGGCCGAAAAATCAGAGATTAGGTAAGCGGCAAGATTGGCGAGTTCCTGATGCTCCCCTACCCGCTTCAACGGAACTTTTTGCGCAAGGTCAAATTTATCCCCGAGATCACCTGGCAATAATCTGTCCCAAGCCACTTTGGTCGGGAAAGGTCCCGGGGCTATGGCGTTAAACCGGATGCCGTATTTTGCCCATTCCACCGCCAGCGAACGCGTCAGGGCCAGGACCCCTGCCTTTGCCGTTGCACTGGGAACCACATAGGCTGAACCGGTAAACGCATAGGTCGTTACTATATTCAAGACCGATTTGTTGGTTTCCTTTTTATCGATCCAATGTTTTCCAAAGGCAAGGGTACAGTTTGTTGTCCCTTTCAGAACAATATCGATAATAGTATCGAAGGCATTTGCGGAAAGCCTCTCGGTGGGTGAAACAAAGTTTCCTGCGGCATTGTTCAGGAGTGCATCCACTTTCCCGAATTCCTTCATGGAGGCCTGGACCATGGCCTCTACTTCTTCATAATTCCTGACATCACATTGTACTGCCAGGACTTTCCCACCAGTCTGCGATTCGAGTGCCGATTTAACGGCCATCAATTTTTCCAGATTCCGGGAAGTGATGACCACGTTGGCACCCAATTCCAGGAAGTAAGTGGCCATGGCCTTTCCAAGACCGCTTCCTCCGCCAGTAACTACTATGGTTCGCCCAATTAACGCATCATCGCGAAGCATTTTTGCAGAATATCGCATATCATTTTATTAAAGGCCCGAAAATTTGGAGCCATTCCGTAAAGATAATTAATTTTGGCAGCGTGCGGTAGGGGGACAAGTTTAGCTCTCAAGTTCTGGATTGTCTGAAAAACAAAAAGTTTCTAATGGTTCAGTTTCCTTATATTTTAAATATTCTTAATAACTCTTTGATAAATTTGATGTTGTAAGGTGCCCCCTTTTTAAAATTGAATTATTTTCGCTTCAAACCGAATTGTTTATGTTAGGAGCCATACTTGCAGGAATTGTATTCGCCCTTGTTTTGGTCTTTTTCGGAAGATTTCTTAAACGGCGTTTTTCTGTTTTTTTTGCAACCGTACCTTTGGGTATTTTCCTGTATTTCCTGCAATATATTGAACCAATTTCAAAAGGTGGTACTGTAGTTCAAAATATCTCCTGGATTCCATCCTTTGGGGTAAACCTCAATTTTACCCTGGATGGCCTTTCCATGATTTTTGTTCTTTTGATCAGCGGTATTGGGTTTTTGGTCTTTGCCTACGCTTCCGAATATCTCAAGGGCCATGAATATTTCGACCGTTTTTTCGGCTATCTCGGGTTGTTTATGGCCTCCATGCTTGGGTTGGTCCTATCGGACAATATTGTCACCCTCTTTGTCTTTTGGGAATTGACCAGCATCAGCTCGTTTTTCCTGATTGGCTTTAACAATAACGAGCGGGCGTCGCGCAAATCTGCTATCGTTGCGCTTTCAATAACGGGTTTTGGCGGGGTTTTGTTCTTGGCCTTTGCCCTGATGATGGGTAGCGTTTCGGGCTCCTATAATATTTCTGAAATTTTGGATTCCAAGGAAATCATTGCCCAAAGCCACTATTATTTGCCGATGATATTCCTTTTGTTTGGAGCGGCCTTTACCAAATCTGCACAGTTTCCCTTCCATTTTTGGCTTCCCGGGGCCATGCGCGCTCCTACCCCTGTTTCCACCTATCTCCATTCGGCAACCATGGTGAAAGCGGGCGTGTATTTATTGATGCGCTTCACACCAATTCTGAGCGGACCAGAAATATGGCATTATACATTGATTGCAGTAGGAGCCATTACCATGGTTTACGCGGCCGTTCAAGTTTTCTTTAATACCGATTTAAAGGCCATATTGGCCTATTCCACCATTTCTGCACTTGGCGTAATGGTATTCCTTACAGGACTTGGCTCAGAGGAAGCACTATTGGCGGCCTGCATTTTTATTTTGGTGCACGCTCTGTACAAGGCTGCCTTGTTTTTGATTACCGGAATTATTGACCACGCCACACATACCAGAAATATCACCAAAATATCCGGATTGCGGAAAGTACTGCTTCCCGTTGCGGTAATCGGTTTTCTGGCGGCAATTTCAAATGCGGGGATCCCTCCTACTTTTGG
>CAYXDM010000050.1:9092-13711 GCA_964463595.1 uncultured Aequorivita sp. | reverse complement strand
ATAAAAGCCACCCATTGGATGTGGTCTATCGTCCTGGCCTTATATCTCACCGTGTTTGCCACCATTTTTGAATTATATGATCTGCAAAAAGCCAGTAATTTTGTTATCGTAGTAAAAAATGTAGTCCTTACCTCATCCGTAACGGTGCTGTTTTATTTGCTTACCCCATATTTTACTCCAAGTTTGCCGTCCAATAGATTGCAAATTGTCTATTTCTTTTTAACAATAAATGTGGCATTGCTCATTTGGCGATATACCTATATCGTTTTTATTTCCGCCCCTAGGTTTCACAAGAGAGTTTTATTGGTAGCCCACGGGGGGGATGTGAATGGGATAGTGGCCTCGCTCCAAAAATCCGATCCTTATTATAGGGTGATAAATTATTTTGAAATTTCAGACCGGGGATATTCCGGCGCAAACCGGTTTGGAATTCCCGCTCTCGGTTTGGATGATTTTTTAGCGAAGGCCAAAAATAGGGATATCTCTGAGATCATAGTATGTACATGCGGGTCGGAAGGAATGTCCATGGAATTGAACAACAGGTTGGTAAGATTACTGGAAACTGGCATTTCCATCCGGGAATATGCCCAAGTTTATGAGGAGCTAACCCATAAGATTCCTCTCCAATATGTGAGAGGTGATTTTTATCGGTATTTTCCCTTTAGCCGGAACAATCAGAATAAGTTCTATCTTTTTTCCAGTAAAATGTTGGATCTGATCTTGGGCATTCTAGGATTGGTTATTGGAATCCTCCTTTTGCCGATAGTATTGATCGGAAATCTAATCGGCAACAGGGGCAGTCTTTTGTTCACTCAAACCCGGGTGGGGCGGAATGGTAAACTTTTTAAAGTGTATAAATTCCGAAGTATGGTTAAAAATGCCGAGGCAAATGGGTTTCAATTTGCGGAGGACGGGGATATCCGGGTTACAAGATTCGGTAGGTTTTTGAGAAAATCCCGTTTTGATGAAGTGCCCCAATTCCTGAACGTCCTAAAGGGAGAAATGAGCGTTATTGGCCCACGGCCCGAACGTCCCGAATTTGTTGAGGGTCTGGTGGAAAATCTTCCCTTTTATGAAGTCAGACATTTGGTAAGGCCCGGAATTACTGGCTGGGCGCAGGTCAATGCCAGGTATGGCAACTGCCAGGAGGATTCTCTCGAAAAACTGCAATATGACCTGTATTATATCAAACACCGAAGTCTTTTTTTGGATGTTGTGATTATCATTAAAACCCTGAGTACCATAATTTTTTATAGGGGTCAATAAGGACTCATTTCCAGATAGCTGTATCTTTTATGAATGAAATCCAAAAATTTTGGATATTTTTGCATTCTTCAATTTTTTTCAAAATAAAAACTTATTCCCATGAATAAATTCTCCTTAACTGTTATTTCCGTTCTATTGTTTTCGTTCAGTTTTGTTTCCGCCCAGACGGCGCAGGAACGGGCGGAAATAACCAGTAATTACGATCTGTCCCTGCTCAAGGATCTAGAACTCGAATTCGATAAAAACTTTAAGGCCGAACGCGAAGAGGCCCTCCGCCTGGCCACTATTTATGGTTGGCCCGAAATTATTGAAAAACCAGATGGAGGTATTTCCATTTTGGTGGGTGTTGTTGAGGGTAAATATCCGAAATATTACGAAACCCATAACCGGGGCGCGGGCATTACCACCCGGACCGATCGGGTGCATACTGGTGGCTCGGCCGGTTTGGATCTTAATGGTGAAAACATGATAGTGGGAATGTGGGATGGCGGTAGAACCCGGGCCAGCCATGTTTTACTTCAAAATAGGGTAACCCAAATGGATTCCCCTCCAACTTTGAGCGATCACGCTACCCACGTTGGGGGAACTTTGATTGGTACGGGAGCTGTTAGGGGAGGAGAGGCCAAAGGAATGGCGCCCGAGGCCCATTTGAATGCCTATGACTTTCTCAATGATGAATCTGAGATGATCAATGCGGCCGCAGATGGCCTATTGGTTTCAAACCATTCCTATGGGCTTAGAATTGAAAATTTACCCTTGTGGTATCTGGGATATTATGACGGAAATGCCCGAAATATTGACAATATAGCTTATAATGCACCTTATTATCTACCAGTAACCTCCGCTGGAAATGACCGCCAATCTGGGGTGAATACGGGGGATTTTGGCTATGATTATTTGACGGACAAGGCAGTTTCGAAAAATACCCTTGTTACCGCAGCAGTATATGAGGTATTGAACTATACCAGCCCTTTCAGTGTGATCATGTCCAACTTCAGCAGTTGGGGACCCACGGACGACGGGAGGATTAAGCCCGATATTTCGGCCAAAGGGGTTCAGGTATTGTCATCCACTGCCTCCTCAAATACCAGTTATTCCCGATATAACGGAACTTCCATGGCGTCGCCCAATGTGGCGGGAAGTTTGCTTTTGTTGCAGCAACATCACAATAACCTTAACGGCTCATATATGCTCAGCTCTACGTTAAGAGGTCTGGTGCTCCACACCGCCGACGAGGCCGGGAGCCAGCCAGGTCCGGACTATAGATTTGGTTGGGGGTTGATGAACACCGAAAGAGCGGCGGAAGTGATTACCAATAACGGCGATACCTCCGTAATTATTGAAGAGGAACTTGCCCAAGATGAAGTCTATACCTTTTCGGTACAATCGGATGGGATCAATGATCTGGTAGCATCCATAACCTGGACCGACCTTCCTGGTACCGTCCACCAACAGGGGATAGAAGATTGGAATCTTCCAAAACTTGTAAACGACCTTGATCTCCGCATTTCCGAGGATGGAGGAGAAACCTTCTATCCCTGGAAACTCAATCCAGAAATTCCGAATGCCCGAGCGACTACTGGAGATAATAGCGTTGATAACATTGAAAAAATTGAAATTGAAAATGCCAGCGGCGAATACATTATAAGAGTTTCCCATAAAGGGAACCTGAACAATCCACAGGCTTTTTCATTGATCGTTTCTGGAATAGTCCGCGAGGACTTTGCAGTATCCACCCACCAAGGGATGCAACAGTTCTGTCCAACCGAGAGTTCTAATGCAACCTATGCGATTGATCTTGAGTTTAGCGATGGCTTTTCCGATACGGTCAACTTTTCAGTCTCTGACCTACCTGCTGGCGTAACAGCTACTATAACACCTACTTCCTTAAATTCGTCGGGTTCTGTCATCCTTACTTTAAACGGTATTGACACCCTGAATTTTGGAGACTATCAAATAAGGGTAACCGCTACCGGAAGCTCCCAAACGGTAAACCTATATCCCATCCTGCACATTACCAACCCCCAACCTGCTGGTGTTACACCGGTATTTCCAGCGGATGGTGCGGTGGAACAGCCCGTTAATATTATTTTCAGTTGGGAAGATGCGGGCATGGATGCCGAACAATATATCTTCCAATTGGCAACCGACCCCGGTTTCACCAATTTGGTTACCCAGAGAACCTCGGCAACTACCACTGCCGACGTCAGGAACTTGAATGGCAACACAGAGTACTTCTGGAGAGTAAAGGCGACGAATACCTGTGGCGAAGGGGTTTATGGCGAGGTATTCTCGTTTACCACCGAAGCGCTTGTGGGAATAGATGAAAATTCGATTGATGGCCTGGTCGTTTATCCAAACCCCGCAAGGTCAATTTTAAATGTGGAAGCAACGACCCAGCTTGAGTCGGTAGAGATTATTAATGTCCTGGGGCAAAGTTTGTTGAAACTGCCGGTAAATGGCGACTCAATTCAGATAAACACTGAAAATCTAAGAGCGGGGAATTATTTTATAAAGATCACAACAGAAAATATGGTCACCTTGAAAAGAGTGATTAAAATGTAGTTTTGTAACCCCCTCAGAACTCCCATTCTTAAATTAGTGCCGAAGGGAGAATTCAAACGGAATTAAATGCCTTAATTGGTCCAGAGTAAAATAATTATACTTTGGACCAATTTTTTTTGGCTCTACAAATGGTCCAAACCACGATCTATGATGCAACTCGAATTTGCTTTAAATGTTTTATTGTGGCAATCGAATCCACGAATAATGTTTCCGAGGCATATTAGAAAAATTCCATCATTCGCGGAAAACAGCCTGTCAATCCTGACAAATCGAACACCGGATTAATTTAAGGTTGACTCAATTTGTTACGGCGTCTCGGTCTTGTTAAGGAATATGAACAGATAAATATAGCGAAAAAACAAGGCTATTAGAAAGGGCAGGAGGCCAATGGCAAAAACCTGCACGCCGGTTATCCAATGGAGAGCCAGGAGAGCCAGAAGTAAAATAAGCAGAACAACGTATCTTTTCAAAAATTGGGATCCTTTTTTCTGGGTAATTAGGCCGAGCATAAAGACAGAAACAGGAAAAGCCCAAAGAAGATTGTAATTATTTGCAGTGGTGGTATGATCCGTGGCAAACCATAAAAACAAGAGGAGGAAACCGATCAATCCTGTAAAGAGAAAAATTCCCAGGTCCAAATACCGGCTTCTAGTTCCTTTTCTGAAATCCTTGATAGTAATAAGGACAATTGCTAGTCCGATTATTCCAAGAACAAAAAGGGGACTTAGCAATAGGTTGCTGGCCTGGGGCTCTGGGCTGTCCTCAAACAAAACTTTTGTGGATTTTAC
>CAYXDM010000050.1:0-8992 GCA_964463595.1 uncultured Aequorivita sp. | reverse complement strand
GATATCACATCCCGGATTTTGGTTGCACAATTGTCAAAAAGGAAATCGTATCTGTACTTTTTGTTTTCGGGAAGGGCATTGTGCCAAAGAAAATCGGAAATGGCCTGTTTTTCCTCCTGGGTAAGATTTAATTTCTGTTCCTTGACCCATCTATTCTCGTGCACATATTGTTGAAAAAACGAATGGAAATAATCAACCCTAAGCTCATACAATAATTTTCCCCTGGCGAATTTTGTATAGAAGTTGGGGGTGTCAAAATCATATACCCCATAGTTAAAGGCAACGTCCACCCCGCTCAAGGAATCCTTGATCCTAAAGGCACTATGGCCAAATTTGTCATAGAGCTGCTCGCCGGGCCCAACGGTAATTATACTTATTTCCGAGGCGGGCGATAGGGATCCAAACTGGGCGTGGGAAAGAATTCCGCTTAAAACGAACAATAAAAGAATGATGTTTTTTTTCACATCTGAAGGTTTAAGGATTGCCGGGTGCAAAGTTGCGAAATAAAAAATTCTTATCGGTACCGGAAAATGGACCTATTTTCAGTATAAAAAATGTGGCACGGCATTCGGGAAGGTTTTATCTAAAAATCTCCCAATCCAATTTTAGGGAAAATACATTGGAATAGAGAGCAACGCTTTGATCCCCAATATCGGTGAGTGCATAATCCACATAGATTCCCTTATATTTGAAACCAACCCCAATATTGGGCTGAAACGCGATTGATTCCCTTCCATCCAAGGTAGGGGAATTCTGGAAATTGCCAATGCCGGCACGAACATATACCATCTCGATATAGCCGAATTCCAAACCCAGGGAAGGGGTAATACTTGCAAAGGAGGTCGAGATAAGGTCGTTGGTCTGGGCAAACCTAAAATTGAGATCCACCTCGGCCATCAACGAATAGTCGTAATTGAAAACGAATTTTCGGGCCGCTCCCAGCTGTAGTTTGGGGATTGTGATTTCTGTGGTTTCCGGAATTTCTTGATTTTGATCCGGTATGGCATCTTGTATTTCAGCGAATTTTTCCTCATTTATGGTCCAGGCATTGTAAGTGGTGGTTATATCCCTCACCATAGCTCCAAACATCCATTTGTCGTTTTGGAACTGGATAGCCGCATCGAGACCGAAACCCCAAGAAGAAGCAAATTCGCCAATGACGCGCCGGATGACCTTGGCGTTTACTCCGTAATTAAAACCATCCAGGGGCAGTTTTCGGGCATAGGAAAAAGTGATGCCGTAATCTGCCGTGGAAAAGAGGCTGATCCTATTGTAATCAATATTTCCCTGTTCATCTATCAACCTGGTAGTATTCAGGATATCATCTACCCCAAACCGTATAACCGATATTCCTATGGCACTCCGATCGTCCAAGGGCATAGCAAAAGCCGCGTAGTCATAATTGGCGATATTCGCGAAATACGAGGCGTGCATGATCGCCAGTTGTTTGTCTTCCAGATGTATCAATCCTGCCGGGTTCCAATATCCCGAATTTACGTCGTTGGAAGAGGCTACCACAGCATTGCCCATACCAAAGGCAGCAGCATCTACACCAATATTCATGAATTCGTTTGAATATTTCCTTACGGTCTGGGCTCCCAAAACGGTGGAAAATAGGATAAATACAAGGAAGAGGTTTTTTCTCAAGCTCAAAAATTTAGACAAATATCTCACAATTTTGTAGAATAGTAAACTTTAAATTCAATGACATATTGTGTTTTACTACCTTTGGGACGAAATACTTTGTTATTTTTTACGATAGTCCAAAAAAGGAAAATTGTACGGATTTATTCCCAAACATTTTCTTGTATCTTAAAATTTTTAGTCTTTGATATTTTTAAAAATCCTCGTCCCATGATAAAGCAAATTCCGAATATTATAACTTCCCTTAATATCCTGTGTGGATGCGTGGCTGTTCTTTTTGCGGTTTCAGGGAACCTGATCTTGGCTTCAGTATTTGTTTTTCTGGGGATCTTCTTTGATTTCTTTGATGGTTTCGCTGCCCGTATCCTCAAGGCCCAGAGTGAGGTTGGCCTGCAGCTCGATTCGTTGGCCGATGTTATAACGAGTGGGGTCGTTCCCGGAATTGTAATGTTCCAGCTTTTGAATTTGGCGTTTGTAGGGAATATGCAGAACCTTACGGATGTTTTTGCCTCGGAGGGATGGAACGTTGGTCTAGAGGATTATTTGCCCCTTATCGGACTATTGATCGTTATAGCTTCTGCTTACAGGCTCGCAAAATTCAATGTGGATACACGTCAAACCTCCGGCTTTATCGGTCTTCCCACTCCTGCCAATGCTCTTTTGATCTTGAGTTTGCCGTTGATCCTGGAGTATCAGTTCTCAGAATTTGTGGAAGCAATAATTATAAATAAATGGGTATTGATCGGCCTTACTGTATTGAGTTGTGTCCTTCTGAACGCTGAAATATCATTGTTCGCCTTAAAGTTCAAGACTTGGGATTTTAAGACCAACGCTGTCCGTTATATATTTTTGGTTCTATGCGCCGTGTTGTTGGTCCTGCTGAAATTTCTTGCCATTCCGTTGATAATTTTGCTCTATATACTTCTTTCGCTGTTTGGCAAAACCGAGGAGGAGGAAGAATTTGCAGGTTCGGGAATGCAGTCCAGATAAGGAAAAAGATCAAAATTCGAGTTTCTTCTTCCGGAGTTCGAAATTTTGTCCCAGATAAACTTTGCGCACCATTTCATCCGCGGCCAATTCCTCTGGCACTCCGTGTTTTAGGATACTGCCTTCAAACATCAAATATGTTCGGTCCGTAATTGCCAAGGTTTCCTGGACGTTGTGATCCGTGATTAGAATCCCGATATTCTTGTTTTTCAATTTGGCCACAATCCTCTGTATATCCTCCACTGCCACGGGATCTACCCCGGCAAAGGGTTCGTCCAGCAGTATAAAATGTGGGTCTGTTGCCAAGGCGCGGGCAATCTCCGTTCTTCGCCTTTCCCCCCCACTTAAAAGGTCCCCGCGATTTTTACGGATGTGGGTGAGCCCGAATTCCTCCAGAAGGGATTCCATTTTTTCCTTTTGTTCTTTTTTGGGCCGTTTGGTAAGTTGCAGTACGCTCAATATATTATCCTCCACACTCAACTTGCGGAATACCGAAGCCTCTTGCGCCAGATAGCCGATTCCATTTTGGGCGCGTTTGTACATTGGATATTTGGTTATATCCGTACCTTCCAGAAATATACGTCCTCCATTCGGTTTTATCAGCCCCACTATCATATAGAAGGAGGTGGTCTTGCCCGCTCCGTTTGGTCCCAACAACCCGACAATCTCGCCTTGGTTTACTTCCACCGAAATGCCTTTGACTACCTTTCTGCCCTTGTATGATTTTATCAGATTTTCAGCTCTTAACTTCATGTTGCTTAAAAATTCATCCCTTTCCGTATTTGACGAATATATTGAATATTCCCCTTTTATCCTTCCTCAATATTTTTTATTTAGACTGCTCCTCCAAGGCTTCCCAATATTCAAAAGCCCTTCTTAAATGCGGAATAACAATGGTGCCTCCTATCAACAAGGAAATGCTCATGCCCTCTACAACCTCTTCCTTGGAGATTCCCAGTTTATAACATTCCTCCAGATGGTAACGCACGCAGTCATCACACCTTAGAACCAACGAATTTCCCAAACCCAACAGTTCCTTCGTTTTCTTCGGTAGGGCTCCTTCCATATAGGCGTTGGTATCCAGGTTAAAAATACGCTTGAGGATCTTATTGTTTTCCTGCAGCATCTTCCCGTTCATTTTTGAACGGTAGGCATTAAATTCAGTTACAATGTTATCGGCCATCTTTTTGTCCATTTAATTTCTGGTTTTTAACAACCATTTTTGAGATCACAATACTTACCTCGTACAATATGAGAATTGGAATGGCCACAATAATCTGACTGGCCACATCGGGAGGAGTAATTATCGCTGAAATCGACAGTACGATGATCAAGGCAAATTTTCGATATTTCCTTAAAAAATCGGGGGTCAATAAACCAATTTTTGTAAGGATATAGATTATAATGGGCAGCTCAAAAATTATTCCACTGGCCAAGACTGAGGAGCGCACCAGGGAAATATAACTGGCCAGATCAAATTGATTGATCACTTCCTCGCTCACCTGATAGCTTCCCAGAAAATTTATGGATAAGGGCGTTATTATATAATATCCGAACAATACTCCCAAAAAGAACAACAGCGATGCTATTACGATAAATCCACGGCTGGTACTGCGTTCGTTCTCCCTCAGTCCTGGGCTGATAAACTTCCAGAACTCATAAAGAATATATGGAAATCCAATAATGATTCCTGCGTAAATAGAGGTCCATAAATGGGCTGAAAACTGGCCGGACATGGTACGGCTCTGGATCCGGAACGGCATTTCCTGGAAACAAAATGCGTCCATTCCAAATATGCGGGAGATATTGCAGAATACCCGATAGGTTGCAAAGTCCGGTCTACTGGGGCCAAAAATCAATACATCAAAAATGAAGCCTTTGAATAGAAACGCCACTACCCCCAAAATGACCACGGCAAGGGTAGATCTAACTAGGTGCCAACGCAGTTCTTCCAAATGGTCCAGGAAGGACATTTCCTTTTCCGGAGATTTTTTCTTCTTCATTAAATAATGCCTTCTTTTGTAAGGTTGTGAATGTGGACCACCCCACAATATTTTCCATTGTCCTCAGCTAGAATCTGGGTAATGCCGTAGGAGTCCATCATCTCCATAGCCTCTACGGCCATGGCATTGTTGGAAATCCTTTTGGGGTCCTTGGTCATAATGTCCTTGGCGGTAAGGCCGATAAAATTATCGGTCCTGCTCAACATTCTCCTTAGGTCCCCATCGGTTATGATACCTACAATGTTCCCATCCTCAACAACCGCTGTAACCCCCAGCATTTTTTCGGATATTTCAACAATTACCTTCTTCAGATCGGTGTCCGGGTTTACTTGGGGCTTTTCGTTAAGGGCGGTGAGATTACTGACGCGCAGATATAATTTCTTCCCCAGGGAACCACCCGGATGGAACCTGGCGAAATCCCTACTGGAGAATCCGTGGAGGTCCAAAAGGCACATTGCCAGGGCATCTCCAATGACCAATTGGGCGGTAGTGCTCGTGGTCGGGGCCAGGTTGTTCGGGCAAGCTTCTTTTTCCACATAGGCATTCAGAACAAAATCTGCCTGTTGCCCCAGAAAGGAATTGGGGTTTCCGGTTATGGCTATCAATTTATTCCCTATGGATTTTATCAAGGGCACCAACACTTTTATCTCGGGTGTATTCCCGCTCTTGGATATGCATATTACGGTGTCGTCCTCCTGTATGGTCCCCAGATCTCCATGGATGGCATCGGCAGCGTGCATAAAGATGGAAGGGGTGCCGGTGGAATTGAGAGTGGCCACTATTTTGGTGGCAATGTTCGCACTTTTGCCTATTCCGGTGATTATGACCCTGCCTTTGGAGTGGAAGATATATTCAGTGGCACCGGCAAATTCCTCGTTTACCAAATGGGCCAGATGTGCAATTGCCTTACTTTCAGTTTCAATTGTTTGTTTTGCTATGGAAATGATTCTCTGCTGTTTTTCCAAAATTTAAATGCTTTCTAGTGGTTGTAACTATTAGGGAAATGAGTATATTTAGATTGGATTAATGAAATCCAAAATTTTTTGGCCGGATCGTCGTTCTCTTCTCTATGGATGCGGATAATCACCAATGTTGCAAAATTACGATTGTTCTTGCTCTAAACAATATTTTGAATAACTTAATATCAAATTGAATAACGAAAACAAAAACAAAGTGACAGAATTAGATCTTTATGCTTCCTTAAAAAAATATTTTGGTTTTAGTCGGTTTAAGGGATTGCAGGAAGAAGTGATAAAAAGTATTCTCGCCGGAAAAAACACCTTTGTAGTTATGCCTACGGGTGGAGGTAAATCGTTGTGTTACCAACTGCCGGCCCTAATGCAAAATGGTACTGCCATAGTTGTTTCTCCCCTGATTGCCTTAATGAAAAACCAAGTGGATGCCCTGCGGGCCCTTTCCTCTGAAGAGGGGGTGGCGCATGTGCTCAATTCATCCCTGAACAAGACCGAGGTCAAAAGAGTGAAGACCGATATTTCCCGAGGGGTGACAAAACTTTTGTATGTAGCTCCCGAATCATTGACCAAGGAAGAATATGTAGAATTTCTCCAGGACCAGGAGATTTCCTTTCTCGCAATAGACGAGGCACATTGTATAAGCGAATGGGGACACGACTTCCGCCCGGAATATAGAAACCTAAAAAGTATAATCCAGCGTATCGGCCATAACATACCCATAATTGGGCTCACTGCCACCGCCACCCCCAAGGTACAGGAGGATATCCTTAAAAACCTCGGGATGCCCGATGCCAATACGTTTAAGGCTTCCTTCAACAGACCCAATCTTTACTACGAAATAAGGCCGAAAACCAAAAATATTGATTCCGATATTATCCGCTTTGTCAAACAGAACGAAGGGAAGAGCGGCATTATTTATTGCCTGAGCCGCAAAAGGGTGGAGGAACTTGCCCAGGCCCTGCAGGTGAATGGGATTAAGGCCGTGCCCTACCATGCGGGCCTCGATAGCAAGACGCGGGTAAAGCACCAGGACATGTTCCTTATGGAAGATGCCGATGTGGTGGTGGCCACGATCGCATTTGGGATGGGAATAGACAAGCCGGATGTTCGCTTTGTCATCCATAATGACATTCCAAAATCGATCGAAAGTTATTACCAGGAAACCGGGCGCGCCGGCCGCGATGGGGGCGAGGGGCACTGTCTTGCTTTTTATAGCTATAAGGATGTCGAGAAACTTGAAAAATTCATGAGCGGAAAACCTGTAGCGGAACAGGAAATAGGACACGCCCTGCTTCAGGAAGTGGTGGCCTACGCCGAAACCTCCATCTCAAGAAGAAAGTTCATCCTCCATTATTTTGGGGAAGAATTCGACAATGAGACCGGGGAGGGCGGAATGATGGACGACAATATGCGATTTCCGAAGAAAAAGGTGGAGGCCAAAAATGAAGCCCGGCAAGTATTGGAGGTGGTGCAAAAAACCAACCAACAATATAAATCCAAGGAGGTGGTAAATGTTATGATCGGAAAAGTGAATGCACTCATAAAATCCCATCGCACGGATGCGCAGCCCTTTTTCGGTTCGGGTTCCGACCGCGATTCCGCTTTTTGGACAGCTCTTTTGCGACAATTGTTGGTGGCAGGCTACTTAAAAAAGGATATAGAAACTTATGGGGTTATCCATTTAACCGCCCTTGGCGAGCAGTTTATAGCCCAACCCACTTCATTTCTTATGGCCGAGGATCATTCCTTTAAGGATGCAAATGATGATGTTATCGTTTCCACCGGCCAAGGAAAGGAAGTGATAGACGACAGGCTGTTCAAACTTCTCAAGGCGGAACTTAAAAAGGTGGCCCATAAACTCGAGCTTCCGCCCTTTGTAATTTTCCAGGAACCGTCCTTGATAGATATGTCCTCTAAGTATCCCATTACGGTGGAAGAACTGGCCAATGTCCATGGAGTGGGAGAGGGCAAGGCCAAAAAATATGGCAAACCCTTTTTGAAGCTTATTCAGGATTATGTGGAAGAATACGATATTATCAGGGCCGAGGATTTTGTGGTCAAATCAACTGGCAGCAACAGCTCCCTTAAACTCTATATTATCCAAAACGTAGATAGAAAGCTTTCCTTGCCGGACATAGCGGATGCCAAGGGTCTGGAGATGTCGGAATTTATTAAGGAAATGGAGGCCATTGTCTATAGCGGCACCAAATTGAATATCGATTATTGGATAGATGAGGTCTTGGATGAAGATCAACAAGAAGAGATCCACGATTATTTTCTGGAAGCAAAAACAGACGAGATCAAAGTGGCACTCGATGAGTTCGATGGTGATTATGAGGAGGAGGAACTCCGGTTATATCGGATTAAGTTTATAAGTGAATTGGGAAACTGATGCCTCCTCTTGCAGCTGTTCAATAAACTGAAAGGCGAAAAGCGTTCATACTTAATTGTTGAACGCTTTTTTTATGCTGTCCAGCCTTCGCTTGCTGTCGCGATCTTTTATGGTCTCACGCTTGTCGTATTCCTTTTTTCCCCTGCACAGTGCTATTTCCATTTTGGCCAAACCTTTTTCATTTGTGAACAGGAGCAGTGGGATAATGGTAAGTCCGGTGTTTTTCACCTCCTTTTCCCACTTTTTCAACTCATTTCTATTGAGAAGAAGCTTTCTTTCACTTTTGGGACTATGGGTAAAATTCCTTGCATGACTATATTCCTGGATCGTCATATTTATTGCAAACAATTCCCCATTGCTGAATTCGCAAAAACTTTCGGCTATAGAGGCCTTTCCCTCACGGATAGCTTTTATCTCGGTGCCCTTTAGGACAATGCCCGCAGTTAAGGTATCCAGGATTTCATACTCAAACTTCGCCCTTCGATTTTTTATCCTAACGTTTTTCTGTAAAGCCATAAATGCAAAAATAGTTTATTTTTTTTCGGAAGATTAAAAACCGCGGATCAACATTTTGAAAATTCGGGTTTCTAAATATTATTCCAAAAAAAAGGAATTTGGTTGCCCAAACCCGTACCTGTGGACCATGAATATAACATTCTTTAAGATGGGTTGGCAAACTTATAACTAAAAGGGGAATTTCTTTAATATTCCTTTATAAATAGGACGGCCACTGTAGATGTATCTTTATCGAAACAAAAGATTATTAACTAAAAACTTAAATTATGAACGAGGAACTGTTTAAAGGTAAGTGGAACCAGGTAAAAGGCAAATTCAAACAAAAGTATGCCGATTTAACAGACGATGATTTGACCTATGTAGAAGGAAAGTCTGACGAATTGCTTGGTCGCCTCCAAGAGAGAACCGGGAGGACGAAAGAACAATTGAAGGATGAAATAGATAAGTGGTAGTTTAAAACTTTGTCTATCGCCTAT
>CAYXDM010000049.1:0-13789 GCA_964463595.1 uncultured Aequorivita sp. | reverse complement strand
TGGGTTCAAAGATACAATTTTTTCCTCATTTCCTTCCTATAAATGAATCCTGAAAAAATTACGTGTAATTCAGGATAAAATTTCAGGGGTTAAGCAAGCGGTGAATGGAATAAAAATTCACTTTTTAAATAATCCATGTCCAATAATTGATTGATTCTCCAAGGGTCGCAAACCCATTAATGGGAACAAATCTTCGTTCTAAATATTTTCCGATAAGACAAATTGGATGCCCAAATAGGCCATTTTTTTCTTAATCGATTCAAAATTATTTTCATCCAAAGGCATGGAAGCATCCTCGATGAAGAAACATGCAAAGCCCTCCTTAAAAGCATCATAGATGGAATAATAAACACAAATATCGGCAGCCAAACCACAAAAGAAAATTTGGGAGGCTCCCTTTTCCTTCAAATATCCTGCAAGACCGGTGGATCTTACATGCCCATTGTCGTAAAACGCACTATAACTATCAATGGTTCTATCCATTCCTTTTCGGAAAATTGCTTCCCAGCATTCGGTTTCAAGTTGTGGATGAAATTCCGCACCTGGGGTTCCCCATACACAATGGTTTGGCCATAGTGTCTGTGGTTTTCCAAGCAGTTCTATTTCATCAAATGGATTTTTGTTTGGATGATTTGATGCAAAGCTGACATGGTCTGCAGGATGCCAATCCTGGGCAGCCACCACCAAATCAAATCTTCCCTGTATTTGGTTGATAACCGGAACAATTAGATTTCCATTCGGTACTGCAAGTGCACCACCGGGCATAAAATCGTTTTGTACATCTATAATGACTAAGGTCCTCATCACTCTTATTTTTAAAATTTGTGTAACTCTATCAATTCGTCCCGGGCCTCCTTAAGATTCGGGCTTAGCCCCACTTTATAAATATGTGGATTTTCAAATCGCTTGTAATCTTTTGGCAACAGGGCCAATCGCGATTTTGAAAATTCGGCAATTTCTTTGGTGGATGGGACAGCAAAAATTTTTTTCCCTTCCTCCATCACTTTGGAAAGTAAGGGTTCTTGCTGGAACCTATCAAGATTTAAGGTTTTTGTTGGATCAAAAGGATGTATCATTTTATGGATTTTCCCCTCAGATTCAAGTGCAACCGCATCGGCGCCATAAAATTTGCCATGGCTATCCAGCATACGGAACACCTGCTTTTTATACGGAAGGGATAATTTTAAGATGTTCTCCGAAAGTTTGATTCGTGGTTTTCCATTGTATTCCGAGAGCTTATATACGCCATCCATTGATGCGTCGGGCTTGCCGGTAACAAGATTAGTCCCAACGCCGAAAATATCTATGGGTGCTGCCTGCTCCCTCAAGCTTTTGATCACAAACTCGTCCAGTTGGTTGGAAGCTACTATTTTCACATATTGCAGGTTGGCTTCATCGAGGATCATGCGTGTTTTCTTTGCGAGATACGCCAGATCGCCACTGTCCAACCGCACAGCAAACAATCGATCTCCCCTATTTTCCATCTCCTTGGCCACGGTAATAGCATTGGGCACTCCACTCTCTAAAGTACTGTACGTATCGATCAAAAGGACACAGTTTTTGGGTCGTATTCTAGCAAAATCACGGAAAGCCGTAAGCTCCTCGCCATAACTTTGTATAAAGGAATGTGCCATGGTGCCTGAACAAGGAATATTGAAATCTGCGGCTGCCCGTACGTTGCTTGAACTATCAAAACCACCAATGATTGCGGCCCGTGTGGCGAAATAACTGCCCGTGGCATGGGCGCGGCGCATCCCCATATCTATCAGAACCTTATCAGGAGCCGAAAACCGAATTCTACTCGCTTTTGTGGCTATCAAGGTCTGAAAATTGAGGACGTTCAGCAATAGTGTTTCCACGATCTGTGCCTCTATAATGTTTGCTTCCACTTGTAGAATGGGTCGGAGCGGAAAAACCACGTCTCCTTCCCTACTCGAAAAAACAGCTCCTCTAAACTTGAAGTTTTCCAGGAATTCCAAAAAGGAAGGTTCAAAGCCGTGTTGTTCCAAATAGGCAATATCCGAAGGTGAAAATCTCAAATTTTCAAGTATTTCCAAAATATTGGCCAATCCTGCAAATACAGCATAGCCACCATTGAAAGGTATTTTCCTAAAGTAATAATCGAACACCGCCCTTCCCTCCGGCCGGGTCTTGAAATATACTTGGGCCATGGTGAGTTGGTAGAGATCTGTATATGCTGCCGTGATATCCAAAATAGTAGTATTACATTATATGCTTGCCGCATGGAGGATTTCCAAAAATCTTTCGTGACTTTCGGCAGTATAATCCAAATGCGTCACGATCCTGAGCCTTCCCTGGCCCATATTGCTAATTTTGACGTTTCTTTTAAGAAGATACTCCATAAAACTTATTTCCGCTTTTCCCCCGGCGACATAAAAGATAACAATATTCGTTTCGGTTGGTTCCACTTTACTTACAAACGACTTTGAAGTAAGCAATTCGGCAATTTCGGAAGCTTTTTTGTGATCTTCTACCAATCGCTTCCTATGGTGGTCCAAGGCGTAAATCCCTGCGGCGGCCATAAAGCCAATTTGCCTCATCCCGCCGCCCAATACTTTTCTAATTCGCATGGCTTTATCCATTATTCTCTCCTTTCCGATCAACACGCTTCCCATAGGGCTGCCAAGACCTTTGCTCAGGCATACCGAAATGGTGCCAAAGAGCTTTCCATAATCTTTTGGGTCTTCATTCCTTGCTTCCAGTGCGTTCCAGATACGAGCCCCATCCAAATGCAACCCGAGATTGTGTTTATCACACGCCGCCTTTATTCTTTTCATTTCAGTAAAGTTGTAACATGCGCCCCCTCCCTTATTGGTGGTATTTTCCAAGCATACCAAACTTGTCAACGGACTGTGGTAAAAATCTGGCGGATTAATGTTCTCCTCGACTTGTAATGCGGTAATCATCCCTCGGTCACCATCAATCAATTTACAGGACACCCCGCTGTTGAAGGACACGCCTCCACCCTCAAAATTATAGACATGCGCCCATTTGTCCGCTATCAATTGCTCTCCAGGTTGTGTGTGCAATTTGATGGCCGCTTGGTTTGCCATACTTCCGGAAGGAAAAAAAAGTGCGGCATCCATGCCGAACATGGCCGCAAGCTTTGTCTCCAATCTTTGGGTACTGGGGTCTTCCCCATACACATCATCCCCTACTTCGGCATTCATGATTGCTTCCATCATCCCAGCTGTCGGGCGTGTTATGGTATCACTTCTTAAATCGATGGTCATAATAGATTATTGCGTTATAATTTGTCTTGTCTAAATAAATCCAAGGCACAAACCATAAAATTAGGCGAAAAGTTTCTTTAGCTCACGAAGTTAATGGTATTTTTGCTTTTTATACGAGGGTTCTCCGTAAAAGCATTCATTACAATTCTGAAAACCGGAATTTTCTGAATAATTACATTTTTATAAGTTCAGAAAGAACCTTTACTAAAACTTACCGCTTTGCGGACATAAGATATGACTTCAACAGACCAAATCAAAGACCTTAGGGTGCGGCTGGATGCCTTGAGGCACCATCTTTGACATTACAGGGAAACAAATTGAAATAGCAAACGAAGAGGAGAAAACCTTCGACCCCAATTTTTGGAACAATTCCAAGGAGGCAGAGGCGTTTATGCAGCAACTGCGCACCAAGAAAAAGTGGGTTTCCGATTATGAGGAAGCTGTTGCCATTACAGAAGAAGCAGAAATTTTATTGGAGTTCCTCCACGAGGGTGAAGGTTCATCGGAGCAAGTGGAAAGTACGTTTCAAATGGCAACTGAATCCATAGAGGCACTGGAATTTAGGAACATGCTGGACGAGGAAGGCGATGACCTAAGCGCAGTCCTTCAGATAACGGCCGGCGCCGGAGGTACCGAAAGTTGTGATTGGGCCCAGATGCTAATGCGGATGTACGTGATGTGGGCAGAAAAACATGGATATAAGGTGAAGGAACTAAACTTCCAATCTGGTGATGTGGCAGGTGTAAAAACGGTGACGCTAGAGATCGATGGGGAGTTTGCCTTTGGGTGGTTGAAGGGCGAAAACGGCGTACATAGATTGGTCCGGATTTCTCCTTTTGACAGTAATGCCAAGCGACATACCAGTTTTGTGAGTGTATATGTTTACCCTTTAGTGGATGACACTATTGAAATTGAAATAAACCCAGCGGAGATCTCCTGGGATTTTGCGCGAAGTGGCGGCGCGGGCGGTCAAAATGTGAACAAGGTAGAAACAAAGGCCATTCTTACCCACCATCCCTCGGGCATAGTTATCCACAACAGCGAAACCCGTAGCCAGTTGGATAACAGGGAAAAAGCTATGCAAATGTTGAAATCACAGTTATACGAAATCGAACTGAGAAAACAGATGGCCCAACGTGCGGAAATTGAGGACAACAAAATGGCGATTGAATGGGGCTCGCAAATCAGGAACTATGTTTTGCATCCCTACCATTTGGTAAAGGACGTTCGTACAGGGTTTGAAACCGGAAATACAGACGCTATCCTAAATGGTGAAATTGATGGGTTTTTAAAGGCTTATTTGATGATGACCGGGCAAAAGGAGAAAAAGGATGAACTTTAAGACCCGAGAATGAGGTGTTTAATAGCCTGGAACCAAAAACACTTTAGGATTGTCAACATGTGTTCTGAGCGACCTTCCGATACTTGGGCAACTTTATTAAAGATAAATTGCCATAAAAAACAAAGGGAGCAAGATAGACTTGTTCCCTTTGTACATCATATTTCTTCTGTGGGTATTATCCTCCGAAGTTTTACGGGTATCTTCTCAGCTGTTTTTAAGACTTAAGCACCCCGATATGATTGTTTTATAAAAGTACAACAACAACTCGCTCCTTCCCACCTAATTAAATTAAGTTTAACAAACTTTTCCAATAGCTTTAAAGGTTTTCCACAACTCAACTGGTTTCTCGTTCAATCTTAAGCCCATAAGTTGGGGCACTGCCACAACATAAGTTAAGGATTTTTTAATTGATCAAAACGCAAGTATCTTTGCAGCAAATCCAATAATGAAGGCCGCAAGTTTAAAAGATATCAAGACCGAACTCTCCCACCGTTCCCACCAGGAACTTCTAGACCTCTGTCTCCGATTGACCAAATATAAAAACGAGAACAAGGAACTGCTCACCTACCTCCTATTTGCATCTGCCGATGAGGAAAACTTTATCCAAGCCGTGAAGGTGAAAGTGGACAGGGAATTTGAAAGAATCAACACCCAGACCTATTATTACATAAAGAAAAGCGTCAGAAAGATTCTGAGGGAGATAAAAAAGTTTATTGGTTATTCCCAAAAAAAAGAAACCGAAGTGGAGCTTTTGATCTACTTCTGCTTAAAGATGAAGGATTTTGAGCCGTCAATTAAAAGAAATGTTGCTCTCACAGGATTATATAACAGGCAGTTGGATTATTTAAGAAAAAAAATAACGGTCCTACACGAAGATCTGCAATATGATTATAATCTGGAATTGGAAGTTTTGAAACTATCGTAGATAGAAAAAGAACAGAGAATATACCGAAAAAAATAAAGATCAAATCGGAACCATAAAACTTAAATATGATCACAATTTATCACAATCCGAGATGCAGCACCTCGCGGGAAGCACTTCGGTTGCTCGAGGAAAGTGGGGAAACCATTGAAATAATAAAATATCTGGAAACCCCACCCACGCATCAGGAATTGGTGCAATTAATCGAATTGCTCGGGATTGATCCCATTGAATTGGTTAGAACCAAAGAGGAGGAGTGGAAGCAACACTTTAAAGGAAAAAGTCTTTCGGATGAGGAAATAATCGAGGCCATGGTTAAATTTCCCAGACTTATTGAACGCCCTATTGCCATAAAAAGAACAAAGGCCATCATTGGACGGCCGGCCCGTAAGGTTTTGGATATTCTTTAATACCCTTTATATCAACCGGGTAACCAGACTACTTTTTGTCATTTTAATTTAACACAAAATTAGTACGTCCCCCCTTAAACCAACGGTAGTTTTGCAAGTCCAAAACGAGATCGGGCCAGTACCAAAACAAAAAAATTCATGAGATTTATATTCCCACTTCTATTTATTCTAGGCACAACTATATCATTCGCGCAACAATCGGATACAAAGCAAATTACAGTAAAAGGTGAGATTTTAGAGGAAGGCACCCAGTTTCCGCTGGAGTACGCCACCGTATCATTTATTGACAAGGAGGGCAAAATAATAACAGGCGGTATAACGGACACTGAAGGCCATTACGCCATTAAAGTTCCGGCCGGTATTTATACGGTGAAATATGAATTTATTTCCTATAAAACCAAAACCTTGGAAAATAGGGATCTCACCAAAAACACCACCCTCCCCACAATTACCCTAGATCTGGATTCTGCAAGTCTGGACGAAGTCGTAATCCGTGCGGAGACAACCGAGGTACAGGTTCGATTGGACAAAAAAATATATAATATAGGAAAGGACCTGACCTCTGGCGGGGCCACCGTAAGCGATGCCTTAAGCAACGTGCCCTCCGTAACCGTAGATGTGGACGGGACCATCGCTCTTCGGGGGAGCGAGAATGTAAAAATTTTGATCAACGGCAAACCTTCGGCCATTGCAGGGTTTGGCTCAACAGATGCCTTGCGCCAACTGCCGGCGGAAGCTATTGAACGTGTGGAGGTAATTACTTCCCCCTCGGCTAGGTACGATGCGGAAGGAACGGCCGGTATTTTGAACATCATTCTCAAAAAAGAAAAAACCCTGGGCCTAAACGGTTCGTTGAGCACAAGTATTGGAGTGCCCACAAATAGCAGTGCCTCGGGAAATATAAATCTTAGAACGGATAGGTTCAACATCTTCAATACCACCGGAGTATATTATCGCAATGCTCCCGGATCGGCATTTTATGACAACCATTATTTTCCACGTACCTATGTAGATGATATGGGGCAGACCGTAACCGTGGACCCACCCTTTGAACATATTACTGAGGATAGAAAATACCAGAGGGAACGGCAAGGTTTCAATACAAATCTGGGAATAGAATATTATTTGACAGACCGATCATCAATTACTGCAAGCACTTTCTATCGCTCCAGTGACTCACAGGACGGTACGGAAAATAACACCCTAAACTTCAGCGACAATAGAATAGTGGAACGCCATTTACGCGAAGAGGACAAAACCAGGGATAATTCCACCCTTCAGTTTGCGCTAAATTATGAGAATAAATTTAACGACAATGGCCACAAATTAACTGCAGATCTGCAATATGAGGACAGCAGGGACAACGACTTCTCCATTATTGGGAACAGAAGCCTATTTCCGAATATGGAAATATTACCTTCCGAAACTGTAACTTCAAACGAAAAGGAAAATGAATATCTGGCACAGGCTGATTACGTTCTTCCCATTGGCGAAAATGCCCAATTTGAAGCAGGCTATAGGGGGAATTTCAACAAGACCTCCACAGACTACATCCTGGAGCAGGAGATTGGCACTTCCGGTAATTTTGAAAGAAACGACGACCTCTCCAATATCTTCACCTATGAACAAAATGTAAATGCCCTATATTCACAATACGGGAATAAATTCGGACAGTTTTCATTTCTGCTGGGCCTTCGACTCGAAAATACGGTGCTGAAAGGGAAACTGGATGCGGAAAATAATCCAGACAACGTCCCGTTCGATTTTAATTTCAATAAGAAATATACCGGTCTTTTTCCAACCGTAAACCTTACTTATGAACTTAAGGAGAACGAGAACATAACCCTGGGATATAATAGACGGATAAATCGGCCGAGACAGTGGTTTTTAAATCCATTTCCATCACGCTCCAGCGAGTCCAATGTTTACCAAGGCAACCCCGACCTGGATCCGGCCTTCGCCAGTGCCTTCGATCTGGGATACCTAAAACGGTGGAGAAAGATAACCCTTTCCTCTTCCATTTATTATCAGTACGAAACCGATGCCTTTGAACGCATCCAGGAAGAGACGGGTCAGTACACCCAAAATGGAGTCAGTATTATCCGTTCCATCCCAATCAACCTTTCCACAAACCAACGGTTCGGCTTCGAGGTTGGATTGCTTTACAACCCCACTAGCTGGTTGAATCTTAACGGCAGTTTTAATTACTTTAAATTTAAATCCGAAGGGTTTTTTAATGAAGTTGATTACGGCGCGGAGAGCACCAGTTATTTTGGAAGGTTCAGTTCAAAAGTGAAATTACCAGCAAAAATCGATTGGCAAACAAATGCCTTTTATCGAGGCCCGAGCAAAAATGCACAAACTGAAAGCGACGGGATGCTGTCAGTAGATATGGCACTAAGCAAGGATATTATCAATGACAACGCCACTTTAACCTTAAATGTAAGCGACCTCTTGAACACCCGGAAAAGAAACAGTTTCACCGCCACCGATACCTTTACCAGTGAAAGTGAATTCCAATGGAGACCACGCACCGTAACTATGTCATTTACGTATCGTTTCAATCAACCAAAACGCCAGCGACCAAGAGACCAGCGCGGTGGTATGGAGGAGGAAGGTGGCTTTGAGGGATAGAAATCCTTGTGCAGCATTCGATTTCCATTTAAGAACATCAATATTTATACAAAAATTATCCCTTGGACCAAATTTGGTGCAAGGGATAATTTTTTGCTCTTATCTCCTCTTCACATACTTAAGATTTCACTTTCTAAATACATTGAGTAAAATTGAATCCCATCCCCTCTTGAAAAGCATTGGTGGAGGCGTTGGGGTGGGAAGTTATCCAACAAACAAAATGCAAAAAAATTCAGACCTTCCGTTTTGAATTGATGGGGAAACAACCAAAATTTCCTAACTTGTGCAACAAGTACACTCTATCATGAACATCATTCCCGACAAAATAAACGAGTATGTAGAAAAACATTCCCAACCGGAGCCGGAGCTGCTCCAGCGTTTAAACCGTGAAACCTGGCAGAAGATGATTGCACCCAGGATGTTGAGCGGCCATTTTCAAGGTCGGGTTCTTGCCATGCTCTCAAAACTTATACAGCCCAAGAACATTCTTGAAATTGGAACCTATACGGGATATTCCGCACTGTGCCTAGCGGAAGGGATGCAGCCGCAGGGCGAACTCCACACTATTGATATCAATGAGGAACTCTTTGATTTCCAACGGAAATATTTTGATGCATCTCCCCTCGGAACCCAGATTTTCCAACATCTGGGAAATGCGCTCGACATCATTCCCCAACTGGACATCATTTTCGACCTTGTGTTTATTGATGCCGACAAAAGCAATTATCCAAATTATCTCGAGGCCATTCTCCCGAAACTAAAAATAGGCTCAGTAATCCTGAGCGACAATGTGCTTTGGAGTGGGAAGGTAGCGGAGCCGGTGGACGAAAATGACATAGATACCAAGGCACTCCTCAGGTATA
The DNA here is from genome assembly GCA_964463595.1 of uncultured Aequorivita sp. Classification (GTDB taxonomy): domain Bacteria; phylum Bacteroidota; class Bacteroidia; order Flavobacteriales; family Flavobacteriaceae; genus Aequorivita. Next base: position 4,364 of record CAYXDM010000049.1, on the reverse strand, counting down.
ACAGATTGCTCAACGAACACCCCAACCTAGAAACGGTGCTGCTTCCCATTCGCGATGGTCTCGCCTTGTCGCGGGTAAAATCATAAGGATTAATTAATTCGCTGTTAAACTAAATCAAAACTGCCTTTAGTGGAGGTCGGTTTTTTCTATATTGAATCTTTTATACAAATTCAGTTGATAAAACCAAAACAGCTTGAAATCGAACATAGAAGCGGAAATTGAGGACCTCATAGGCGAACTGGCCCCAGGTGAAAGAACCGTTAGGGAGCTACCATACAATGGGTATTTATTTTTGGAGCACGATGTTCCCTTTTTGATAATTTATCGAAGGACTCCCGATGATTATGCTACCCTTCGTTTGGCGCGTACTGTTGCATCCTATTTGATTGTAGGGGAAACCCACTTTGAATATTTCCGGGAGTTTGTAAACCAACTCACGGAAAAAATGAGTACGCGTTTTGGAGGTTTTATCATGATGGAGATTTATAGCGGTGCGGTGGGCAGCACAGAATTTATCATACGCGGTCCCTCACACAAACTACCCGTATCCCTGGAGGTATTATCCCGGGAATTGGACCAGATTGAAAGCCGACGTTACGGTGGAAAGGTACTTATGGCACGAATTGAACAGACCAAGAAAAGACAACCTTCCGACCAAAAAAAATTCTTCAGGATTAAGGAAATCAAAGAAAGAGGTGGCACCTTGATCGGGGTTGAAATTCCACCTGTCTACCGCAATTCGGAAGGAAATTTATATCCTCTTTATTTCAGAAAATTCCGGGATGGGTTTGCCAAGGCTGTCCACAAATCGGTTTTCGAATTTATTCGGATCCAGACATCCTCCGATATCCAGAAATTCGCCGCCCTGGGACGGCGAGAAATACACGCAGAGGTTTATAAAATAGACCGAGGACTGACTGCCATAGAAAGTCAGTATCAATTTCTTCTCCTGGTAGCACCGGTGAATATCCAGTCTGTTCGAAAATGTTTTTTTGAAACCAATTTTGAGGAATCCAATGCATATCATTACCGGCTTTTACCGATAGACCCAGACATACTAAAGCGTCAACTCTACAACCTGAGGATCGATGAGATTGACGATCCTGAACTTGCATTTCTGTTTGATGAAAAGCGGGAGGAAATTTCCCAACAGCTCACAATGTTGAAAGAACGAGGCTCCAAAAACTTTTTTTACAGCAGTATTAGACTCTTTGGAGGCCTGGAGAGAAATATGGTTTCTGAGGCAAAGACAATTCTGGAAACCATACCAGAAAGCGAGGTTCAGGAAAACAGTAAGTTTTTGGATGCTCCCGCCTTTGCTGAAATGGCACAATCGGAATTCGAGTTTTTCCGGAAACAAGCGCCGGAATTTGCTTCCAGAATTCACATTCGGGATGACGTGAACGTGATGATGGTTTCTAAAGGAGAGCTTTATTTACCAAGCGATTACACCATGACCAGCGACGAGGCCGATGCGCTGATCCAACATGAGGTGGGAACCCATGCCCTTACCTATTTCAACGGCAGCAGACAGCCCTTGACCCAGTTGTCACGAGGCCTGGCCGATTACGATTCCCTTCAGGAGGGTATAGCCGTGCTTTCGGAATATTTGGTGGGCGGTTTGACTGCAAATCGATTGCGGACCCTGGCGGGCAGGGTCCTGGCCGGAGAGGCATTAGTGGATGGGGCAGATTTTAAAGAGGTTTTTAATCTACTTCATTTCCAATATGGATTTTCGAAAGAACCGGCCTTCAATATTACCTCCAGATTTTTTCAGGGCGGGGGATTTTTGAAGGACATAATTTACCTTAAAGGCCTTCTACAATTAAGGGAATATTTAATGGAAGGTGGCGACCTGGAGTTTTTGTTGGCCGGAAAATTCGCCTTAAAACATGTGCCCATGATCAGGGATTTAACAGACAGGAAATTGTTGACATCACCAAAAATAAAGCCGAGATACTTTCATATAGAGGGTTTTGAGGAAAGACTATCAAAAGTGCGACAGGGAATTCCCCTTTCAAATATGGTTTAAAAAATTGCAAAAATTAACTAAGGAAGGATGGAGAATATAAAACTTCATCCCTCTTTAAAATCCACAAAAAAAATGAAGATATGTTTTGTAATCAGCGACATTAAGACCGAAACCTGTGGAACCACGGTGGTGATCTTAAAAAAAGCCCACGAACGTGGGCATGAGGTGTTTGTTATGAGCGTGGGTGATTTTATTTTCCATCGAGATGAGGATATCAGCTTGCGGTGTAAAAAAATCCCGCCTTCCATTAAAGGTGAAAAAGTGGAAGAATTCTGGATCCAGGTCCAGGATGATAGTTTAAAGGAACAGGTCTTCCCCAGTAAGGAAATGGATATCCTATTTCTTAGAAACAACCCTACCGAAGAAACCTCGGACAGACATTGGGCTGAACACAGTGGTATCGCCTTTGCGAGAATGATCCAGCAAAGTGGGGTTTTGGTGCTAAATGATGCTTTTGCCATGAGCCATGCTTTTATTGACAAATTGTATTTTGAGGAATTGCCTTTAGAGATTAAACCCAACAGCCTTATTACCCGCAACAAAGAGGATCTTCTGAAATTTTGGGAGAGCAATGGAAAAAAAATGGTGCTAAAACCACTGGAGGGCAGCGGCGGCCAGGATGTATATCTTATTGATGAAGACAAGAAAAACATAAACCAGATCGTGGACAGCTTAACCAAAAAGGGATATATAATTGCCCAGGAATTTCTACCCGAAGTGAGCAAGGGAGATGTTCGGGTGATTTTGATGAACGGTAAAGTCCTTGAACAAAATGGGGAAAAAGCTGTAATACGGCGCATCAGCACAGATAAAAACGAATTTAGAAGTAATCTATCCCTGGGCGCGAAGGCAAAAAAGGCGAAATTCACTCCCGAAATGGAACACATAATTTCCCTTACCGCTCCAAAATTGATCCGCGATGGATTGTTTTTTGTTGGCCTGGATATAGTAAAGGATAAACTTATTGAGATAAACGTGTTGAGCCCGGGTGGTCTGGATCATTGTGAGGAAATAGGAATGCCGGATTTTACCGATTCGGTGATTGACGCCCTTGAGCGGAAAATGGTGTATATGAAGTACTATAAGAACAAATTGAGCAATCGGGTCTTGGCCACAATGGATTGATATTAAAAAATGGAAAATATACCGAGAATTATAGGAGAATATCACAGTGGAAAAAAAGGTCCCCTTCTTTTCATCACGGGTGGCATCCATGGAAATGAACCAAGTGGAGTAATTGCAATGAAAAGGATTTTTAAGATCCTGCATGAGGAAAATCCCCCCATAGCTGGCAAAATTGTCGGCGTTTCGGGAAATCGGAAGGCCCTGATGAAAGGCGTGAGGTTTATAGACGAGGATCTAAACCGAACCTGGACGGTGGAAAACATTCGATCGGAGGAAATAGATTCCCATGAAAAGCAGGAAATGTTTGGGATAATAAAGGTATTGGAATCTTATCCCGAGAAATACTTCACCAAAAGATATTTTCTTGATTGCCATACCACTTCGGCGGCGAGTGAGCCCTATATATCGGTACAAGTTGTGAATGACAACGACGCGTGGGCCCATAAATTCCCCACCTATATCATACGTGGATTTTCTGATATTGTCCTGGGCTGCATAGACCATTATGAAAGCCGGATAGGGATGACTGGCTTCGTTTTTGAAGGTGGCCAACACGAAAGCAAGGTTTCAGAAATCAATCACGAGGGAATGATCTGGCACACAATCCACCATGCTTTAGGCCTGGATTTCTCCGCTTTGAAAAAATATCCTGAGTCGGCAAGAATATTGGAGGAAAAGAGGAAAAAAAGAAAGACCTTCGAGATCGAGTACCGTCACGGCCTATCAGAAGGTGACGAATTCCAAATGGAGCCCAATTTCAGCAATTTTCAGAGGATTGCCAAGGGTGAAAAACTCGCTATGCATAACGGTGAACCCATAAATAGCAAATGGGATTCCTATATATTCATGCCCCTTTACCAAAGCCAAGGAAATGATGGTTTTTTTGTGGTCAGGGAAATTGGGGCCCCGGCATAATTCGCCTCGTATCACAGCCCATTGTCCAGTTCATCGCGGGGAGGAGGGATCCTAAATAATTCCATTGATTGGGAAACCTCCCTAACCTGAGGTTAAGGTGTTTTGCCAAAACGTTTATACGCTATGGTTTTCCTGCACACAAAGTGGAAAAGAAAGGCAAATGCCGTTCCCACCATGGCGCCCACCAGAATATCGCTGGGATAATGGACCCCGATAAAAATCCTACTTAAAACAAAAAGAAGAGGCCATATATAGGTCAGGTAAATCCAATGCGTATATTTTCGCAAGGACA
>CAYXDM010000048.1:5438-13929 GCA_964463595.1 uncultured Aequorivita sp. | reverse complement strand
ATGGTCGCAAATACCAGATTACGATGTAGTTTCATGTAGTTATATTTTGATCACGAAGGAACGGGAATCCCCCAAGATATTCGGAATCCGTAATTGTATTGTAATTTTTAACGAGAATTTCTGAGGTGCAAAGGTATCTTTTTAAAGTCATATTTTTGTGATACAAGGGAAGAAACTGAAGTTGCCATTTGGATGCCTTGACAATAAACTCAACTTTTTTTGGCAAAACTCCTTGAGACCGCCATTTTTGGGTATTTCCAATCGGTTACGGTCCCAACTCTGTTCCCAAAAACCAGGAGTAGTTTTATACCTTAATATGTATCCATTGATTTTGGTTTGTGTTTTTCCACTCCAATTGGTCATTTTTTCCGCTATTGGACTAATAGAATTGTTACTTTTGCATCAAAAAATTATGCGCTTCCTCATCCCCTCGATCCTCGTTTTATTGATTTTGGTTTCCTGCAATAGGAAAGTGGAGTCTGAAATAAACTTCGTAAATATTGTTCCTGTTTTTATGGATAGTCTTTCCATCCGTGCCATACATCCATTGGATGAAAACAGGGTATGGTTTGCCGCCAACAACGGAAAAGTAGGCTTGATCGATGGTGACGTTCCCAAGCTTGCGATTATAAAATATGCCGACACTCTTTTACATTTTCGCTCCATAGCCGCTACGGAGGAAGCCGTTTTTGTTCTGAGCATTGCAAGTCCCGCGGTTCTTTATAAGATTGGTTTTAACGGGACCGAGGCCACCAATATCGAAGAAGTATATAGTGAGAGCGGGGCAGAGGTTTTTTATGATTCCATGAAATTCTGGGATGAAGAGGAAGGAATCGCAATGGGGGATCCCATAGCAGACTGTATGCAGGTCCTTATAACCAGGGATGGTGGCAATACCTGGGAAAAAATTCCTTGCGAAATTCTGCCTGAGGTTGAAAAAGGGGAAGCTGCCTTTGCCGCCAGCAATTCCAATATCGCAATTTATGGAGATCACGCTTGGATTGCCACAGGTGGAAAAAGATCGAGGGTCTTGCACACGGGCGATAGGGGCAGGACCTGGGAAGAATTTGATACCCCTATTATAAGTGGCAAGGCTATGACGGGAATTTTCAGTATTGACTTTTATGATTCCCAAAATGGCGTTGTAATAGGTGGGAACTGGGAGGATAAATCCCTAAACGAGAAAAACAAGGCCGTAACTTCGGATGGCGGGAAAACGTGGACCCTAATAGCAGATGGAAAGGAACCGGGATATCAATCTTCCGTAAAATACGTACCTTCCAGCGAGGGAAGAGGGATGGTATCGGTTGGGCCTTCGGGGATTTACTATAGTGGAAATGCTGGAAAACAATGGAAGAATCTTTCCGAGGAGAGTTTCCACGCCCTCGAATTTGTGAACGACAGCGTGGCCTTTGCTTCAGGAGATAAAAAAATCTCCAAACTGATCTTTCGGAAAGGAGACTTATGATCTTCAACCCTCCACAGTAAATGTGTTTTTTTATTGTTTTCCTGAAACGGATAATGCGGGAATTTTAAGACAATTTGCTGAATTTGTTTTTTTCAGTGATTTTCCGAAATTCTCTAACATTTTGCGAACCTACTCTCTCAATTTTGATTGAGGTGCTTAACCTCCTGGTTCACAGTTTTAAAGCCATTGCCGATCACTTCCACAATGTTATTTTTGAATCGTTTTAAAAGTGTTAATTAATAAGGATAACCGTAAATACACGAAATAATGTGGCATAGTTTATTGTTTTTATTAACTTCACGCCTTAATTAACTAAAACTTTAATTATGAACAACAGAATTACTTTTTTATTTTTGGTGTTACTGACTTTCACCCTCTCTTGGCAGGGATCGGCACAGTCAGGAAGCACTTGTGAGGATCCTTTAGTGGTCAGTAGTTTACCATTTAATGATTCGGACAACACCTCGACGTTTGGGAATAACTATACAAGCAGCGATGTTCCTGCGACCGCTCCCGGTGCCATAACGAATGGTACTGGATCATCGAGCTATCTTGGCGGAGATGATGCGGTATATGCATTTGAATCTTACGGTGATGGTACCATTGATATCAATGCTACTTTTCCTTCTAGCGGTTGGTTCGGTCTTTGGGTGTTCAAGGGATGCCCGTTTGATTCAACAGTAGGATATCACACCGGAACATCTGGCACGGCAAGATCAATTCCAGCATTGCCAGTTGAAATGGGGGAAACCTACTACATTATAGTTTCCTCATGGGCGAATGATCCACAAAGTACAGACTACACACTTAATATTACAGGCGACATCACCATTCCGGAAGATTGTACGGGTACTCCAGATGCAGATCCTATTGCTGGACCGGATTCCGCTTGTGGCGGTATCTCGTTTACTTTGGTAGCATCTAATAATCCGTATAATGGAATTGAATATCAGTGGCAACGATCTACAGATGGTGGAATTACTTGGACGGATATTGCAGGCGCAACATCATCTTCATATGCTGCCAGCATCATGGAAGACACAGATTTTAGGTATGAGGTAACTTGTACGGCAAGTGGATTGGATGTTACTTCAGATTCACATAACGTATCCTTGAATGATCCTATGGAGTGTTATTGTATTCCAACAGGTGCCTCAAACAATGCTGACGAAATTCGCAATTTTACTTTGGGCAATCTTGATAATGATTCAGCTCCAAGTGAAGGAACAAACGGTTATTCAGATTATACCGAAACCGTTCCGCCAGCAGATTTGACATTTATACCTTATACAGCGTCGTTAACTTCAGGATCCGGTAGTGGTTCCCACGGAGCAGCGATTTGGATCGATTATAACGATAACGGAATCTTTGAAGCTTCTGAAAAAGTTGCTTGGATCGCAAGTAACATTAGTGCAAGTTCCACCGTTGATTTTCCCGAATTTGTGGTTGGAGCTTATCCCGGCCTGCACCGGTTAAGGGTCCAGTATCACTATAACAAAAGTGGAGAGATTTTAGATCCATGCGTCATTACATCACAATTCAGTGAGACTGAAGATTATATGGTTAACATCGCTGAACTGCTGTCTTGCACAGGAATGCCTGAGGCCGGAACGGCAGTAGTTGATCCTGTGTCTGGAAATCCCGGTACTACATATAATGTTACTGCCTCAGGTTTTGACTTTGCGTCTGATTTGTCTTTTCAATGGCAATCCAATACCAATAACGCTGGATGGGTGGATGAAGGAACCGTTGGCGACACATATACACCTTATACTGCTACAGCTTCTACCGAAATAGGAGATGTGGTTGAGTGGAGATTAGCCGTCACCTGTACGGTATCGGAAGAAACCGCCTATTCTGAAGTAGCTACATTTACCACTAGCCTTGTATATTGTACGGCTACCAACGGTACCGTAGAAGCAATAACCCGAGTAGTTTTTGCGGGAATAGACAATCCCTCTTCTGCATCAAGTAGTGATGCCTATGAAGATTTTACTGCTATAGTGGCAGAGGTAGAAGGCGGGGAAACCTATAGTTTTGCTGCAGAAGGGAACACAGCCGGAAATTTTACCAATTATTTCACGGTTTGGATCGATTGGAACCAGAATGGAGAGTTTGAAGCTGCCGAGATGTATGAAATAGGCTCTATCGTAAATTCAGACGGTACAGACGGTCAACAAGCAACAAGTGATATCGTGGTTCCAGCAGAGGCCATGCCTGGTGAAACCCGTATGCGTGTAGTTAAAAACTTTAACTCCTCCCGTACTAATCCTTGCGGCTCTACTTCTTATGGACAAGTTGAGGATTATACCGTGAATGTAGGTGGAGGCGGAGAAACTTTCCCAAGCCCTTATTGTGATATTGAAGACGCAGAAGATGTTTGGGTCGAGGAAATCACTAAAGTTGAGTTGGCCGGAACCACCATTACCAATGACAATTCCACTGATGTTTTAATTGATAAAACATCCGTTATTGTAAATGTTACTGCAAGTGATACCTATAATCTTTCCGTGGAAGGGAATACTTATGGCAATTTTGACACTAACATCGTTGCATTTATTGATTGGAACCAAAATGGAATTTTGGATGACGCAGGAGAAGTTTTCGAAATGGGCCTATTGACCAACTCTACAGGTAACGACGGAATTTCCGTAAATATGGATATTCCTGTACCTGCAGACGCAGTTCTAGGGGAAACCAGAATCAGAATTACCAAAACATATACTGATCCGGTATCAACAGCAATCGTAACCCCTTGCGGAATACAATTTGACCCATTCGGTATGGGTATAGAGGCAGGATATGGACAGGCTTTGGATTTCACGTTGAATATTGAAGAAGGTAGCGCAGGCGGAGAGGATTGTGATCAAGGCGACGACAGCAACATATTTGAGAATGGGTTCAACATTACCGCTGGTAGTGATTTTAGGAATGCGGACGACTTTATGGTCTCTGCCAATAATACCTTGAACATTCAGTCCATTGAATTGAACGTAATGTCTATGACCCAAATCCCATCTTTGGATATCAATTTCTATAACGACGACAACGGTGCTCCGGGCAGTACACTGGTAGAATCTGTTACCGGTCTTGTTCCCTATGCACAGACTGTAATAGGCGAGGCTTTTGGATATCCGGTCTATAGTGTGCTTGTGGAAGTTGATCTTGAATTTGAAGGTGGAGCCACGGGAACCACTTATTGGATGCAGCCTGTTTCCAACGGAGGAACTACCTTCTGGGAAGTTTCCACGGCCGGAACATTAGGCGAGCCTATCCATACTTCAGAAGCAGGAGGCGCTTGGGTAGCTGACGTAGATGGAGCGGACGGTGTATTCAAATTGTATTGTGATGTTGCACCACCACCGCCATTTGAATGTATGTTCAACATTAGCTTCACAGTGGAGCCGATCACCCGCGTGCAAATGGCCAACGTTGACAATCCATCTTCTGCGTCCAGTACCGAGGCATTGGAAGACTTTACTGCCATTACTATCCAATCAGCGCCTGGTGCAACTATAGATGTAGCTCTTGAAGGAAATACGGCCGGTGCATACACTAATTATTTCACTGTTTTCATAAACACCGGAGGTGAGGAAGCGTGGAGTAGTTTCGAGATGTTTGAGATAGGTTCCATAACCGGATCTACAGGTACCGATGGTCAGCAGGCAACCGCCACCATTACGCTTCCGGGAAGTTTGACCGAGGGTGAGTACCTTCTTAGGGTAGTTAAGAACTACAACGTGTCACCAACCGACCCCTGTGCTTCATATAGCTTTGGCCAAGCAGAGGACTATACCCTTGTATTAGGAGAGTTGGAAGATTGCTCCGGTACTCCTGATGGAGGTGTGGCAGTGGTAAACCCAGATTCTGGGAATATCAACACTCCTTATACGGTATCAGCAACTGGTTATTCCACCGGAAACGGTCTGACTTATCAGTGGCAATCAAATACCGATGGCGCTGGTTGGGTTGACGAGGGAGATCTACAGGATCATTATTCATCCTATGCCGCCATTGCACCGGACCAAAATGGAGTCTCTGTGGATTGGAGATTGGAGGTAACTTGCACTATTTCCTCTGAATCATCCTATTCCGAGGTTGCTACCTTTACTACTGGTATCTTCTATTGTGTTCCAGTATTGGATTGTACGGATAATGATATGATTACAAATGTAACCTTCCAGGAGATAGATAATACTACCACCTGTAGTCCAAATGGATATGGAGACTATACGGCTATGGTTGCAACCGTGCAATCTGGTGGAACGTATCCAATTTCTGTATCCGTGGGAGATGGATGGGCAGTTGAATCAGTTTCTGTTTGGATCGATTTTGACAACAGCGGAAGTTTCGACGAAGATGAGTTCTTCTTTATAGGTACAGGAAGTGGCCAAGCTTTACCAGGAGATATTTCCATTCCAGCAGGAGTTGCAGATGGAGATTATAGAATGAGGGTCCGTGTGGTCGCAGACGGAGAAGCTGGCGCAACCTGGGATATGGCTTGTGACGAAGATCAGGTATATGGAGAAACTGAAGACTATACCGTTACCGTAGATGGTGTGGTTGGTGTAGAGGATTATTCAAACCTAAACTTCTCTTTCTATCCGAACCCTATGTCTGAGGTGCTTTACATTACTGCAAACCAGAACATCGAATCTGTTTCTGCCTATAATGTATTGGGTCAGCAGGTAATAAGCAATAATCAATTTGCTGATGGTAAAGTGGATGTATCTTCTTTGCCAACCGGAACATTTATTTTCCGTGTTACTTTTGAAGGAGGACTTGAAGAGAACTTCAAGGTGATAAAAGAGTAATTAAAACCTCTTATTTATTGATAAAGCTGCCCATTTTTGGGCAGCTTTTTTTTGTGAATATCCCGTACTCAAAATAAAAAGCCCCAAAGGTTTCCAAGACCTTGGGGGTTTTTTCGCTAATAAATCAGTTGTGTTAATGATATATTCAAACTTATTTTTCCCTACAGTGAGCTCCAGGGATTTTGGAATCCCCTTTCAGATCAATCTCTGGTTGTGGTAGGCGTAAAAATGTAGGGTTGGTAAGAATTGATAGCCATAGGTTGAAGTAAGACAACACCGCCCCAAAGACCAGGTTAGGCCGGGGGGCCTTGCCCGATTTAAGCCCAGGTTTCAGTCTCCTTGTCCAGGTCTAGTGGTCTGGCGGTCAATGCTCGGTTCTCTGTTGTCCCGCATCAACGAGCCCATATCCCTATTTTCGAATAAACTGAAATGTATCGCCTTTGTTAAGATTCCACTTATCTGAAAGCCCCGCATTTACTTCTAGTACATATTGCGCCGGACCTTCGGAGGGTAGGGAGGTTTGGTCATAAGGTCTTGCGTTTTTGCGGATACTTACAATTTCCTTGTTTGGACTGAAATAGATGATATCCAAAGGGATCTCAGTGTTTTTCATATAAAACGACCGAATTTGGGAATCCTTGAAGATAAAGAGCATGCCTTGGTCAGGCTCCATGGATTTTCGGTACATCAAGCCGGTTTGCGTTTTGTAATCGTCATCGGCTATTTCGATGTCCAGCGTAGCTATCACCGAATCGTTTTCAACTTTTATCAGTTCCAGTTCACCGTCTTTTGAAAAAAGGATTTCCCTTGTAAGACTTTTCCCTTCTGAAATCGCGGGGTCTTTACAATTGGAGAGAGTAAGCATAAAACCGACGAGGGTTATGGAAAGAAGTAATTTTTTCATCGTAAATTAAAATATTATCAAATAAAGGACTTCCAGCCCTGGGGCTTATTGAAATTACACATTTTCGTTCGTGGGCTCCGGAGTTTTTTTGGAAGCCATCCACATGATGTAAATCCCCGCAATAATAAATGGGATACTCAGCCATTGCCCGGTCGAAAATACTCCTAGTAAGGATTCAAAGCCTCCTTGGCTTTCCTTTACATATTCCACTAAAAATCGAACGGTAAAAAGTAAGATCAGGAAAACGCCAAAAATGTAGCCGATCTGTTTCCTGCGATCGGTTTTCCAATAAAGGTACCAACAGACCAGAAAGACGATTATATAGCCAATAGCCTCGTAAAGTTGAGCGGGGTGCCTAAACGGGACGGAGTTCAGCAGTTCCGCAAATTGTGGATTGTTTACTACAGCGTCGTAGGCCTTGGGTGAATCTTGGATTCCTGTGGCCTGCACGGCTTCATAAGGCCGGATGCCCTCCTGGACAAAACGGACGCCCAACGGAAAATCGCCCGAGGGCTTTCCGATAATTTCAGAATTCATAAAATTCCCGATACGCACAAAAGCCCCACCGGCAGCTACGGCGATAACAATACGATCCATCACCCATAAAAATGGCTTTTTTATTACCTTTTTACTATAATAAATCATGGCCAAAACGTAGGCAATAGCGGCTCCATGGCTAGCCAGCCCCTGAAAACCGGTGAACTCAAATTCGGGGACAGTGCTGATGGGAAGAAATACAGAAATGGGATCTTCGAGAAAGAGTTCGGACTGGTAAAAAATTACGTGGCCCAGTCGCGCCCCCAACAGGGTGGCTATCACCATATATATAAATAGCTTGTCCAGCATTTCCTGGGGCTGCCCTTCACGCTCGAAAATCTTTTTGGTCAGGATCCAGCCCAGGCTAAACGCCACCACGAACATAAGACTGTAATAGCGAACCATAAAAAAGCCCAGATCAATGCCTTCGGAGGGATTCCAGGTAAGTGTCAAATAGTGCATATATAGGAGATTTTATTGCGCTGGGTAAAGATAGCAAAAGCCGAAAAGTATCGTAGGCATGGAACTTATTTCTTTTTTGGCGGAACAGGATCATAACCCGAACCTCCCCAAGGATTACAACTGCCAATACGTTTTATTGAAAGCCAACCTCCCTTAAGCAGGCCGTGTTTTTCCAAGGCTTCAATAGTATAATGGGAACAAGTAGGGGAATAGCGGCAACTGCTGGGTGTTAGGGGGGAAATGAATTTTTGATATCCACGTATCAAAAGAACAAAAGGGAAAACCATGATCTTTTTGATACTATAT
>CAYXDM010000048.1:0-5338 GCA_964463595.1 uncultured Aequorivita sp. | reverse complement strand
TTCAGTTGAATCCCATGTTCCGCCAGTTGGTCGCGGATGGTATCGCTGGTGGCGAAGTCCTTGTTGGCACGGGCCTGATTTCTCAGTTCGATTAAAAGCTCCACTGTAGCAGAAAGCATTTCCCCATCCTTCGAACTCTCAGCAACTTGGTCTTGCAGCCCCATGACTTCAAATAGGAAGCCGTGCATGGTTTTCTTCAAGACCATGAGATCCTTTTCAGTGATTGTTTCCTTGCCGTCCTTTAATCCATTAATAAATTTCACCGCCTCGAAAAGATGTGCGATGAGGATGGGACTATTAAAATCGTCGTCCATGGCGTCATAGCATTCTTTTCTCCACCCGGCGATATCAATACTGGTATTTTCGGAAGTTTTCATGGCGTCCAAAGTCCGGTAGGCATCCATCAATCGCTGAAACCCTTTTTCCGAGGCTTCCAGGGCATCGCCGCTGAAATCCAAAATACTTCGGTAATGTGCCTGGTACATGAAGAACTTCACCACAGTAGCCGAAAAAGGTTTGCCCAAAATATCATTTTCCCCCGTAAACATTTCGTTGGGAAGAATAAAATTACCCGTTGATTTGGACATCTTCTTACCGTTGAGCGTAAGCATATTCGCGTGCATCCAATAATTTACCGGCGAGGTCTGGTTGCAAGCTTCGGCCTGGGCAATCTCACATTCGTGATGGGGAAATTTAAGATCCATTCCGCCTCCATGGATATCGAAGTTTTCACCCAGGTATTTTGTGCTCATGGCTGTACACTCCAAATGCCAGCCCGGAAAACCCACGCCCCAGGGAGAGGGCCAGCGCATTATATGTTGGGGTTCGGCATTTTTCCAGAGCGCGAAATCCTGGGGATTTTTCTTGTCGGTCTGTGCCGAAAGTTCTCGGGTATTGGCAATCATATCCTCCAGTTTGCGACCGCTAAGTTTCCCGTATTGGTTGGTCTGATTGAATTTTAGTACATCGAAATAGACCGAACCATTTTTTTCATAAGCAAAGCCTTCGGCTATAATTTTTTCAATTATTTGGATCTGTTCTATAATATGGCCCGTTGCAGTTGGTTCAATACTTGGCGGAAGGGCATTGAATTTTGCCATAACCGTATGGAAATCCACGGTGTATTTCTGGACCACCTCCATAGGCTCCAATTGTTCTATCCGTGCTTTTTTCAGGATAGGGTCCTCTCCACTTTCCCCGTCGTTTTCCAAGTGGCCGGCATCGGTGATGTTTCGTACATAGCGCACTTTGTACCCCAGATGCCTCAAATATCTAAACACCAAATCAAAGGAAAGAAAGGTGCGGCAATTTCCCAAATGCACGTTGCTGTAAACCGTCGGCCCGCAGACGTACATACCTACTGCAACCTCATGTATAGGAGTGAATTTTTCTTTTGTTTTGGTAAGTGAATTATAGATGTATAGATTGTGCTGTTCCACAGTTTCAAGTTTCAAGTTTTAAAATTTCAAAGTTTCAAAATTGGTGCTTGTTATCAATGTTCTGGATTCCTGCGGCGTTTTAGGTTGGAATTGTTCTTTCATTCTGACTTCAGGATCAAATTCCCTGACTTTCATGGTTTTGGAAACCCCCAGAAGTCCATCATCCAACAACTATCCCATAAGCAGCCCGCAAGCCTCAAAACTCCGTTTCCATCTGTATATAGTCCAAAAATTCCCGTTTCCTGTCGGGATTTTTAAATGCACCTCCAAATTCGCTTGTTACGGTGCTGCTGTCAATATCCCGAATGCCCCTGGAATTTACACAAAGGTGTTTTGCATCTATTACGCAGGCTACGTCCTCAGTATTTAAAACCTGCTGCAGCTCCCTGACAATTTGCAAGGTGAGGCGCTCCTGGACCTGGGGCCGTTTGGCGTAATAGTCCACAATCCTGTTCATTTTCGAGAGGCCCACCACACTTCCGTTGGAGATGTAGGCAATATGGGCCTTACCAACTATAGGAAGCAAATGGTGCTCACAAGTGGAATAGAGGGTAATGTTTTTCTCCACCAGCATTTCTTCATACTTGTATTTATTGCTGAAAGTGGAAGCCTTTGGTTTTCTGTTGGGGTGAAGTCCGCCAAATATTTCCTGAACGAACATCTTGGCCACTCGATTGGGGGTGCCTTTTAGGCTGTCGTCATTTAAATCCAGCCCAAGAACTTCCATAATATGTTTAACATCCTCCTGGATCATCGCGATTTTTTCTATATCGCTCAAATCAAAAGCATCCGGACGCATGGGAGTATCAGTTGGGTTTCCAATATGGTTATCGCCCATAGCTTCAATAGTTTTAAGTGTTCTCGTTAAATCCATCAAATTTTAAAACTTTACTTATTCAAATAGTTTGCAAAGATACGGAATCACAAATTGTTAAAGATGTTGTGCTGCCCATATTTTCCTCGAAGTCCTTGACCGTATTCACAAAATTTCCTTAATTTCCCCCTCGCAAATATATTATTGAATATTATGACAAACTTATATCTCAAAAGCTGTCTAGGATTTCTATTTTTCCTTCTCAACTTTTCTATGTATTCCCAAGTGTCCGGATGCCCCAACGTTGATGCTGGTCCTGATGTGGCAGTGACCTGTGCCGATCCTTGTATAACCTTAACTGCAGACTATCTCGATACGGGTGAGACAACCAGTTACGCAGTTACTTCAATACCCTATGAGCCTCCCTTTCCATTTACGGGAGGATCGGGCTCCACTAACATCACCCAGGATGATAGGTGGTCGGAAATCATAGATCTAGGATTCGACTTTTGCTTTTTTAATGAAGCGTATCAAAGAGTTTTGATTAGCTCCAATGGTGCCCTTACATTCAGTATAGCCGGTGAGGTTCCAAATGGTAGATATAGTCCTAATACCAGCGCGGGTTATCCATTGACAGGACCTGTTCCTGGAAATGATGGGACTTATACGGGAATTGGTTCTGACCCACGAGCCGTTCTCGGTATTTTTGGGGTTTTGCAGGATACTTATCCTCCAAACTCTTTTCCTGGATGGTCTATTAATTATGAACTCGTAGGCAGTTATCCTTGTAGAATGTTAGTCTTTAACATCTATAAATTAGGTCAATTTTCATGTGGGACAGGAGTAGGTGAACAGTCTTATCAAATGATTCTATATGAAACTACCAATGTCATAGAGATTTACGTCAAAGATAGAACTCCGTGTAATAACTGGATGAGTGGAAATGGTGTTATAGGAATTCAAAATGAAAATGGAACGGTAGGTTTCACGCCGCCAGGTAGAAATACTGGAAATTGGTCTGCTCATGAAGAAGCCTGGCGATTTACTCCTAACGGTGAGTCCAATGTTGAAGTGAAATGGTTTATAGGAAATGATGAAATAGGTACTGGCGCCACTATCGATGTATGTGTTACGGAAACAACAGTTTTTAGGGTCCAAGCAGAATATACCATGTGTAGTGGAGTCATGATTACAGACTGGGATGAAGTTACGGTCACAATAGACACGGATCTTGAAGTTGACCTTGGTGAAGATATAGCTACTTGTGAAGAGGAAGATATTGTTTTATTTGCCGATACCGACGGAGCTACAGGATTGACCTATGAATGGTATTGGGATGATATTTTAATTCCAGGAGCCAATACCGATACCTATTCTGTCAGTTACCCCGATTCGGGTGATTATAAAGTGAAAGCTATAAGTGATATATGTGATGTTACTGATACCGTTACTATACTTTTTAACCCACAGCCCATTATTGCAAATCCGGCGGAAGACCTGGGTATTTGTGATGATGGTACGTCAACCGGCATTTTTGATTTAACCCAAAATGATGCTGTGGTACTAGGTGCCCAAGGTCCTAACTTTAGTGTTTCCTACCATCATACCCAGGCCGATGCGGAAGCGGGTACCCCCTTTATTAATCCTGCCAATGCGTATCCAATTGTGGGAAATTCTGAAATTATTTGGGTTAGGGTACAAAATGAAAACAATACTTGCTATGCCATCGATTCCTTCGAGATATCGCTGGTATCAGCCCTCGCGACCGCCCCGGATAGCCCCTATGAAATATGTGATGAAGATAGCGATGGGGAGGAAACTCTCAACCTTCAGGCGCTTTTTGGAGCGGATATTTTGAACGGCCAGGATCTGACCGAGGTCGCTTTGACTTTCCACGACAACCCAGCAGATGCAGATACTGGAAATAGCCCACTGCCTACGCCTTATGTGGTGACCACTTCCCCAATGACGATTTATGCCAGAGTGGAAAATCGTCTCGATCCTGACTGTTTTGCAGTGGTTGATTTTGAGATTATAATTAATGCACAACCATTTATTGCCAGCCCCCCAGAAGATTTGGGGATCTGTGACGATGGCTCGGGAGGAATTTTTGACCTAACGGAAAATGATGCCGTGGTTCTAGGTGCTCAGGATCCTGGTTTTGTTATTACCTATCACCATAGCCAGGCCGATGCCGATGATGGTACTGGTCCAATAATTCCTGCCAATGCATATCCCATTGTTGGAGATAGTGAAATTATTTGGGTCCGTATCCAGAACGAGAATAATACCTGCTATGTTATTGATTCTTTCCAGATTTCAATAGTTTCAGCCTTTGCCACGGCTCCTCCCAGTCCATATTATATTTGTGACCAGGATAATAATGGAGAGGAATTGATAAACTTACAAGCTCTCTTCGGTACTGCTATTTTGAACGGTCAAAACCCGAATGATATTAACTTAACGTTTCATGATAACCCGGCAGATGCAGACACGGGCGATAATGCGTTGCCGCAGCCTTATGCAGTAACCACTCCTCAGATTACGATATATGCACGTGTGGAAAGTCGTCTCGATACAACTTGTTTTGCAGTCACTCAGTTTGAGGTTATAATGGAACTTCCTCCCGATGTGAATCCCACTCCTTTAGATCTAATTGTCTGCGACACGGACAACGACGGTTATGCGCCCTTCAACCTCCACGATGCGGACGAGGATATCACCGGCGGCGACCCGACCCTTGTGGTCACCTACCATCCCACCGAGCTCGATGCCCAGAACAACCTGAACGAGCTCACCGATCCATATGTAAACGACGATCCCTTCAATGATGTGGTCTTTGCCCGGGTTGAAGGTCTTTCCGGTTGTAATGCCATTATAAGACTGAACCTGGTAGTCCGCAACAGTCCAAATTTAGTTGTTCCCACTCCCTTACGTTTATGTGATGACGACACCGATGGTTTTCAGATATTCAATTTGACCGTTAAGGAACCTGAGATGTTGGGCTCGATGGATCCAGCACAATACGATTTTTACTATTACGAGGTGGAGCTCGATGCGATAGCCGCGGGGCAGTCGGCCCTCT
>CAYXDM010000047.1:0-13994 GCA_964463595.1 uncultured Aequorivita sp. | reverse complement strand
CTGCAAACAATATGTGGTAACAGGAAAAGTCCAGGAAAAGAATCTTAAACTGAGGATAGAAAACTGTGAAAGGACAGTCACCGTAATGACCGCGGCCTATTCTGAATAGAATGGCATTAACTTATTATAGTTTTCTACGCTGTCTTTCTCTTTTTAACAGTCCCAATTCCCTGCTGGTTTGGCCCGCCACCGAGGTGTTCTCCTCTGCCCGACGTATCAAATAGGGCATTACGTCCTTCACGGGTCCAAAGGGAATATATTTAGCCACATTATAGCCCATTTCACCTAAATTGAAGGTGATATGGTCGCTCATTCCATATAATTGGCCAAACCACATTCTTCTATCTTCCTTTTCAATTCCCATTTCTTCCATATATTCCATAGCCAAATAAGTGCTTTCCTCATTATGGGTTCCGACAAATAGTGAAATATCGTCGAGGTTGGACATAATGTAATGCATTATTTCATTGAAATTGTCATCCGTTTGTTTTTTGCTGCCGCAAATGGGCGTCTGATAACCTTTTTCCAGTGCCCGTTCATTTTCAGTTTCCAAATAAGCCCCGCGGACAATCTTGAATCCCAATTTATAGCCGCCAGCTTTTGCTTTTTCATGTTGTTTTTTTAGATAGTCCATACGATCCCATCGATAACATTGCAAGGTATTGAAGACAATTGGTTTCTTGCGGTTGTATTTTTCCATCATTTCTTCGCAGAGCATATCGGCGGCATCCTGCATCCAGGACTGCTCCGAATCTATGAGCAAACTGATGTCGCAGTCCAATGCTGCTTTTGAAACGGTATCAAACCTTCTCTTTATTTGCTGCCACTGTTCTTCTTCTATCTGCGAGAGAACTTTCTTTTCCGTTATTTTCTGATAGATGTCGAATTTCCCAAAACCGGTAGGCTTAAAAACGGAAAATGGCATCGCAGCCTTGTTCTTGGCAAAATGGGTAAGTTCGATTACTTTCTGCGCCGTAGCATCAAATTGAACATCCTCTTCCTTCCCTTCCACCGAAAAATCCAGAACTGAATATACGCCTACATCGTAAAGCCTATCGACTGTGGGCATACAATCACTTTCGTTTATGCCCCCGCAAAAATGATCGAAAACCGTGGAGCGGATCAACCCTTCAACGGGCAGATTTAGGTTTATCGCAAATTTTGTGA
This sequence comes from uncultured Aequorivita sp., assembly GCA_964463595.1. GTDB lineage: Bacteria > Bacteroidota > Bacteroidia > Flavobacteriales > Flavobacteriaceae > Aequorivita. The sequence continues at coordinate 12,827 of CAYXDM010000047.1, read as the reverse complement.
CAGCAGTGCCAATCCTAACCAATGGTTCCTTGGAAATCATTTTGAACAGAAAATATGCGCGCTCCAGTTCTGAATCGCTCTTTAGTTTAAAGGCGACTTCGGTATTGTCGAAATAATTTTTTGTTGACATATTTTAAAATAAGGTGTGCAAATATAGTTAGATTTGAAATCTGTTTAAGGACAAAACACCCTAATTATACAATATGACCCGAAACAAGGGATTGATTTTACGCAATGAAAATGCGTGGGAAATTATGGCACGTCATCTGGCCGGAACCAACTATTCCTCCATCTTTATTTTGGTAGATGAAAACACGGAAAAACTCTGTCTTCCCGTTTTTTATGCCAAATCCAAACTGGACGGACAATGCAGGATCCTAAAAATAGAAAGTGGCGAAAGGAACAAAAACATAGCCAGCAGCATCCTTCTATGGGAACAGCTATCGACAAAGGGTGCCGACCGAAACAGTTTGCTCATTAATCTTGGCGGGGGGATCATTACGGATCTCGGAGGGTTTGTGGCTTCTACCTTTAAAAGAGGTATCGATTTCATAAATATTCCCACTACCCTGTTGGGAATGGTAGATGCTTCCATTGGCGGGAAAAATGGAATAGATTTTGGGCCAGCGAAAAACCAAATCGGCACGGTCAACACTCCCGAGATGGTAATTGTGGAGAATGCCTTTCTCAAATCCTTGCCACAGCGTCAGTTAACTTCCGGGATGGCGGAAATGATAAAACACAGCCTTATTTCCAGTCGCCATTCCTGGGAAAGAATCCAAAAAGTAAATTCAAAAAACATCCTGGATCATGAAGATCTTATTTGGGAATCCATAGAAATCAAAAAGGGAATCGTCGCCTTGGATCCCTTTGAAACCGGATTGCGAAAAACGTTGAACTATGGCCATACCTTGGGACACGCAATTGAATCCCATTCCCTGGAAAATCCAGCCCAAGATGGGTTATTGCACGGCGAAGCTATTGTCATCGGAATGGTGTTGGCCACATACATTTCCAACAAACTTCTCGGGTTTCCGGAAGAGGAACTATTGAAAGTTTCCTTCTTCATCAAATCCCTCTACCCTACCATCCGCTTCACCGAAAAAGAAATCCACAACATTATAGACCTTCTCATTTATGACAAAAAGAACCGGGAGGGAAAAGTTCTTTTCGTATTACTGGAAGACATCGGCACTCCCAAAATGGATCTAACAGTAGATAATGAACTGATTTACAATGCTTTCGAGTTCTATGGGAATTTATGAAAAATTTCTCTAAAATATTTTTAAGTGATTAATTTTTGAATAGTTTTATACCCAATTAAAAAAATAGATTGAATGAAGCGCATTATTGTTGATTATCGAAAGTTGACCCCCGAAATACTTTCTTTATTGGTAGAAAAATACCCCGATGGGTATGATGACGACCATGTTATTGCTTTTAAAAACGCCAAGAATGAATTGGTAGAAGCCGTTGAAGTGAGAACTGAGGACACTATATATTTGGTTAAGGTGAGTTCTCGATTGGAAACCTCAATGGCAAATTTTGATGAGGATGATTATGATGATGCCGACTTTCATGAGCCGATCAGCGAAATCCCTGAAAAACAAAAACTGGATGAGGAAGAGTAAATTCCTTCCATTTTAAAAGAGGCCTAAGCGGTCTCTTTTTTTTGATCTAAAAATTGTTCTATCCCATTACGATGATCAGGTGACCCACATACTATTGTCGGCATTAAAATGGGGCTTTCCCGTCGATTGGAGTTTCACTGATCTCTTTCTCCAGCTATCCTACCCACCCGTGGAGAAGCGGGAATGTTTTCTCCCTTTTATTCCGGTATATCGAGCGTTTTTAGGCAAGGTACTGAATTCACAAAAAGCTATTAAAAGTTTGGAAGGATTTTTTGGCTATTGTATCTTTAATTCCAAATCAATACTATGAACATTCATTTCGAGTACCACGATGTAACTGCAAGTTCCAGATTGGAAGAGTTTATCTCCGAAAAACTTGACAAGCTTGAAAACAAATATGACTTCATAATTAGTGCCGACGTATATTTCAAAAAGGAAAATTCCAGCAATCCAGACAGGGGCAAGATCTGTAGTGTGCGGCTCGGCACTCCTGGTCCCACTATCTTTGCCGAAATGAGCTCTGGAACTTTTGAGGCTGCCGTAGCCCAGGTAATAATCGAGCTACGGTCCCAACTGCAAAAAAGGAAGGAAAAAATGAAAACACATTAATTATGAAAGACATGGGAGTAATAGCAACCGATAAAAACCAACTGACATTAATATATAGCAGCAACACCCGTGTGGGCCGATGGACCTTGAGCTATCTGGAGGGAATCGACAAACCCCACCTGGCTATTGACCTGGCCAAAACAAAAGTTTCAGATACCCAATGGGCAGAAATTGCCAGAAAACTAAATGTGGGTATCGGGGATTTGGTGGACAAAAAGGAAATGGATATTAAAGTGGAGAACACCTCAGATCTTGAGGATAACGACTGGATAAAAGTAATCCAGAAAAACGATGCTGTAATTACCCGACCTATTGCCATAATGGGCGAGAGGATTGAACAAATTATAAACGCCCCCGCTATCATGAGTTTTTTTGAGGTTGATTCCGCAGGCCTGGAACAAAGGCCAAAAAAAGATGGCAAATTTGACATAGAAAGAACTACCCAGGACGAAAACTTTATCGATGGCGGAAATGAATGATCCATCCGGGACCGCTGTTTCCAAAGGCTGAATCCTGGGTTTGATTCTTTTATAACCGATGGGTTATGGCCTTGTTATAATATCATCTACTTTGGCAGTATCGTCTTTTTGCAAATCATAAATAGTCCATTCTCTGCTTGTCATCGAATTCCTATTTTGACATTCCCTCGTTTCAAAAATTCTTCTACTTTTTGCTGAAATATAGGATTTTTGCGCTCAGGGAGAGTTCGATATCGTATTCATCCGTTATTCTAAGCCTCCTTTTTCCGAAAGGATTGTCTCCTCCTGAAGTATCCTGGGAATGCGCCAATAGTTATAATGAAATGTAAATTCCCACCAGATTTTTCATTTTTAAAAAGGTTTAGGATATTTTAAAATTACAGGACTACACAGTCCCAAGGTTGGATCCAACTCACTTTAATTTGGAACCGGTTATATTGTTTAACCCAGAATAAATACAACCCTGGAATTTTGCGTTATTTCCAGGATGATCCTTTCAAATGATCTCCTTCCCCTTGCCTTAAAAAATTCCCCGTCCATAAAACTATGAACGGGGAATTTTTTTGAAGATTAGGAAATAAAATACCTTTATTCCCCTGTTTCTCTCTTTGCATCTTCCTTCATTTTCTCATTGGGAACGATGGCAAGGTTTACCCGGCGGTTTTTTGCTCGGCCCTCTGCAGTACTGTTATCTGCGATGGGAGCTTCCTCGCCATACCAGTTGGTAGTAAACCTACCGGAGCTTAGACCTTTATTCTGTACCAAATAATTTGTTACGGCCATGGCCCGATTTTTTGAAAGAGTCATGTTCATGGCATCGGCACCTACGCTGTCCGTATGCCCTACCACAAGAACATTTGTATCAGGGTATTCCCGCAACACATTTGCAAGTTTGTCCAAGGTGGTCTGTGAGGCCGCGTTGATATTATATTTCGCGGTATCGAAATAGACGCCACTGTTCTCGTCAAAGGTGACCACTATCCCGTCATCCACTCTTTCTACCTGGGCCCCGGGGATTTCCTCTTCGATCTTTTGGGCCTGCTTATCCATTCTATCTCCTATCAGCACCCCGGCGGTTCCACCTACTACTCCTCCAATTACAGCTCCCATAGTACCATTGCCACCCTTACCGACGTTATTTCCGATAATAGCCCCAAGTATGGCTCCACTACCAGCGCCAATAACGGCACCTTTTTGTTTGTTATTTGCGTTTCTCGTTGCTTCACAACTTCCCAGGCTCGTAACGAATACGAGAGCAAAAAATAATATTCCGATTTGTTTCAAAGTTTTTTTCATTTTAAATATTTTTTTGATTGTTTTTAGTTTATAGCAAATTTGAAATCTTCATCAATAAATTCTACCCTGCCAGTATCAATCCTGGATTTTTGAAAAATCCATCATGATCGTAAATGGTCTTCCTTCCAGACTCACTGTCTGTTCCCATCGCATGGAGTTTTCGCTCAACTGTGCCAGTTGAATCCTGAAGCCCGAATTGTCGTCAGATCGTCCTTTGGAATTGGTGGGCTTTATCATAAAATCATAAAGACCTGAAACGGGATCAATTTCCACTATGGTAAAAATGAAACTCCTTTCTCCCGTTGGACAATCAGGATTTTCGATGGTGTAACGCCCCGTATTGTTATTGGGTATAAAACGCCAGGTACTGCCCGCAAAGCATTCTGCGGAGGTGTCATTTAGCAAGTTAACATTAAATGTTCCTGAAGTGTCATAGGAGATATCGTCAAGCATCCAATATCCTTTAAGAACTTGCTTGGATTCCTTTACTGTCTTGGGCGTCCCACAGGACAATGCAGTGACCGCAATTAGGGCCAAAAGAATGAACTTTTTCATGTGATGATTTTAGGTTAATAAATAAAAAATTCCCTCCTATCTTCTAAAGAGACTCGACAGTAAGGACAATACTAAAAGGACCAAGAATATCCAAAAGATAATCATTGCAATATCCGTTGCTCCTTCGGCTATGCCACCGAAACCAAAGATTGCGGCAATAATAGCAATTACGAGAAAAATAATAATCCAGCGTACCATAATAAAAGTTTTTAATGATTAGTATAGGCACTAAATTATGTAACATCTTCTCCTGCTCAAGATTCTTTATACTAAGTTTAACTGGATATGTTAAAACATTAGTAATAAATTAAATCCAAGAGTTGTTTTCTGAATTTTTCCCTAGGCAGGTAATTGGATTCCAATGGAGAGGCAAAGGGAATGGGGGTTTCCAGGCTCGCTACCCTTTTGACGGGAGCATCCAAAAATTCAAAACAGTTTTCCACGATCAAGGCCGAAATGTCGGAGGCCATTCCGCCAAACATGGAGTCCTCCTGAAGAATAATAGCCTTTCCGGTTTTTTTCACTGAATCAAATATTGTCTGTACGTCCAAAGGCATTAGGGTTCTTAGGTCAATCAGATCACATTGCACGTGCTCCAGCTCCCTCAATGTATCCAGCGCCCAGTGGACTCCCGCGCCGTAGGTGATGATGGTTATATCCTTCCCCTCCATTAAAACCGCGGCTTTTCCCAGGGGAAGCGTATAATAATCGGTAGGCACATCCTGCCGTACACTTCTATACAGGGCCTTATGCTCAAAAAACATCACGGGATTGGGATCTTCAATACTGCTCGCCAAAAGACCTTTTGCATCATAGGGAAATGCAGGATAAACCACTTTTAGACCGGGAGTATGGGTGAACCATGCCTCATTGGTCTGGCTGTGGAAAGGACCTGCACCTACTCCCGCCCCGCAAGGCATTCGCACTACTACGTCGGCCTTTTGTCCCCACCGATAATGGCTTTTTGCCAAGTGATTGACGATGGGATTGAAACCCGAGGAAACAAAATCGGCAAATTGCATCTCTACCACCGCTTTATACCCGTTTATGGAAAGACCCATTGCTGCTGAGATAATGGCAGATTCACAGATTGGGGTATTGCGTACACGCTCCTTGCCAAAAGCCTCGACAAAGCCTTCGGTAATTTTAAAGACCCCGCCATATTCGGCAATGTCCTGGCCCATTATTATCAGATTATTAAAACGCTCCATGGACTGTTTTAAACCTTGTGAAATTGCATCGATGAAGCGAATATTCTCTTGATTTGAATTCGGTATAATTTCCTCGGGGGTAAAGTCTTTATATACATCCGCCAATTCCTCAATTTCGGTCGATTCTATGGTGGGCTCGGAAAAAGCGATCTCGAGATTATCCTCGATCTCCTGTTTTATTTCCTCTTTGTACGTCCTGATCTCGCTTTCGCCAATAACTCCCTCTGCTAAAATATACTGTTCAAAATTGGTCAACGGGTCCCGTAGTCCCCATTCATCAATAAGCGATGGGGGCACATATTTGGTTCCACTGGCTTCTTCGTGGCCACGCATTCTGAAAGTTTTAAATTCAAGTAGGATGGGCCGGGGATTTTCCCTCATGCTTTCCACAATATCCTTGAGTTTTGTATAGACTTCCAAAATATTGTTCCCTTCAATAATATGTGATTCCATGCCATAGCCCATCCCTCGATCAGCTATATTTTCGCAGTTGTATTGTTCATTCGTAGGGGTGGAAAGCCCATAGCCATTGTTCTCCACACAAAACAGCACCGGCAGTTGCCATACCGAGGCCACGTTCAGGGCTTCGTGTATTTCCCCTTCACTAGTGCCGCCTTCGCCTGTAAATACCGCACAAACCTTACGGTTATTCTTTAATTTATCTGCAAGCGCAATTCCATCGGCTACTCCAAACTGGGGACCCAAATGTGAAATCATACCGACAATATGAAACTCCTGGGTGCCAAAATGAAAACTGCGATCCCGCCCTTTTGTGAAGCCATTAGCCTTTCCCTGCCATTGGGAGAAAAGACGGTACAATGGAATTTCGCGCATGGTGAACACTCCCAGATTTCTGTGCATGGGCAAGATATATTCATCTCTTTCCAAAACGGCGGCAATTCCAACCGAAATTGCCTCCTGCCCTATTCCACTGAACCATTTTGAAACCTTTCCCTGCCTTAAAAGAATTAGCATCCTTTCTTCGATCATTCTCGGTTTAAGCATTCCGCGATAAAGCATTTTCAAGGTATTGTCGCTCAGATTTTTTCTGTCGTAATCGAACAGAATATTTGGGGTAATCTCAGGTTTCATCATTTTGGATTTAAATTTCAAATGTAGAAAAAATGCTGATGTTTTACATTCTTTCACCGGTATATAAATTAGTTCCCAAGCCTGGGGAAATCCAAAAAAATTGACTATTGGTTTTAGTCTTTTATGACGCTTTTTTGAGGAGATTTGAAAAAATTCAACTACATTTCTCCAATAAGTGTGAAATTCAGTTTAGAGAAACCGTTTTAATATCTTTGAGCGATCAAAACGTAAGGCTATGAACAATATTCCAAGTGTGGATTTGGCTGATTTTCTTTCAGAGGATCCAAAGAAAAAACAAGATTTCGTCAATAGTATAGGTCAAGCCTATGAGGAGATAGGTTTTGTATCCCTTAAAAACCATTTTTTGGGCGATGAACAAGTGGCCGAACTATACAAGGAGGTAAAAAGCTTTTTCGCTCTTCCGTTGGAAGTTAAAAAGAAATATGAAATAACGGGCCTTGGAGGTCAACGGGGATATGTATCTTTTGGAAAGGAACACGCCAAAGGGGAAAAAGAAGGCGATCTGAAGGAATTTTGGCATTTTGGGCAAGAAGCGTCAGAGGATGCCGATGTCGCGGAAAAATACCCTCCCAACGTACAGGTAACAGAACTTCCCGATTTTAACCACACGGGGATGGAAGCCTATAGAATGCTGGAAAAAACTGGAATTTACGTACTTCGGGCCTTGGCAATTTATATAGGTATTGATGAATTTTTCTTTGATCATTGGGTAAGCAATGGGAACAGTATTTTGCGCCCCATCCACTATCCTCCCATTACCCAAGAACCACAGGGGGCCGTGAGAGCCGCAGCCCATGGAGATATCAATTTGATAACGTTGTTGATGGGTGCCTCTTCAGGAGGGCTACAGGTACTTGGAAGGGATGGGAAATGGGTAGATGCCATTCCCCGAGAAGATGAACTGGTTGTAAATGTAGGGGATATGCTCGAAAGACTTACTAATAACAAACTGCGGTCCACTATCCACCGGGTTGTCAATCCACCTAGGGAAGAATGGAAAAACCCTAGATATTCCATTCCATTTTTCATGCACCCGCGTGGCGACATGAAGTTGGATTGCCTGGATACCTGCATAGACGAAGAACACCCAAGGGCCTATGACAATATAACCGCGGGGGAATTCCTGCGCCAGAGATTGATGGAGATAGGTCTATTAAAAAAGTAGAAGGGCCAATTACCTTTTTTATTTTTCGTTTATTTGCTCCGGATATTTCACCAATTTATATCAATTACGGTTAAACTGATTGAACTAGAAAACACGAAAATTTTGAAATCCTTAGAAGATCAATTAAGAAACTTGTTTCCCGAACATCAACTTTCAGATGAACCAGAAACCGAGGAAAAAACAGGAATTTGGTTACAGAAGGAACCCCTGATTTGCAAATACGAAAAGAGAAAAGGAAAACCCATCACCATAATCGAGGGATACAACGGTTCCGATTCCGATTTCAAAAAACTTGCCAAGGAAATAAAACAACTTTTAAGCGTCGGGGGAAGTTTTAAAGAGGAAAAAATAATTATTCAGGGCGATTATCGGAATAAAATCATGGACCTACTAAAGGAAAAGGGATTTACCGTGAAACGTGTGGGGGGATGAATCCGTAAATGGTCCCCGTTTTTTCGAGGCTTTATACCACTTATTTCTTTGTTAATATCATGGAATTATGAAAACAGACATCATACAACCCAGTGAACTTATGTTGACCCCTGAGGGCAAGATATACCATTTGAACCTATTGCCTTCCCAATTGGCAACAACGGTAATTACTGTTGGCGATCCAGAACGGGTTAAAAAAGTATCAAAATATTTTGATTCCATAGAGACCTCCTCCCAGCACCGGGAATTCAAAGTGCATACTGGAACCTATAGAGGCAAACTTATCAGTGTAGTTTCTACGGGAATTGGCCCTGACAATATTGATATTGTATTCAACGAACTCGATGCATTGGTAAATATAGATTTTGAAAAACGGAAGGTCAAAGAGAAATTGACTTCGTTGGAAATCATTAGAATTGGGACATCCGGAGGTTTGACTCCAGATATAGGTGTAGGTAAATTTGTGGTAAGTGCCTTGGCCATTGGCTTGGACAACGTAATGCACTACTACGCCACAGAGAAAATTTTTATCAGGGACTTTGCAAAAGCATTTATCGATCACATGGAATGGAATCCAGACAATTCGGTGCCCTACGTGGTAGAAGCGGATATAAATTTGCTGCGGAAATTTTCCACTGATACAACCATCCCCGCCTGTACCCTATCCAATGTCGGGTTTTATGCGCCACAAGGTAGAGTGCTCCGAGCGCCGCTATGGGATGGAAGCCTAAGGGAAAAACTGAGTACCTTCAGCTACAAAAACCAGAGCATTGGCAATTTGGAAATGGAGACCGCAACCATGTACGCTATGGCCAGGATCCTTGGCCATCGTGCGCTTTCATTAAGTACAATTATCAATAACCGTGCAGCGGGCAGTTTCAGCAAGGATCCCACTTTAGCTATGGAGGATCTAATACAATTTACCTTGAACAAGATTGCGGAATGAAAAAGATTATAATTGGCGGCGTGCCGGAACATTTTAATTTTCCTTGGTATTTAGCGCTAAAGGACAAGAAATTCCAGGATCGCGATATAAATTTGCGGTGGAAGGATTTTCCGGGTGGCACGGGGGAAATGGCACAGGCCCTTCGCGACGAGGAAATTGACATGGCGGTAATCCTTACCGAGGGTATCGTTCGCGATATTATAAAAGGGAATCCAAGTCGGATAATCCAGGTTTATGTATCCTCTCCGTTGATATGGGGAATCCATGTGGCCGCCGATTCAGATTTTGAGGAAATCATTGATCTAAAAGGTACATCTGCAGCCATCAGTCGTTTTGGGTCAGGATCGCATCTAATGGCTTTCGTAAATGCTGAAAATCACGATTGGGATCTGGAAAAAGACCTGTTCTTTGAGGAGATCAAGGATCTGGATGGAGCCCTGGAAGGTCTTCCAAAAGGACGAGGCGATTATTTTATGTGGGAAAAATTTATGACCAAACCACACGTGGACAAAGGAACCCTGCGTTTAATTGGCGAATCTCCCACTCCCTGGCCGAGTTTTGTAATAGTAGGAAGAAGTAGGTTTCTACAGAAAAATGGCGCAGAAGTAGCAACTATTTTGGAGATCATCAATGGGATCACAAAGGATTTTAAAAACATCCCCAAAATTGCTGAAATTATTGCCGAACGATACGGACAGGAAGTCTCGGATGTTGAGGAGTGGTTAGCAATTACGCATTGGAGCCAAGAGCAGTTGGATGAAAAAACCCTTGGGAATGTTCAGGATCAACTGCTTAAGCTTGAGCTGATAGAAAATAAATTTCCCGCAAATAAACTACTTCACATTATATCGGTTTAGGATCGTTTTGAAATTGATTTGGCTATCGTTCAGCAAATTAGAAATGTAAACAATTTCCCAAAAAAGATTTCGTCCCTACGCAACCTATTAATATCCGCTGCATCCTATAGGTATAAATCCGATTGGCATGACTACTTTTTTAATTGTTTTGGGCGCGTTGTTGGTCATCAACTTTCTATTGTTGCAGTTTAGTTGTAATGACACCAAAGAAAACGAAGTGCCCGAGGAAGAATAAAAATCCTCTTCTGTATATAATTTACTCAGTGTAATATTACCACACAATCGGTCTTTCCCCCTTTTCCAATAAATATCCATTGGCTTTGCTGAAGTGTTTGTTTCCAAACCAATAGCCCCTGTTTGCCGCCAGGGGCGAGGGATGACCGGCAGAAAGGACCAAGTGTTTTGAGGTATCAATTTTTTTTTTTCTTTTTTTGGCCGGACCGCCCCATAACATAAAGACCAACCCATTTTTATCGGAGGAAAGTTTTTGGATGACCACATCCGTAAACTTTTCCCACCCCTGATTCTGGTGGCTCCCTGCTTCGCGGGCACGTACGGAAAGGGTGGCATTCAACAGCAAAACTCCTTGGTCTGCCCATCTGGTAAGATTTCCATTCTCCGGAATTGGAGTGCCAATGTCCCTTCTAATTTCCTCAAAAATATTTCTTAACGATGGAGGAATCCTTACATCCCTTTCCACAGAAAAGCAAAGTCCGTGGGACTGATTGGGGCCGTGGTAGGGATCCTGGCCAATTATTACCACCTTAACCTCTTCAAAAGGGGTATGGTGGAAAGCTGAGAAAATATTGTTAGGAGCTGGGTAGCATTGATGGGTTGCATATTCCCTCTTTACGAATTCCATCAAATTTGTAAAATAATCTTTATTAACCTCTTTGCCCAAAACCTGGCTCCAGCTCGGCCCCATATTTAGTTCCATTATTCTTACTTTTGTGTAAAAATACGAGAAAGACAGCTCATGGCGCACATTGCAAATAAAACATTGGAAGACCTGGAATTTCCTGCCGTTCTAAAACAGGTCTCGGAATATTGTGTGACGGAACCGGGAAAGGAAAGGGCACTTTCCATCAACCCTTTTCGGGATTTATCACAAATAGAGCCGGAGCTTAACAGAGTGAGGGAATTTAAAGCTTCTTTTGGTGACGACAATCCTATTCCGAACCACGGTTTTGAGCCTATCTTCAAGGAATTGCACTTGTTGGAAATAGAAAGAAGTTCCTTGGAAATCCCTGGCTTCCGAAAGATTTTATACATCTCTGAAACCACGAGGCTACTATTGAAATTCTTTAAAAAATATGAGGAATTCTATACCCACCTAAATGCGTTTTCGGAAGAGATTGATCACTCCCCGGAAATTTCCAATGCGATAAATAAAAAGATAGACAAGTATGGCGAAATAAAGGACGACGCATCCCCCGAACTTGACACTATCCGGCGTCGGCTAAATGCCCTTAAAGGTAAAATAAACTCCTCTTTTACCAGGGCCCTCCAACAATATGCCCAAAATGATTATTTGGATGAAATCCGGGAATCGGTGGTAGAAAACCGTCGTGTACTGGCAGTAAAAGCTATGTACAGAAAAAAAGTACACGGTGCCATACTGGGCAGTTCAAAAACGGGAAGTATTGTTTATATAGAACCACAGCAAACCTTGGACTACGCCAATGAACTCAGCAATCTATTATATGAAGAGGTCGAGGAAATAAAGCGAATCCTCTTGGCATTGACAGATTTTATTCGGCCATTTGGGAAACTTTTGCTCGAATATCAAGAGTATCTTATTAAGCTTGACGTTCTTTATGCCAAGGCAAAATATGGACTTAAAGTGAACGGGGTTATGCCCATATTGACGGATGATAAAAGAATTTCACTTATCAATGCGTATCACCCTTTATTATTGGTCGCAAACAATAAAAGAAATGAAAAAACATTTCCCCAATCCATCGAGCTGGTTCCCGACAAAAGAATCATTGTTATTTCAGGTCCAAATGCCGGCGGAAAGAGTATTACCTTGAAAACCGTTGGTCTGCTACAGATCATGTTGCAAAGTGGTATGCTTGTACCCGCCGATCCACAAAGTGAAATGTGGTTTTTTAAACGGATACTGACCGATATTGGCGATAACCAGTCCATTGAAAACCACCTCAGCACATATAGTTATCGACTCAAAAAAATGAACCAGTTCTTGCGAAAGTGCGACAACAGGACTCTTTTTTTGATAGATGAATTTGGAACTGGAAGCGATCCTGAATTGGGCGGGGCCTTGGCAGAGACTTTTCTGGAAGTTTTTTACGAAAGGAAAGCCTTCGGAATCATAACTACGCACTACACCAATTTAAAACTGCTGGCCAATGAGCTGCCGGAAGCTATAAATGCAAATATGCAGTTTGACAGTAAAACGTTGAAACCTTTGTATCAACTGCACCTGGGAGAAGCCGGAAGCAGTTATACTTTTGAGGTGGCCCAAAAAAATGGGATTCCCTACAATCTTATAAATAAAGCTAAAAAGAAGATC
>CAYXDM010000046.1:0-14021 GCA_964463595.1 uncultured Aequorivita sp. | reverse complement strand
GTAAAAGATGTCTATTTTTTTGTTTTATATTTGACCGTCTTTTTTTAATTAAGACGATGTTTTTTAGGTCTTTCCAGCTAAATCCTTAATTCTCAATCATATTATCAATGAAATTAATTGACTCACCTCTCATCCTGTTTTCCATATCCATAATTTTTTTAGTCTCTGGGTGCAAGGCGAAGAGGGAATTCGGATTGGCCCCCGGATACGACAAGTCCGAAATTCTATCCATTATGCCCGCAATGGAACGGACATACGATGCGGATGATATTGGAGGTTTCAAGACTCCTTTGCCAGAAAATATGCATCCGGTATTCCGTTCAGAGGAATCACCCTTAATGAATCGGTTTGATGTTTGGGTAAAAGACAGTCGAACCGCGGTTATTACCATCCGAGGCACAATAATGGACAGTGCTGCTATGAGTTCTGCGGCAATGCTTTATTCTTTGATGGCACCCGCAAATGGAAAAATTAAGGTTTCCGAAACCGAATATTTTGAATACAAGTTATCCGAATTGCCCGATGCCGGGGTACATCTGGGCATGTTATTGGGATTGTATTTTATGTCCGATGAGCTCACCGAACAGATAAATAGGCAGTATGCTGATGGAATCCGGGATTTCATTATCGTTGGCCATAGTCAGGGAAGCGGAATTTCCTTACTGGCCACTTCCTACCTGTGGTATTTGCGGAAGGATGGGAAATTGCCAGCCGACATTGGTTTTAAAACATATAGCATTGCAACCCCTAAAACGGGGAATCTACAGTATGTTTACGATTACGAAAAGTTGACGGCTGGGGGATATGCCTTTTCCCTCAACAACTCCATTGACTGGGTTCCACGGGTGCCAATGACCTTTCAATCGACCCAGGATTTTCCAAGCGTAAATCCATTTAGGAATGCAAAAATGTTCCTTTCGGGCGCCAATTATGTTCCTGGACCAAATTTTGATTCGGAACTTGAAAAATTCATCGGATATACTCCGAATATAATTACCGCCATAAAATCCCATATCGGCGAAAACATTTACCCTAAAATTGCCGGAGTTATGCCCGGATATGTGGAACCGGAATGCCTGCCGAGTTTTGATTTTGTGAGATCCGGGGTTAGCATTCCCCTGATACCTGATAATGATTACTATAGTCTATTTCCAAATGATCCCGAGCGATTCAATATTTGGGAAAATCATTCCGTTTACCCGTATTACATCCTAATAAAAACAAATTAGGTTTCGCTTCCCAGCCCAGGCACCTTTCTTTTCCATCGAAATTCAACTTTTGGTTTTATTGGACATTTAAAGGAATAGAGGAAAACGGCTTGCGGTTAAATCTTTTCCAAGGCTATGGGAGCAGCTGTTTGGATTTGCATCAAGGATTTGAAGAACAGCTTAAGGGCATTGTAGGCCTCGGGCGGATAGCTGTAATTGTTCAGTTGGAAACTGAGTCTTATATTTACCTTTTTGTTCACAACCTCATAAACAACCGAAAGTTCTCCATTGTTATCGGGTAGTTTTAAAATTTTGTTTTCTGGCAATTCTCCTACCCTGTATTGATCGTTCAAATCGATGGAGATCATATAGTTGTTTATTATTGGAAATCCTAAGTCAATCGGGAACTGTCTTTCGGGGTTAATAAACGGATTTTCGGAGAAATATGTTTCCATGGCAAAAGGGAAGAGGAAAACTTTGTCTGAAACAGTTTCCCCTTGGAATTTGAACTCATATTTTTCTTTAAAGGGTTGATCCAAATCCTTTTCATTTTCAAGAGTGTAGGAGGTTATATCCAAAGCCTCATTTTTCCCCTGTTTCTTGGTGTGAGTGGCATCCTTATCCAGATTGTTGTATTCCTTTCTTTTCCCGACCGAAATATACCCGGATGAGATTTCCTGTACCTCACCTAAAAACGAACCTTCTTCATCGGCCGTTATTTGCATATTTATATAATGCATATTTCTTGAAATTGGCACGATGGATTCCCAGTAACTGCCGTTTTTGAAGTCCAAAACCCTTCCCTCAACGTTCAGGGCCCGAATTGGAAGAACGCCGAAGGGAGTAAATTTGTCCGTTGCGTCCAGAAAATATTTTTCATTGTTAATGGTCAAAAAAACCAACGCATAGTTGAAATCCGATAAAACTGGATATTGATTGGTTGGCAACTGCCGATCCCGGGTTGCGATCAACATTATTTTTGCATCCAGATCTGCGGCCCCTAACGCGTTAATAAGCCCGAGATTGATCTCGGAACTATTGCCCTGTCCTTTTTCAAAAGCATCCTTGACGTTGATATCAGAAAATACGCGATAATTTCCATTCCAGGTCATCTTATTTTGGAAGTGATAATAGACCGCTTTGGCCCTGGCGAGATCATCAGGTATCGATAATATGGAAGGCGGCAACTCTTTTTTAAAATACCTATCGTATTTAAGTTGTCTGCCCAGATCCTTGTTGAGCCTTAGTACTTTGTCTGCATCTTCCCACGTATTGGAATAATTTTTTCTATTGCCCTGAAAATCGGTGAAATAGACCAATTCGTACTTGATCCTTGAAATATAGTTATTTTCGGAAAGCATATAATTCTCTCGACTCAGGGCTGGAATATTTCTCATTACATAGGTGGCCGACTCACAATCTCCGGTGGCAGAGTAATTGGGCAGTCTGAAACAATTTTTCTTTAGTTCCACATTATTGCGGTCCAATTTTCTGTTTCCGAACATGGTTCGGTTATAAACGAAATTTCCAGGGATTTCGGTGTGGAATTCTGAATAGACTACAGGTAATGGACCGTGAAAATTCCAGCCTCCCAAATTGAAGAAATAGGGCGACTCCACCCTATAGGTATATTCCAGAATGCTGCCATCCTTTACATCCGGAAAGGTGAATTTTAACTTGGACCAATTCTCGGTTTCATCAATGTTAAAAATGGCATTCTCATTTACACGGGCCTGGACTCTTCCGTTGTGGGTAACGGCCCGCAAATTTGTGATCCTTTCCCTCATTCCCTTTTCCCGATAGTAGGGGATCTCCACGGTGGCCAGTTTGAAGTTTCTGGCGTTCAGCACTTTTGTTTTTATATAAATTTCCTTTATCAGCCTTGCATAATTGTTTACTATTTCCACGGAATAATTTCCTTTTTCATAGAGCACAACTCCCGAAGCTTGCGGATCTGCCGGGTAATTTGCCATGACCAGCTCCTCTTTTGTCGGTTTGCCAAAATTTTGTGATTTCCCTTCCTGGGAGAATAAAAAGAAAAGGATGACTAATAGGAATACATTTAATTGGTAGGTGCGTAACATTACAATGGTTTACTTAATGTGGGTCAGAAAATTGCTAGTGGAAAGGAGCAAGGCGCCGATTTCTCGGCCGCAAAGCTAATAAATAATGGGTGAAAACTGGTCTATGGATAGGGATCTTGGGTAGGAGGGATCGAAAGTCAAATTTTTGAGGTTGCAACTAATTGAAACTCTAAGGATCCGATCACGTTTGGAATTACCGCAAGAATGACCCTCTTTGGGCATTTATCCATACCTTCCTTGTCAATCTTCTTTCACCAAGCTTCGGATTATATGATTTTGGTCATTCCCCTTATTTGAAATTAAAAGTATCTTTGGAAAGTAGTAACCAAAATGTAAGATTATGGAGATAAATATTCAGTATGTAAAAATGCCCAACAGTGAGACGATGAGCGAATATGTAAGGAAAAGATTGCGAAAGTTGGTGGAAAGATACGAGTGGATAATCCGTGCAGAGGTTAGTTTTAAAATGGAAAACAATGTCTATGGCAAAGGGAATATCTGTGAAATAGAACTGGGCACCCCGGGGGCAAAACTATTTGCTTCCACAAAAAGTGAATCCTTTGAGGCTGCCGCCAAAGAAACGGTCCTCGATTTGGAAAGACAATTGAAAAAAAGGAAGGCTAAAATAATCAACCATTAAAATCAAACCGAGATGAAAAAAATACTAGTACCCGTAGATTTCTCTATGCATTCAGAACACGCTCTTGAGGTGGCCGCCGCAATAGCCAAAAAGCAGAATGCTGAAATAGTCGCCCTTCATATGATGGGCCTTACCGATGCCGTGGTAACGCGAAACCAGTCCAAAGAGGTTTTTGAGGCCATGTACTATATGAGATTGGCAGAAAAACGTTTCTCTGATCTGTTGGATAAGGATTACCTTAAGAATGTACAGGTAACCGATACTGTGCATAATTACACCAACTTCAACGAAATAAATGATATTGCCAAGGAAATGGATATAGATCTTATAGTAATGGGATCGCACGGCACCACCGGCATGAAAGAGGTTTTTGTGGGCAGTAATACCGAAAAGGTGGTCCGTACCTCCGAAATTCCCGTTCTGGTGATCAAGCATCGTTCGGAGAACTTCAACCCAAAATCGGGGATTTTTGCCTGCGATTTTCTGGAAGGCGCAATCGGACCTTACAAGCGGGCAAAAGCGATTTTTGATATGTTCGGAATTGATATGCAATTGCTATATATCAATTTGGCCGGGGATTTTAGGAGTACCCGTGAAATCGAAAAACGTATCTTAAAATTTCTTACCCAGGCCAATGATCCGAATCCACTGAAAACCTTAAACAGCGTTGTTCAGTATAATGACTACTCTGTGGAGGCGGGAATCTTTGCATATAGTCAAGTGGCCAATGCCGATATTATTGCTCTGCCTACCCAAGGAAGACAGGGTCTGGCTCACTTCTTTTCAGGAAGTATAGGCGAGGATATCGTAAACCATTCCGATTTGCCCGTAATGACGTTTAGAATTTAGTTAATTGGCTATTAGCGACAAGAATTAACAGGAGAGCAGGGATTCCGCAGTCGGGTCCCTGCTTTTTTATGGCTTCAATATATGCTCATTACCGTTTTTATTGTTGGTTCCCGAAATGATTTCGACCCCGGAAGAAGTGCCGATGCGGCTTACCCCCAGTTTTAAAAAATCCCTGGCCGCCACTGCGGTTTTTATGCCGCCCGAGGCCTTGATTTTAAGGGAGGTGCCTGCTTCTTGTAGCATCAATTTCACAGCTTCTACCGTGGCTCCGCCAGTGCCAAAGCCCGTGGAGGTCTTCACATAATCGGCCCCTGCCTTTTTCACCAATTGGCACGCGGTTTTAATCTCTTCATTTGTTAGGTGGCCGGTTTCAATAATGACCTTTAGGACCGAATTGCCGATGGCTTTTTTTACTTCTTCAATTTCCTTGGCTACGGCTTGGTACCAACCACTTTTAAAAAATCCGATATTCATCACCATATCAATTTCGTCTGCCCCGAGTGCGATTGAGAGGATCGCTTCCCTAACTTTCGATTCGGGAGCGGAAGCACCCAATGGAAATCCTACTACACTCACTATTTTTACCTCGGTCCCCTTTAATTCCTTTTTTGCCAGTGGAATGTAACAGCCGTTAATACATACGGCATAAAATTTATACTCCCTTGCTTCCTCACATAGGGCGGCGATATCATCTTGGGTGGCGGTCGCCCTTAAGAGGGTGTGGTCTATATATTGGTTCAGTTCCATTAGCCGCCGTGTTGATTGATGATGGAAACCAATTCATCTTTTTGGAGCACACCGCTCTGCCTCCAAAGTTGTTTTCCATTTTTGAACAGTATCATGGTCGGTACTCCCCGAACTTGGAATTCCGACGCCAACGGTTGGTTTTTATCCACATCGATCTTAATGATCTTTATTGCATCGCCCAGTTCAGCTTTGACTTCCTTGAGGATTGGTGCCAGCATTTTGCAAGGACCGCACCAATCGGCGAAAAAGTCAATCAACACGGGAGTTTCTGAATTGATTATGGTCTTAAAGTTGCTTTTCATAATGT
The DNA here is from genome assembly GCA_964463595.1 of uncultured Aequorivita sp. Lineage (GTDB taxonomy): Bacteria > Bacteroidota > Bacteroidia > Flavobacteriales > Flavobacteriaceae > Aequorivita. The sequence continues at coordinate 8,186 of CAYXDM010000046.1, read as the reverse complement.
TCTCTATTGATTAAATGGGGCATCAGGTTCCCCATGGATTATCACCGAATATGTACCTGGATAATCATAGGCGGAGACTTCCCAAGGTTCCTAATACATTTCGCCGGAGTTTATCTTCCCCCGAAGTTCTTCGTCGGGAATGTCGGGAACATAAAATTACAGAAACAATCCAGTTGGGGAAAGAATATGGGCTATTCTTTTATGAGGTGCCATCTTTGAAAATGGCTTTTAATTTTGACAACATGATCAGTTCGCTCTTGTTTTTGCCAGCAAAGGCATCGGCAATGGCAAGGGCCGTTACCCAAATCAGTTTTTTCCGTTCCGCGGTAAAAAGATTTTGGTTCTCTCTTTTGTAATCGGCAAAATTATCAAAGCAGTCATCAGCGTCCAGATTCTCATAATCAAACCACTCAAAGACAATTTCTATCTGGTAGGCAGCATCGGTGTGAAAAGGATCTTCGTATCCATCGAGTTTTTTCCATTTTTCGGCAACAATTTTCTTCAATGTGCTGAACTCGTCTTTCCGCACGATCCTATCCGCCGCCGCAATGGCATAAAAGAGTTCGCCCATTTTTTGGTAAAATAGAAGCTGTGGTCGTTCTGTCATGCCCATGATCCGAGATTTTGATCCATTTTTGAAAGTGTAAAACTAGGGGGATTTTGGCTCTCGGTTTATGACAATGATCAGTTCGATTACGACGATTAAAATTCCTATTTTTGGGGCGTGAAGGTTTTAGAGGAAAAAAAGGACAATATTTTTAGAATTCTTTCTGAAGCTATTTCGGAAGGAATCGTAATCGTAAATCAATCCCAGAAGATAGTCACTTCCAATGAGGCGGCCGATAGGATGTTCGGATATAGCTCCGGCGAACTGCTGGGCGAGGACCTGAATATTCTGATCCCCAGAAATTATCACAGTGCCCATACCAAAATGGCACACGAGTATCTGAAACATAACGATCCCAGGCAGATGGGCCATGGCCGAGATCTGCACGGAATTCGCAAGGATGGCAGCACCTTTCCCGTGGAGGCGGGCCTGAATCCATTCGTTATAGGGGATAACAGATATGTTTTGGCCCTGGTGACCGATATTTCCGTTAGAAAGCGCTATGAGATGGAAATTGTGGACCTCAACAGCCAACTGGAACAAAAGATTGAATTAAGGACGGCAGCCCTTCAGCAAAGCGTGGCCAAGCTTGAGGCGGAGATAACCCGAAGGGAAGAGGCGGAGCATAAAATCTCTGAATCCTTGAGAAAGGAACGCGAATTGGGGGAATTGAAATCCAAGTTTCTCTCGCTTGTATCGCACGAATTTAAAACTCCCTTGAGCGGCATTCTCACTTCGGCCGCCCTTATATCAAAATATTCGGAAACCGATCAGCAGGATAAACGGGAAAAACATATTAAGACCATAAAAAGCAAGGTCAAATATCTGAATAGCATTTTGAACGACTTCCTCTCCCTGGAACGGCTCGAGACCGGAAAGGCTATTTTCAAATTTGAAACCTTTCCCCTTAGCAAGGTCGTCAATGAAGTGCTCTATAATGCCAACATGCTCTTAAAGGATGGGCAGCGGATTATATACCCAAACAACATAGACGACATTGTCCTGAACTTTGATGAAAAGATCCTAGAGCTTTCATTGACCAACCTGATCAACAATGCCATAAAATATTCTTCAGAAAATACCATCATAGATGTAGTGGTGGAAGTGCTGGGAGATACGCTCGCCATAAAGATCATTGATCAGGGCATAGGCATTCCGGAAAAGGACCAAAAATTTATCTTCAACCGATATTTTCGTGCCGAAAATGCATTATTGGATCAGGGCACCGGCATTGGGTTGAATATAGTGAAGAGTTATTTGGAAAGCCTGGGAGGAAATATTTCCTTTGAAAGCGAGGAAAACAATGGAAGTGTTTTTACTATTTTTATACCCTTGGAAACTAGAACAGATTAAATGAAAACAATTTTGTTAATTGAGGATGATACCGCCCTTCGCGAAAACACCGCCGAGCTCCTGGAGTTGTCCGGATATAATGTAGAAACCGCGCCCAACGGAAAAGTGGGCATTGAAAAGGCTGGAACGGAACTCCCGGACATTATCGTCTGCGACATCATGATGCCGGAGGTGGATGGGTATGGCGTTTTGCAGGCTCTTTCGTCCCAAGAAAAAACCAACCACATTCCCTTTATATTCCTTTCGGCCAAGACCGAACACAAGGAGGTGAGAAAGGGTATGGATATGGGGGCCGATGATTATCTTACAAAACCCTTTGACGAGGAAGAATTGATAAATGCCATCGAGAGCCGTTTGGCAAAGGCAAGAATAATGGCAGGACGGCAGAAAGGACAAACCGTGAGGCCTGATGATTCTCCCAAAAATCTCAATCAATTAAAAAACTTTATCTGCGATGAAGGAGAGGAAACCTCTTATAAAAAAGGTGGGAATGTGTACCGAAAGGGTGAGCGCTCCAATAATCTCTATTTAATTTTGAAGGGGGTCGTAAAAACCCATACTATGGACGACAATGCCAAGGAACTCATAACGGGTCTTTACAAGGCAGATGATTTTTTGGGATTTACAACTTTCCATGAACACATTCCCTATACCGAAACCGCAACTGCCGTGGAAGATACCGAAGTAGTCGGCATATCAAAGGGGCAAATGGTTGAAATTTTGAAAAACAGCCAAGAGGTTTCCCTGGAACTCATGAACCTGTTGTCCGATAGTTTGTCTGAAGTAAAGAAGCAATTGCTTCAGATGGCCTATAGTTCCGTCAGAAAGAAAACGGCCGCTACCATCCTTCAGTTTGTGGATGTAATGAACGTGGCACCCGGGGCGCCCATCAGAATTTCACGGCTCGATCTAGCAACCACTGCCGGAATTGCCACAGAGAGCCTGATCCGTACACTTTCCGATTTTAAGAAGGATGGATTGATCGAAATCGAAGGCCGGAATATCCATATTGTCGATCTCAAGGGTCTTCGGCAAGTGGAATAAAATCACCCGAAATATTTCGTTAACAGGATATTGTGGTTTCTCCGGCCATTTGGTCCTAAACCTGATTTTTGTCATTTGTTGGATGTGTTTATACCGATAATTTTGTTACTTGATTACGGTTTGATATTCCGTTGTCCTATTTTCATGTAAAAAACGAAATGGTGCCCCAGGACAGGTTAGCCCTTCTATCCTTACGGAATGCTGGGATTTCCAGAACAATTTGACGATATAAAAATGAAAAACATACTGATACCGACGGATTTCTCAGACAATTCGCATCATGCCATTCGGTATGCACTGGAATATTTTGCGGATATTGCCGTCAATTTCTTCATTCTTCATGTTTCCCAGAAGAACCCTTCCAATGGGGCCGTCTTAGAAGTCAACCATTCGGCACTTTTGATGGATGAGATCAAATTCTGCCAGACACAAGCCAAAAGTCCCTTGCATAGATTCTATCCTCTGCAGGAAGATAGAACTTTGGTGGAATCCATAAGAAAACAAATTGCGGAAAAGGAGATCGAAGTTATTGTGATGGGCACCAAGGGCGGTTCCGAAACAAAACAGGAACAAATGGGCAGCCATACTTATGATGTGATTACCAAAGTGAAATGCCCGATAATGGTAATTCCCGAGAACGCTAAATTCAACCCGATCAGAAACATAGCCTTTGTGACCGATTACAACTGCCTCTACCGGAATAGGGTCATCGGCACGCTTTCAGAAGCATTGCAGCTGCACGGATCTCCCTTGCGCGTACTTCATATAAGACCGCAAAATTCTTCACTAAACGCTGCACAGATCGATAATAAAGGTTTTTTGCATTATTTCTTTAGGGACGTAAAGCACAGTTTCCATTTTTTGGAAAACCAGAACCTGGAAGTCGGGATCCAGGATTTCATTGATACCTGGGAGATCAGCATGGTGGGCATTGTTGCCAAGAACCTGAATTTTATCCAAAGATTGATGATGAGACCGACCGGGGGAATAAACTACCATACCGAAATTCCCTTTCTCGTGCTACACGAATAGTCTTACAGAGGGTTTAAATAGAAGGGCCCTTATTCCCATTTTCACGTTTTTCAGAGATGATTTCTGTTCGAAAAATGTCTTTCCTCCTTTCCGATGGGATGGTCCTCATAAAAGTCCTCAAAAGTTTTGTCGGTAGTATAATCATCAGTAAGGATTTTATAAACTGAAACAATCAAAAAAACCTGTCCCAAAACGGTAAGGTAAAATATCCACCCAAACGGAAATCCCAATAGATCAAAAACCGTAACGGTTATCAGGATTAGCGTGGTAATGATCAGAGAGAGTGTGCCTTGGAGTTTCATGGGAATGACATTTATATGTTCTTTTTTGAACTTGCACAATTATCTTATGGGTTACCCCATATGCAATATATTATTAAATTTACAGAATTGAGTGATAGTTTCTTCTTAAGTCTTCCTTAAAACTCAGACTTAATTTTGATAAATGTCATATTGTTCCCATTGCCAAATTATTATCTTTACATAGAAAAGACAAAAAAACCGAGATGCGAAAAATACTTATCCCTGTTGATTTTTCCGAAAATTCCTTTAATGCCATCAAATATGCCACGGAACTTTTTAAGCATGGTCACTGCCAAATTTATTTTCTTCACGTCATTTCCCAAACCAAGGATAAAGGCGAGTTGGACGTAACGGCACTTGAGAATTGGCGTGCCAAGGCTTTTCGGGAAGCGGAAGATTGCTGTGTAACGCTTAAGAAACAGGTCTTGGAACATTCTCCTAATCCCAAACATTCTGTTGATATTTTTAATGAGTTCGGCGTGTTGGTGGATTCGGTAAACGACCTTGTGGAAAAGGAGAATATAGATGTTGTCGTTATGGGCACCAAGGGCCACACCGCGGATAAAAAACTGACCTTTGGGAGCAATACGTTACAGGTAATAAAATATGTTAAGTGTCCGGTCCTGGCAGTACCTTCGGTTTATAAGGACGTGCATCCTAAGAATATCCTGTTTCCTACGGATTTTCTCCTGCCTTACAAACGCAGGGAACTGAAACTGTTGGCCACTATTTCCAAAAACTTTGCCTCGAGGATCCATTTTTTGCATGTTTCCAAATTTGCAAACCTGTCTTCCAGACAGGAGAGCAACAAGAAATTTTTGGAATCGGCACTGACAGAAAACCTTGTCAACTTTATCCAAAGCCAAGAAACGGATATCACCAAAGCCATCAATGCACATATCAAGGAAAATCCAATGGACATGCTGGTTATGGTAAATACGAGACATTCTTATCTGGATAATATTCTCCATCAATCCACCATTGAGAAGATCGGCTTGCATATAGATATCCCATTTTTGGTAATGCAGAACTTACCTCGTTAAACCTTTTAATATCCTATGAAAAACATACTTGTTCCAACCGATTTTTCCGACAATGCCTATGCAGCCTTGTATTATGTCTCCAAATTATTTGCGGAGGAAACCACCCGCATTACCCTTCTCCATTCCTTTGAAGAGGAGGTAAGCAAGTTGACCAGTAGGGTCGATGTGGGCCGATCGGAGCAGGTTATAAAGGAATTGTTCAAGGATTCCAACGCCGATGGGGAAAAGTTACTTCAAAAAATCATGGCCGACACCAATAATGAAGCCCATACCTATGAGGTAATCTCAACCCCGGCGACCCTGGTAACGACCATTAACAAATTGGTGGTTACCGAGGATATGGATCTTGTGGTTCTGGGAAGCAAAGGACGCACAGCCGCCGGCGATGTTTTGATGGGAAGCACAACGGCCCGGACCATCCAAAATCTACAGGGCTGCCCTTTATTGGTCGTGCCCCTACAAGTAGGTTTTACCATTCCCCTAAACATTGCATTTTCTACCGATTTCAATGAATTTTACCAACTTTCGAAATTAAAACCCATAACCAGATTGGTCAGGCATTTTCGTTCCCAGATCCATATAGTACACGTGGGGCCTGAAAAGGAAATGAATACTATCCAAAAACAAAATCTGGAACATTTCAGAAACGACCTTTCCGAATATGATACCGAATTCCATTTTGTTTCCAAACTCGGCAATATTTCAAAAACACTGCACAATTTTATAGATACCAGATCAATAGACCTATTGGCACTGGTTTACCATAAGCACGCCTTTATCAAAGCCCTTTTTCGAGAACCGGTGGTCAGCAACGTGGGAAGGCACACCCATGTCCCAACCTTGGTAATTCCAATCAAACAGTAAAAAGAAAAAATCGAGATATGAAAAAACGAATATTGATTCCTACAGACTTTTCAGCAAACGCCTTCAATGCGGTAAGATACGCCATGGAACTTTACAAAGAGGTGGCCTGCGAATTCTTCATATTGCACACGTATTATCTTTCCGGCTATTCAAAAGAAAACCTGTTAACCCCTAAACCTTCTGATGAAGACCGGAGGGAAATCGAGACAAAAGCGGCTGAAAATATGGAAAATCTGATGAGACGAATGGATTCTTATCTTGAAAACCCCCTACATAGTTTTCGTTACATGACCGAATTTGGGCCTTACTTCGATATAATGGTCAATACCGCCGAAAGGGAAGATATCGATATAGTGATTATGGGAACCCTGGGACAAACGGATAACAAAACAGTTATTGTGGGAAGTAATGCGGTAAACGTCATGGAGAAAGTAAGATATTGCCCGGTCATGGCAATTCCGTCCACAGTGGTGTTCCAAAAGCCCAATGAAATAGTTTTTCCCACAAATTTCAACACTTTTGTGCAAAAGGATCTAAGGGTCTTGGCGGAAATAGCCAACCTGACGCAGGCACCCATTCGAATTCTGCATGTCCAAAAAGACAAAACGTTGACAGAGGAGCAAGAGAAAAACAAGACCATGCTCGAGTCCATTTTGAACCCCGTACCCTATACCCACCATACGCTGTATGATATGGATCTAAGGGATGGAGTGCGTTCCTTTGTGCAAAGCAGGGAGAGCGAGATGATTGCCTTTGTCAATAGAAAGCACACCTTTTTTGGTAGTATTTTCTCCAATCCATTGGTGAAGGAACTTGGAAACTATGCCAATGTCCCGCTCTTAGCAATGCACGATGGGAAAAATTAGGGGATTTTAAAAGGCCGTATCCAACAATGCGCTTAATCTAACCTACTATCGGAAAACCTTGTAAGTCGAGAGGATTCCCCTGGAAGACAACGGTAGCGAAAATGGGCCTATGCCATGTAAGCTAACGTACTGAAATAGCACAGGGAAATTTACCCCACCACGATTTCAATTCCTTTAACTTCCAACTATTCGGTGAATCCCAATTCTTAATAATCAACTTCTATCCTATTTCCCATATCCTCACAGGATGTTTGAAAGAAATTGGGTTTCTACTTTTATAATTGATTCATTCAATTGGGGGAGAAGTCGGCCATGTATAATGATAATTATCATTACACAAGATAATTCCTGGATTTACCTTTACTCTAAATTAAAAGGTAAGATCATGAAAACTGCAAAACCACTCAATCTCGCAAGGCTCAGTCTGTTAATGATGGTTTTTACCATCCATGTGTCAGCACAGACCTATCAGCTCAAGAACGATGTTTCCACCCTGAAAGTAGAAGGAACCTCGAACCTTCACGATTGGCAAATAGTTGCCGAGAAGAAACAAGGAACACTAATGGCTGAAGTTGAAGACGGAAAAATAACCAAGATCCAACAACTTGATTTTTCCGTTACTGCCGAAAGTCTAAAAAGTGGGAAATCCGGAATGGACAAGAACACTTATAAAGCTTTGAACACGGGTAAATACAAGCATATCACCTTTAAATTGATCAAGGTGAACAGCATTGATTGTCTGAGCCAAAACAGTTGCAAAGTATCCGTAACCGGAAACCTAACCATTGCCGGAGTAACCAAGGCCGTTGAGATAGCTTTTGACCTGAGGATCTATGGTTCCAAGATTCTTATAATGGGAAATAAAACTCTTAAGATGACCGATTTTGGAGTGGATCCGCCAAAGGCAATGTTCGGGACCATCACCACCGGAGATGCCATTGACATCAAATTCGAATCCAGTTTCCTAAAGTGATCAAGTCAAACAATTATGGAATTCAATGGGTTCTGTCCCCTTATTACCTGATAAAAAATAAAAAACTAATCACCTAAAATCTCTAATTATGAAAAAAATAAT
>CAYXDM010000045.1:0-14174 GCA_964463595.1 uncultured Aequorivita sp. | reverse complement strand
ACTGCGCTATCACAAGGTAGTGATAATGTGTGATGCGGATGTGGACGGAAGCCATATCGCAACATTGATCCTCACTTTCTTCTACCGCTATATGAAAGAACTTATCGAGGCCGGCTATGTATATATTGCCACGCCACCTTTGTACTTATTGAAAAAAGGGACCAAAAGATTCTATGCATGGAGTGAAAAGGAGCGGGACGAGCAAAATCAGGAATTGGGCGGCGGTGCCACTATCCAGCGATATAAAGGTCTTGGAGAGATGAATGCCGAACAATTATGGGACACCACCATGAACCCCGGCACCAGAACTTTAAGGCAGGTAAACATAGATAACGGTACGGAAGCCGATAGAATCTTTTCAATGCTCATGGGTGATGAAGTTCCTCCAAGACGGGAATTTATTGAGAAAAATGCGGTCTATGCACATATCGATGCGTAAAGGTCCAATTTTGGGGTGATTTGTGATTTTTCTTTGGTTTATCTCAAAATATTGCGATTTTTCCTTTTCTTTGCTGAATGTCTGATCATTATCCTGCCTATCTGCGATGGTGGGTAGGCATCATTTCTTGAATTTAAATATCGGTTGAATATGAAAAATCTACGATTAATTGTTTTGTGCGGGCTGCTCACCAGTTTGTCCACGGTTGCCCAGGAAAATTTGGAAGACCTTATAGCGGCTGGCATCCAGGATGCCCAAAAATTTGCCACAGGATATGTTTCCCCGGCTGCGGAGGCAATGATGCACAATATGGCCAACGGCTGGATACAATCCGCCGAAGTAAAAAAACCGCTCCGATTCGATATATCCATAGTTGGCAATGTAACCTTTATTAAGAAGGAGCACCAAACTTTTATAGTGAACACGGCGGAGTACAACAACCTGAGATTCCGTGACGGAAGTACCATCAAGGAGGTGGCCACGGCATTCGGTGAAAATGATCCGGATGTACTGGTCTATTCTGTAGTGCGGAACGGGGAAGAATCGGGAGAGGTTGAATTTAGATTGCCGCAGGGTCTCGCCTCCATTAACATGAATATTATGCCCACCGCCTTTCTTCAAGCCCGGCTGGGGGTTTTTAAGGGTACGGAAATCAAACTGAGATATTTTCCTAAAATAGAGCAGCAGGATGTAAAGGTAGGCCTTTACGGCGCTGCCCTCCAACATGAGTTTACCAGTTGGATGGCGGCGGAAAAGGTATTTCCTGTTGCCATTTCGGGGCTGGTGGCGTATTCCCATTTGGGAGCGAATTACAATTTCACAAATCACGAAATTGTTTCGGGCGTTGACCAACGTTTTGATCTGAGCCTGAGCTCATGGTTGTTCCAATTGCAGGCCTCCACAAGAATGAAGGTTTTCAACTTCTACGGGGGGCTGGGTTATGTGTCGGGTAACTCTAGTTTTGATGTCTTGGGGAATTATAGGGTAATCGCTGGAATACCATTGGATGAAGAAACCAATCAGTTTCAAGATCCTTTTAGTGTTAAGAACAAAGTTTCGCATATGCGAGCAACCATTGGTGCAAACCTGAGATTGGGCTTTTTTGGGCTCCATGTGGATTATAATTTCGCCAAATTCAACCATGCCTCAGTAGGCATGCATTTTGGAATTTAGAAAAGGGGGTAGATTTTAGGGCACTGTCCATATCCTTAAATTATAAGGAAGGCACTGCTAATTCTCTAGTAACGTTGCCCCCAATGACCTTATCGAACTTCCGAATTTTTATTTTATACTGAAGGTCTCACGGATTTTGAATCATTATTCCTAATATTTTGATTGCTAATTGGTACTTTTGTGTCGATTTGCCTCGATTTTCAGCTTGAACTGGACTAAAACTTTTTTGCATTTGATCCGGTCAGGTTTTTAGGATAAATAAACATTTCTAATCAATAATTTTAACTATTTATAATATGAAAGTAACAGTTGTAGGTGCTGGTGCCGTGGGCGCAAGTTGTGCCGAGTATATCGCCATCAAGGATTTTGCCAGTGAGGTGGTTTTGTTGGACATCAAAGAAGGCTTTGCCGAAGGAAAGGCGATGGATTTGATGCAGACCGCATCCTTGAACGGATTTGATACAAAAATTACGGGCGTAACCAATGATTATTCAAAAACAGCCGATAGTGATATCTGCGTAATCACAAGTGGAATTCCACGCAAGCCTGGAATGACCCGCGAAGAACTCATTGGCATCAATGCTGGAATTGTGAAGGATGTTAGCTCAAACCTTGTGAAACATTCCCCCAATACCATCCTTATAATTGTGAGCAATCCCATGGATACGATGGCTTATCTGGCGCACAAGACCTCGGGATTGGATAAAAATAGGATCATTGGCATGGGCGGGGCTCTGGACAGTGCCCGTTTCAAGTACCGTCTGGCAGAAGCTTTGGGCGCGCCAATCAGCGATGTGGACGGAATGGTGATAGGTGGCCATAGCGATACCGGAATGGTACCGTTAACAAGATTGGCCACAAGAAATAGCGTGCCGGTTTCTGAATTTCTTTCGGAAGAAAGACTCGATCGTGTATTGGAAGATACCAAAGTTGGTGGCGCTACGCTTACAAAACTTTTGGGAACTTCCGCTTGGTACGCCCCCGGAGCGGCCGTTTCCGCTCTGGTACAGGCCATTGCCTGCGACCAGAAAAAAATGTTTCCGTGTTCCGCAATGCTGGATGGGGAATATGAAATGAAGGATATTTGTATCGGCGTTCCAGTTATTTTAGGCCGGAAAGGAATCGAAAAAATCGTGGAAATAGAGCTGAACGAAGCCGAAAAAGCGACGATGGAAAAAAGTGCGGAAGGGGTTCGGAGTGTTAATGAATTGTTGGAGATATAGTTTCAAAAACGACTATAATTCCCTTGGAAAAGCTGGATTCTAACGTTGGAAACCAGCTTTTTTTATTTAAGGGAATTCTCCGAAAACCGGAATATGCAGCTTCTTGGCTCCCCGGAAGTATTCACGTGGATTGACTGAAGTATAAATGCACAAATTGAAACCTAACAGGTCTCCGGACCTGCTAGGTTTTTATCATCTTACGCACCACGTCCTATCCACATTTGGAAGAACCACAATCCTTACATGTCAGGCACCCTTCCTGATAAATCAGCGAGGTGCTGTTGCAGTTTTCGCATTTTTGTTTTTTCGCTTCCGTACCATCAGCTACATAACGTTTCAAGGCGCGGGCCACTCCGTTTTTCCAGGTATTGATGCTCTCGCTGTCCAATTGTAGGCTGTTGATCAGTTCCACTGCCTTTTCGATGGGCATTCCGTGGCGCAAGGTGCTGGAAATCAACTTTGCGTAGTTCCAAAACTCCGGGTTGAACTTATGTGAAAGTCCTTCAATGGTGGTTTTATAGCCTCTTTTGTTTTCGTATTGGAAATCATAGCGCGAACTGCCATCCTCATTTCTGTTCTTGATGATGTATCCTTCGTTCACCCATCGGGGGATCAGGATCCCATCCTCGTCATCTGAAAGTCCGGTAAAGATCTCATAGGGTTTTCCATCGATCAACCCGATAAAGGCAATCCATTTGTCCTTGCTGTTCTGGAAACGGACCACATCGGCATCCAGAATTTCCGGGCGCTTTGTTGGGAATGGTGTCAGCGTGGTTTCCTGCTCATCTTCCTTTGCATCGTTTGAAATCAATACCCCTGAACGGGAACCGTCACGATAAACGGTCACACCTTTACAGCCGGCTTGCCATGCTTCCAAATATAGTTTGCCTACCAATTCCTCCGTTGCATCATTGGGGAGGTTTATGGTAACGGAAATGGAGTGGTCCACCCATTTCTGGACAGCACCCTGCATTTTAACCTTGCTCATCCAGTCCACATCATTTGAGGTGGCTTTGTAATAAGGCGATTTCTTCACGATTTTATTCAATTCTTCCTGGGAGTAATTTTTTTCGGTTGCAATGCCATTGACCTCCATCCATTCCTTAAAACGATGGTGAAAAACCACATATTCCTCCCAACTGTCGCCCACTTCATCCACAAAGTCCACACGCACATTCTTGTCGTTTGGATTTACCTTTCTCCTTCGCTTATAGACCGGAAGGAAAACGGGTTCGATCCCAGAGGTGGTCTGCGTCATCAAACTGGTAGTTCCGGTGGGTGCAATTGTCAACAATGCGATGTTTCTACGGCCGTATTCCAACATATCGAAGTACAGTTTTTCATCTGCCTCTTTTAGGCGCAACATGAACGGATTGTCCTTTTCCCGATCGGCGTCAAATATTTTAAATGCTCCACGTTCCTTCGCGGTGTTTACAGATGCCCGATAGGCTCCAAGTGCCAGTGTTTTATGGATCTCAACCGAAAATTCGATGCCTTCGGGGCTGCCGTATTTTATCCCAAGCGCCGCCAGCATGTCGCCTTCCGCAGTGATCCCAATCCCGGTCCTTCTTCCTTCCTCGGCTTTTTTCTGAATGTTCAGCCACAGGTTTCTTTCCACAGATTTGATCTCGGCAGATTGTGGATCGGCATCAATTTTTTCGATGATCGCATCCACCTTTTCAAGCTCCAGGTCAATAATGTCGTCCATTATTCTCTGGGCTATATTTAAGTGCTTTTTGAAAAGACCAAAATTGAAGGAAGCTTCCTTGGTAAATGGTTTTTCTACATAAGAAAACAGGTTGATGGCCAATAAGCGGCAGGAATCATAAGGACAGAGCGGGATTTCCCCACACGGATTTGTCGAGACGGTTTTGTAGCCAAGATCGGCATAGCAATCGGGAAGGGACTCCCTGATGATGGTGTCCCAAAAAAGGATTCCCGGTTCGGCAGACCTCCAAGCATTGTGCACTATTTTTTTCCACAGTTTTCCGGCTTCAATTTCTTTCCTGTATTTGGGGTTGTCGCTAAAAATGGGGTATTTCTGGACATAGTTTTTATCGTCTCTCACAGCTTCCATGAAGGCATCGTCCATTCTTACCGAAACGTTGGCGCCAGTTACCTTTCCCTGTTCCATTTTGGCGTCGATGAAATCCTCGGAATCCGGATGGTTTATCGAAACGGAAAGCATCAATGCGCCGCGACGGCCGTCCTGCGCCACTTCGCGGGTGGAGTTGGAATAGCGCTCCATAAATGGAACAATCCCCGTGGAAGTCAGTGCGGAATTCTTCACCGGTGAACCTTTGGGTCGGATGTGGGAAAGATCATGGCCCACCCCTCCACGGCGCTTCATCAGCTGAACCTGTTCCTGGTCAATTTTCATGATCCCTCCGTAGGAATCTGAATCGCCCTCATTGCCGATCACAAAACAATTGGAGAGGGAAGCAATTTGGTACGGATTGCCAATCCCCGCCATCGGGCTTCCTTGTGGAACGATATATTTAAAATCCTTGATGGCCTCATAAACCTCTTCCTCACTCAACGGATTTGCGTAACGATCCTCAATTCTTGCAATTTCACGGGCAATCCTGCGGTGCATATCATCGGGCGTTTTCTCATAAATATTGCCATCGGAATCTTTTAGGGCATATTTATTTACCCAAACGCGGGCAGCAAGGTCATCACCTTTAAAATATTCAACTGAAGCGTGGAAGGCTTCGTCCTGTGTGTAGGTCTTGGGAGCGGGGTCAATTGTTTTTACTGGCATGATTTGCGAGGATTTTGGTAGTTAATATAATTTTTGAAAGAAAGGGTAAATATAGACAATTTGAAATCCCCTTTTGAAATTAATAATCTAAAGTTGTCAAGAATTATTGTTAATAAGCTGAAAATAATGGCATTATAAATTATCAACATAAAAAAGTTCACAAATAATTTTAATTTCATATTAGTTGGCAAAGCAGTGGCCTTGTTGATGTTCCAGCTTTTTACGGCCATTTTGATACGGGAAATAGCATGACGAAAATCATTTTTAAAATATGTCATGGCACGTATCTTTGTAGGGTGAAAAGTATATTCGTCATAGTAATTTCCATAATTATGTTCGCCAAGCCTTTTTGGCCAGTTGTGGATTACATGGTGAATTACGATTACATCGTCAACGTGCTTTGTGAGAACAAGGACGAGCCCGAAATGGAATGTAATGGAAAATGTTATTTGGGAAAGGAGCTTGCCAAGAAACAGGGCGATTCGGATGCAAATCCGTTTAGCGGGAAAACTTCAAAAACAGAAATACCCCTAGTAATAATTTCCGAAAAAGTTTCTGATTTTACTTTCCGGACAGAGTCTGAAATCGGGCATATTCAAGAGGCCGTCTATAGGCCCGTGCTCCACATTTCACTTTTCACTTCAAAAATTCTCCATCCCCCGCAGTTGGGATAGTTATTCTCGGGGAGGATTGCGATTTCACTGAAAATTTTCCTCGCCCATTTTTTTAATTATCTAAACAGCAAAAGGATGAAGTTATTTATCTACGTGTTTTCCCTATGGGGAAGAATAGCGGTGGTGTGTCTTTGCGGTGCTTTATTTTCAATTTTTTCCATATCGAAAATGAATGCGCAGCCAACTGCCGACACCCTAAAACTTATTGATTTGAACGAAGTGGTGGTCATTTCCGCAGGGAAACAGTTGGATCACCAAAAACAGCATAAACCTATGTCCTCTCTGGACGAGTTCCTGGAATCCTCACGGAGTGTAAATATGGTAAAACGTGGCGCTTACGCCTGGGAAGCGACGATGAATGGTATGGCTTCCGAAAGATTGGCCGTAACAATAGACGGAATGCAGGTTTTTGGCGCCTGTACCGATAAGATGGATCCGATTACTTCCTATGTTGATGTGTCCAATCTATCGGAGGCGCAAATAGGTTCCGGGCAGCGAGGTGCGGCATTTGGAAACACTATTGGCGGAGGAATAAACCTGAAATTGGATAAAGCCAATTTTACGTCCACCTGCTTGTCCGGTTCTCTGGAAAGTGCCTTCGAGAGCAACAACGAGATGCGTGTCTTTGGCGGCGAATTGGATTATTCCGATGGGAAATTCTATTTGAACACCGACATGATTTATAGAAAAGCCGACAATTACAGGGCGGGAGGCAGGAGAGAGGTGTTGTTTTCGCAATTCGAAAAGTACAATTTCTCGATGAATACCGGATATAAACTTGCCGAGGATAAATCCGTTTCCGCTACCTTAATATATGATGAAGCCCGGGACATTGGTTATCCGGCACTGACAATGGATGTTTCCTTGGCCAGGGCGGTAATCACCTCTGCCGGGTTTAAGCAGGATACGCTGTTTGGGAATCTTGCCAATTGGGAATCAAAGGTGTATTACAACAGCATAAAACACGTAATGGACGATACCAAACGCCCTAGCGTCCCCATACACATGGATATGCCGGGATGGAGCGAGACTTTTGGGTTCTATTCCCAGGCTAATTATTCTAGGAAGAAAAATGATTTTTTCCTAAAAGTGGATGGCTATTTCAACAAATCCCTGGCGGAAATGACGATGTATCCCGCAAACAGCGAGGAGGCGTTGATGTTTATGCTCACCTGGCCCGATGTGCACACCACCAATGTAGGAATTTACGCCGAGGACAATATATCGTTGAATGGAGCATCGCTAAAATTATCTTCCCGTTTAACTTACCATTCCAATACGGTGGCTAACGATTTTGGGCTCAATAGTCTAAAGATCTTTTATCCCGAAATGGAAAGGACAAATTCCCGATTTCTGAAAAGCTTTTCGGCACAGTACCATAAAATGCTGGGCAATTTCCATTTGAACGGCGGGCTGTCCTATGGCGAAAGGGCACCGTCCGTTTCGGAAGGTTACGGTTTCTATCTGTTCAATAGCTTTGATAACTTCGACTATATTGGCGATCCCACCCTGGAAACCGAAAGCTCTGCGGAAATGAATCTTTCATTGTCTTATGAGAAACCGATTTTTGAGATTTCCGCAGAGGCCAGTTATTTTCGCGTTTTCAATTTTATTGTTGGAACGGTAGATCCTTCCCTTAGCGCCATGGCGTTTGGGGCGGATGGCGTAAAGGTTTATGAAAATCTAGAGTACGCCCAATTGTTCAATGCTTCCATCTTTGGGCGGTACGCTATTTCCAATGCCTTTAAATTTTCCGGTCGGGTTTCATACCATCGCGGCGTGGACGATACGGATGGAAACTTGCCCATGGTCAGTCCGGTTTCGTATCAAGCCAGTCTGGATTTTTACAAAAACCTGTATTCCGCTTCCCTTTCCATCAGGGGAGCAGGGGAGCAAGTGCACTATAATCCCGCTTACGGGGAAACCAAATCTGCCGCCTATGCCACTTTATCGGCGAGCATCGGCAAGCGGTTGTTTCTAAGAAATGGTGATCTCTTTGTGAAGGCGGGGGTGGAAAATATCCTGGATACTTACTATTCTAGCTATACCGATTGGAAAAATATTCCAAGGATGGGGAGGAATATGTACTTGAGCATTTCCCATTCAATCAATTAGAAGCTATAGGAAGAAGGTGGGATATGGAGGTGGGAAGCTGGAAGTTCGAGGAAAAAAGGGTTCTATTTTTATTGACAATACTTCAAATAAACAGAAAAGATTAAATAATCGCCGATATAACGGCACAATCAAAACAAGAAAAAGAATGAAAACACTTAAATATATTTTCGCATTGCTCATTACTTCCATTCCATTTATTGGGTGTTCAGATGATGATGGAGGAATGATAGATACCAATCCCGTGGCAGGACTTTATAAAATCCTTGAACTTTCTGAGATTGACCATACGGTAGAAATTTATTCCGAAAAGCCGATTTTGGAAGTGGGATACAATGAATTTTCCATCCGAATTTTCGATAAGGCGGGCAATACTTACATTCCCAATGCCCGACCCACCTGGATGCCAATGATGTATATGGAGTCGATGAGCCATTCGGGACCCCACAGTCCGTTGATTAATAGCGTGGATAATACCGTCTATACAGGGCACATTGTATTTCAAATGGGTGGAAATTCCTCCGAGTATTGGGAAATCACCTTGAATTACAAAGTTAATGGGCAGGAATTGAGCACAACCCAACGCCTTACCGTCTCGGAATCTGCGGATGGATTTAAAAAGACCCAGGTTTTTACGGGAAGTGATGAGGTTCGCTATATTCTTGCTTATGTAAGCCCAAAAGACCCCCAAGTGGCCATCAACGATTTTCAGGCGGTCCTTTACAAAATGGAAAACATGATGGCTTTTCCAGTTGTTGAAAATTATAAAGTCACGGTCGATCCAAGAATGACTTCCATGGGAAATCATTCCTCGCCGAATAACCAGGACCTGACCTTTACTCCGGCTACGAAAATGTATGATGGAAAACTCTCCTTTACCATGACCGGATATTGGAGAATAAACCTAAAACTTTTGAACGCCAGCGGTGAAATCCTGAAAGGGGAAGATGTTACGGAAGACAAGCCGGCCAGCAGTCTTTATTTTGAACTGGAGTTTTGAAAAAGAACCCCTGACTTAGGTCGAAAAAGGTCAAAAGAAAGGAGGAAACATTTCACGTCCATGCTTACAGGTTCCATTATATTCCCCGTATAGTGTAGCTATACCGTCTTAATTTTTTTATATTTGGCGCGTGAATTGGAAATGGTATATTCCTGTATTGGTTATAGTTCTTGCTGTGTTTTCCACGAGCATGGAGCCGTCAACGCGTCCCAATCAGGAAATCGTTGTCCGTTTTGATGCCCAATCGGTAAGTGCCGCCGATGCGAAACGTGCCGTATCACAGATTACCAAACGGCTAAAGGCCATTGGGGTGGCCCACGTCCAGGTCTCCGAACTTCATGGCGGAAAACTCAAGGTTTCATACTACAGTACCATTGAGGTTTCGGTAATAAAGGATTTGCTGGAAAGACAACCCAATTTTGGGCATACCGCTTTCAATGCTACCGATAATCCTTTGGATATTCCCTTCAATAGGGATCATTCAAAACCGTACCAACTTGATGTTGTCCTTATCCAGGCGTATAATGGTGCAAACCTTGGTTTTCAGGGTTTGCCGGTGGTAACCAATGGTGGAAGTGACCACTATTTAAAACCTGTTTTTTTCCACAGCGCTTCGCAGTTCGATTTTTACCTACGGTTTTGTGAGGAAAGCACTGGCGTTAAAGACCATCGCCTTGGTTCATTGCTGATGGAAAGTCCTTCATATATATTTCCAGAGGTTCGCGCCGGACCTGGTTGCTAAATGGGATCATGCCTATGGTTTCAATGAAGGAGGAATTTCCTTCCTTAAGACTTGAGGCAGTTTCTTTTCATATCCCACCTTCAGGAACTTCAAAATTAAAAAAAAACTATAATTGTCTGGTTTAACGGCAAATTATATATTTGCGCTCCCTTTCGGAATTCGGAAGGGAACAAAACAACCGACTAAAAACACATACTCATGCAAAACAAAGGATTAGTAACCGTGTTTGCCATCCTCTTTGGATTGGTAAGCATTTACCAGCTTTCTTTTACCTTTATAGCTGGCAAAGTGGAAGACGATGCCAGGGCATATGCCTACAACAAATTTACTGAAAACCAACCTGCCGAAAGAGAAGAGGCAGAGTCCAATTACCTCGACTCTGTGGCCGGCGACCCTGTCTTTTTTGGAATAGACTATAGGACCGCCAAGGAAAAGGAGCTGAACAAAGGTTTGGATCTTAAGGGAGGTATCAACGTAATTCTCGAAGTGTCCGTAAAGGATATTCTTAGAGGCCTTGCAAACTACAGCAAAGATCCAGCTTTCAATCAAGCATTGGAGAATGCCACCGAGCTTCAAAAAACCAGTCAGGATACCTATCTTGAATTGTTTTTTAGGGCCTTTGAAGCACTTCCCGGCGAAAACAACCTTGCCTCGCCCGATATTTTCTTCAACAAGGATTTGGAGGACGTGATCAACCCAACAATGACCAATGCCCAAGTAAGGCCGATTATTGAAATAAAAATTGATGAGTCAATTACTTCAGCATTTGAAGTCCTTAGAAAACGGATCGATAAATTTGGGGTAACCCAACCAAACATCCAGCGCTTAGGGAAATCTGGACGGATCCTTGTAGAGCTTCCAGGAGCCAAGGACGTAACCAGGATCAAGAATTTACTCCAAAGTACCGCCCAACTGGAATTTTGGGATGTTTATAAATTTGAGGAAGTAGCTCCTTTCCTTCAGGCCGCCGATAGTAAAGCGGGTGAAATTGAAATGGCCAAAAATGACAGATCCGCAGTAGCCGATACCGGGACTACAGAGGTGGATACCGCCCAAGTAGAGGAAGATGATGTAAGCAGGCTCCTCGGCGGGCAGGATGTAAAGGATACCTTGGTTGATGATGACAGGGCAAATCCTATTTTATCCCGAATGGTCTCTCTCGGAAGTCAGGGAGGCCCGGTTATAGCCAGCTTTAGGTTAAAGGATACCGCAGCAATCAATAGTTATCTTAGAATGCCACAAGTGCGATCGCTCTTGCCAGCCGAGATGCGATATGCCAAATTCGTTTGGGGACTGCCAGTGGTCAATGCACAATTGGGAGGAGAAGAGATTACGGAACTATATGCCTTGAAAGGAAATAGGGATGGGATTCCGCCGCTTGGGGGGAGTGTGGTAGTGGATGCCCGACAGGAATTTGACCAAATGAGCAGGGTAGTGGTTTCTATGCAAATGAACGGGCAGGGTGCTAAGGTATGGGAACAACTTACCGGCAATGCCTTTCAAAACCGAAGTCAGATTGCAATTGTCCTCGATGATATTGTGTATTCCGCACCCGGGGTTACCTCTGGTCCCATTGCGGGTGGCCGCAGCCAAATTTCCGGAAACTTCACAGTAAATGAAGGGCAGGATTTGGCGAACGTATTGCGTGCAGGAAAACTCCCCGCCTCGGCCGATATAATCCAGGCCGAAGTGGTCGGGCCTTCGCTGGGTCAAGAAGCCATCGACAGTGGGATCAACTCTTTCATTGTGGCCTTGATCGTGGTGTTTCTCTTTATGTTCTCCTATTATGGAAGGGGGGGGCTTACCGGGATTATAGCCTTGTTGGTTAACCTACTGTTTATATTTGGTGTTCTGGCCGGAATCGGTGCTGTATTGACCCTGCCCGGAATTGCGGGGATTGTCCTTACCATAGGTATGGCTGTAGATGCCAACGTACTTATTTTTGAAAGGATAAAAGAAGAACTCGCGCGTGGCAAGGATCAGAAAACCGCAATCCAGGATGGTTTCAGTAATGCCCTTTCCGCAATTCTGGATTCCAACGTCACTACCGCTTTGACGGGAATCGTTCTTTTGGTCTTTGGCTCGGGTCCAATTCTCGGTTTTGCCACAACCTTATTGATAGGGATTGCAACTTCCCTCTTTACGGCATTGTTCATTACAAGGTTGAGCATCGAGTTTTTTATGAAACGCAATATATCGCTCACTTTTGCAACTGCTTTCAGCAGAAATTTCTTTAAAAATCCCCAATTCGACTTCCTTAAAAACAGAAAGGTCTATTACATAGCATCGGGAATTTTTATCTTGATTGGAGTGGGATCTTTGTTCACACAAGGGCTTAACCCCGGAATTGATTTTGTTGGGGGGAGAAGCTATATCGTTCGTTTTGACAAAACCGTGGATCCGGGTGAAGTAGGGGATGATTTGAGAGCGGTCTTTGAAAGTGCCGAAGCCAAAACATTTGGAGATGCCAACCAATTGAAGATCACCACCAAATATAAAATCGAGGAAACCGATACCGAAGTTGACAATGAAGTTCAGGAGCTGTTGTACCAGGCACTAAAGCCTAATCTTCCGGAAACATTGACTCTTGAAGATTTTGTAACTGTAACTGGAGGCGAGGAAATCGGGATCTTGCAATATAATAAAGTGGGTCCGACCATTGCGGACGATATCAAGAAAAACGCCGTATGGGCAATTCTCGGCTCGCTGGTGATTATGTTCCTTTATATTTTGATGCGTTTCCGTAACTGGCAATTTGGTTTCGGGGCTACTATTGCGCTCTTTCATGATGCGTTTTTCGTGGTGGCCATGTATTCCCTCTGCTATAAGTTTATGCCATTCAGTTTGGAAATAGATCAAAACTTTATTGCCGCCATCCTTACCGTTATCGGGTATTCGATAAACGATACCGTAGTGATTTTTGACCGTATCCGGGAATATGTCCACGAACATACGGGCTGGGAACTGGAGAAGAAAGTAAATGATGCCTTGAACACCACGTTGAGTCGAACTTTCAACACCGCAATGTCCACCTTGCTTGTACTTATTGCCATCTTTATTTTTGGTGGCGAATCCCTGCGCGGTTTCATGTTCGCCTTAATTATTGGGGTTGCTACTGGGATCTACTCAACGCTCTTTATCGCTACGCCGTTATATTACGATACCATGAAAAGATCCAAGGAAAAACGCTTGGCCTCTAAAACTTCGGAAGTGGTTACCGAATAGATAATGCCTTAATATTTTGGTGCGATTGGATTATTGCAAAGGCCTTCCCGATTCGGGGAGGCCTTTGTTGTTATATGGAGTTGGAGCATTACTGGTTGAGGGATAAGCCTAACGGGCTACGTAGGTGCGGTTCTGGGATATTGACCATATTTCAATATGTGGACGTCTCCTGGCGGCGAAAAAGGTCGCAAATGGATAGTGGAAGGATGGGGTGTTTTTTCCGGTTAAATATTTCCCGTATGGATTCCGAATTATCGAACAGTTCAAGATCAATATATAATCCACAGTTTCTTTGGATATCCAAATATACTTTTTATTTGTGTCTTTTGAAGTTTGGAAAGTATATGTGAGTCGTAAACCTTATTGTATATAAGGAATGAATTTAATTGGATAAGCAATCCCTAGGGATATTTAATAAGGAAGATTATTTGCGTTCTCCGGTTATATTTCACACTTTCCCAAAATAGAGGATTTTAAAGATAAGGTCATCAATTCATGTTGGGAAAATGCATCCCCGGAAAGCGGATACGAGGAAACATGATGATTTGTCTTCGGCCACTTCGAAAATTTTTCAGAGTTAAACAGGTGGGCTCCAGCACCTTGATTTGGGGTGTACAAAAATGCTGAAAAAAACCATGAAATAAGTTTGGTGGTATGCAAAAGGAGCCTATATTTGCACCCGCTTAGAACAACAGAAATGTAAGTCTGGGCAAAAAGAAAAGTTCTTTTTTTTTGAAGTATTTTTAAAAAAGGTATTGTAGATTAAAAAAGAATTGTATCTTTGCACCCGCTAAAACAATGAGTGACTATAAAAACACGAGT
>CAYXDM010000044.1:0-14180 GCA_964463595.1 uncultured Aequorivita sp. | reverse complement strand
TGATCTCCGGCCGCTTCATAAGTTCTTGCAGGTAATTTTGTGTTACCTCTGCCAGGTCGGTAAATTCTCCCCCCGCCCTGTCCAAAACCTGTGCCTCAAATCCGGATGAAATCCCAAAGCCGGGCACACTAGGTGGCTGGAAGAAAAGGATCCGCGCATCGGGAATGGTCGCGGCAACTTGGAACAGCTGTCCGGTTATGGCTTCCACAGATTTGCTTTCGTCCTTTCTATCATCCCAGTTATCCAGTTTTATGAAACTGATCCCGTAATTACTTCCCGCACCACTGATAATACTAAAGCCATTTACCAAGGAGAAGCCGCTAATGCCGGGGATATCCTTCATTTTCTCACCCAGTTCAGTGGTGACGCTCACGGTTCTGTCCAACGAGGCACCGGCCGGAAGTTCAATATTGGCAAAGATCAATCCTCTGTCCTCATCGGGAACAAATCCTGTGGGCGTAGTACTTGATGCCCATAAAAACCCGACGACGCACAGCCCCAAAAACACTACGGTGATCCATTTGTGCCGATAAAGAAATCCAAGGGAACGAACATACTTTTGGGTCGTAACATTGAATGCGGTATTGAACTTACTGAAAAATCGGTTCAGCCAGTTTTTTTTCCATACCTCTTTGTCGTGTGATTTCAGAAAAATGGCGCATAGCGCAGGGCTGAGCGTAAGTGCGTTTACCGCCGAAATGGCAATGGCCACCATTAACGTAACGCCAAATTGTTCATAAAATACCCCGGTGGGCCCGGTAATAAAGGTAACGGGAATAAAAACCGCCCCCATCACCAGGGTAATGGATATGATGGCACCCGTAATCTCATCCATAGCGGAATGTGTGGCCTTTAATGCAGATCCGGCCCCTTCCTCCAGTTTCGCATGCACCGCTTCCACTACCACAATGGCATCATCCACCACGATCCCAATGGCCAATACAAGGGCAAAAAGGGTCAACAGGTTAATGGAATATCCAAATAGGTTGAGGAAAAAGAAAGTTCCAATAATGGAAACAGGAACAGCAATTGCCGGAATCAAAGTAGAACGGAAATCCTGAAGAAAAATAAACACTACGAGGAACACCAATAAAAACGCTTCAATCAGAGTGGTAATCACCTTATTGATAGAGGCCTCCAAAAATTCGTTGCTATCAAAATTCACCGTATAGCTTACTCCCGATGGAAAATCCCTCGACAATTCCTCGATCTTTTCATGGATTTCCCGGATAATTTGCTGGGCATTGGATCCCGCAGTTTGGTAAACCGCCATACTCACGCCCGGATTGCCATTGGTGAACGAGATGGAACCATAGTTCTGGGCATCCATTTCTACTTCGGCCACATCTTTAAGGGAAAGGAATTTTCCATTTCCCAAGGATTTTATGATAATATTCTCGTATTCGGAAGGTTCGTTAAATCGTCCGCTGTAGGTAAGGACGTATTCAAAGGATTGGGCATTGTTCTGCCCCAGGGATCCTGCTGCAGCTTCCCGGCTCTGCTCCCGGATAGCGGCCGCAATATCTGACGGCTCCAGTTTATAGGCAGCCAATTTCTCGGGTTTTAGCCAAATGCGCATGGCATAATCCTTGGCTCCGAAAACACTCACGTCGCCTACTCCGCTAATCCTTTTTAGCTCTGGCAGTACGTTAATGTTCAGATAGTTTTGGATATAGGTGCCGTCATAATTCTCATTTTCGGAATATACGGTAAGGAACATTAATGCACTGGTCTGTTGCTTCTGTGTAATCACCCCAGACTGGATAACTTCGGATGGAAGTAGTGCATTTGCACGTGCCACACGGTTCTGCACGTTTACCGAGGCAATATCCGGATCCACCCCCTGTTCAAAAAACACACTTATCCTGGCACTACCGTTGTTACTGGCGGTGGAAGTGATATAGGTCATTCCTTCCACCCCGTTGATTTGCTCTTCAATGGGAACAATCACACTTTCAAGAACAGTGGCGGCGTTGGCCCCTGGGAAGTTTGCGGAAACCTGGACCGTGGGCGGGGCAATTTCCGGATATTGGGTGGTGGGAAGTGCTGTAATCCCCAGAACCCCCAATATCAATATGATAATGGAAACAACACTCGATAGAACGGGTCGTTCAATAAATTTTTTGATCATCTGAAACTATTTGTTATTTGAATACTCTTTTTATTCCTTTGACAATGCTGTCAAACGCAACGGGCTGTGCTATAATCGGCATATTGTTCCGCACTTGTCCAACGCCTTTGGCCACAATTTTGTCGCCCGGGACAATTCCGTCCTCTACTACAATTAAATTGTCCACCCTGTCCAGAACACTTATGGCCCTTGAGGTGGCCAAAGTATCGCCCTCCACTTTAAAAACATAGGTTATGCCTTGTCTTTCAAAAGTTGACATGGCCGGGACAATGGTTGCATTCACGTAAAATCTCGGTAATAGGATTGTTCCGCTATATCCACTTGAGAGGATGCGGTTTGGGTTGTCAAAAACCGCCCTGAACGAAACCGTTCCCGTGGCTGGATCCACTTGCGGATTGATCGTTTCAATGGCACCTTCCTGGTCGTAAAGACTTCCGTTTGCCAAGACCAAACCAACGGGAGGAAGGTTATTTATTTTTTCTTCCAGGGTTTTTCCTTCAATTTGACCGATAAAATCCAAATATGCCTTTTCGTTCATGGAAAAGAAGGCATAGATTTTATTAATATCGGCTACAGTGGTCAGTGGGACCTGTGAGGTTGGGCTTATCAAGGAGCCTTCCCTAAAGGGAATAGCTCCCACGTAGCCATCCACCGGACTTTTAATGGTAGAGTAACCAATATTCGCCGCAATGGAATTGTAGCCACTTTGCGCTTGGGCGAGCCTTGCCTTGGCGGTTTCCAGTTGGACCGGGCTAATGATGTTCTTATCTACGAGCGGTTTCAGTTTGTCCACCTCTACCTGGGCGGCATTTACATTGGCCTGGGCGGCGGCGGCCTCTTGGCTCAGGGACTGGGTCTCCAATTTGAAGAGTGTCTGGCCCTTGCGTACTTTTTGTCCTTCATCGACCAATACATCCGTAATATATCCCGTCGTTTTTGCGCGCACTTCGCTGTTTATGATCCCTTCCAGACTGGTAGGAAAAGTTGCATAGGCAGTGACCGAGTCTGAAGGCACGGTAACTACAGGAAAAGGCATTGCCTGGGGTGCCTGCCGCGCTTGGTTTGCGTCGTTGCCACAACTGGCAAAAAGTAAACCGATGGCAAATAGACCGGGAAGTAATGTGAACTGTATTTTTTTCATTTTGAATGTAATTAGTCGTTTTTATGTTTTTCGGCTAGGCTTTTTTGGAGTTTTTCGATGGATGCGCTTGCTTGGTCCAGATACTCCAGATATTCTGTGTGGAATTCCAGGTCAAAATAGCCTTCGGAATCCTTGGTGAGGGTTTTGTTTATTTCCTGTTTGTACGCTATGATTTCTATATGCAAATCCCGCTCGCTCTTCCAGGTCTCCAGCATATCGGACATGGATTTTATCATCACATCCGGGATAAGCCTGAAATATTTTTTCCGGTCGCCCGATTTTGTGTAGTACGTAATCCTATTGGCTGCCTGAAGGGTGGTAAGATGGGTGGAAATGGTGCTCTTGCTGGCACCGAGCTCACGCACCAAGGACTCAAAGGTGATGCCTTGTTTTCCTGTCAGGATCAAGGTAGCGAGAATCCGTGCGGCCAAAGGTGCCAATTGTTCCTTGCCCTCTATGTGCACCCCAATTTTCTCGATCAATTTTTTCCGCGTTCCCAAAACAATATTTAATTAAAAGAGTGCAAAGATACACTTGGTTCGGTAAGTGCCGAACCAATAGGAATTAAATTTTTGTTAAATAAACCTGATAATAAGGAAAATTGCAGATTGACGATTTCGGGGTTATTGAAATCACCAATCAATAACCGTAATTGTTAATCATTTAATACCGAACCGATTTAATCTCAATAGATTCACGAAGTTCATTTCCATCTTGATCCACAACGGTCAAAAGATATTTTCCCGGTTCTGGCAAAATGGCCAGTTCATGAAACGTTTCGGTCTTGCCGATATATTGGGAATCCAAATACCAAAATACAGTAGTTTGCGGCAAACGATGGGCAAGCTTGAAAATTACCTCATTCACGTTTTCATCGAAGTTTTTCGGAAGCAAAACCGCTTCGTTCTTTTTCGGATAAATAAACGCCATCAACCTTTCATCAAGCTGCAAACAATCCGGTGCAAAAGGTGGCAGGGGATGATATTCAGGGTGGCGTTCGGCGTAATAATATTCCATTACTGCGGGCAAGGTGAACCAGGTTTTTTGCACCATTTTATCCAAAGGGTAACAGGAAGCATTCACCCGGAAATTTTCCGAAGCATTTAAAAATACAGTTTGGTGATAGGGACAGGCTTCCGTTCTCGCTCCATTTTTTGGGATCCAGCCCACTTTTGTTTCTCCGCAAAAAAGTCCGGCCAGGTGACCACTTTTTGGGCATATTTCAACCTCCATCAATTCATCATAGGGAATTTTGAACCACCCGCTTTGGGGTAAAATGTTTAAAACATCGAACAATACCGGGGCGGCTGCCTGGATTCCGGTGAGTCCGGGGCGGCCTTCGCCATCGGCATTTCCGGCCCAGACGCCTATGGCATATTTCGGTGTAACGCCCACGGCCCACGCATCCTTAAATCCGTAGCTGGTACCGGTTTTCCACGCCAGTGGTTGGCTGTTGGTAAAAAATTCCCAGCTTTCCTCGCCAGTGGGGCGGTTCACGGTTTGCATGGCCTCAAAGGTTTCGTAAATCGCCCCGGCATTCCAAATCGATGATTTTTGTTGCATTTTGCCGAAGGCAAGTTCTCCGTGATCTTTCATATAAACGGGATCCAAAAATTCATTTTCTCGGTATTCGCTGGAAGAATGGTTGAAGAAATTTAAGGTGGAAGCCATCCCTGCATAAGCTTTTGTAATGTCCCATAAACTGCTTTCCGCACCGCCAAGAATCATTGAAAGTCCGTAGTAGTCGGCAGGTTTATCGATGGATTTTTGGTTTGTTTTTTTTAAGATATTATAAAATCGATGGAATCCAAAATCGCGCAACATCCTCACCGCGGGAATGTTCAGCGACCGTGAAAGCGCCACCCCGGCCGGAACTGCACCGTTGAACTGCTTGTCGAAATTTTGCGGTACATAGCCGTTCACCGAAGTGGGGATATCGGCAACCAAGGTATGTGGGAGGATTTCCCCGGTATCCAGCATAGACGCAAATAAAAAGGGTTTCAAAATACTGCCCGTGCTGCGCCGTTTTTCCATGATATCCACGAAATTATTGTGCTCGTAGGTGGTTGGTGAATTGCCTACATAGGCCAAAACTTCGCGTGTGTTTACGTCCATGACCAACACCGCGAGATTGTGGATCTGATTTTGAGCCAATTGGAAATGCTGCTCCTTCACGATGTTGTTCACCTTTTGCTGAAGTGAAAAATCGATCGTGGTCTCTATGCGTTTTCCGGGATGTTCCCTTCGAATTTTTTCGGTTAAATGTGGCGCCAATTCAGGCAAGGGGAAGGGTTTTCCGGGCAAGTTTTCTGCGATTGCCAATTGAAAAGTGGTTTCATCAATTACCTTATTCGCAAAAAGTTTCAGCAATAAAGCATCCCGTTTTTCCTTTAGGAGTTCTTCATTTTTTCCAGGGAAAATCAGCGATGGCGCATTCGGAAGCACGGCCAAGGCAGCCGATTGTCCCCAACTCAATTCGCTTGCGGGAATCCCGTAATAGCGCCACGCTGCAGTTTCCAATCCCACCACATTTCCGCCGAAAGGCGCATAGGAGGCGTAAAGATTCAGAATCGATTTCTTTTTAAGACGCGCTTCCAAACGCGTGGCCTGGAAAATTTCGATTGCTTTTTCAAAATAAGTCCGCTCCTTATTTTGCCGCGAAAGCCGGATAACCTGTTGGGTGATCGTACTCCCGCCGCGGCGGGAATCGCTGGTAAGATTGTGCCACAGGGCCCTTGTGATGGAAACAGGGTTGAAACCGGGATGCCAATAAAAATGTTCGTCCTCAAAATAGAGAATACAATTTTCAAACCGCGCCGGGACGGAATCCATTTCGGGAAACCGCCACTGTCCGTCATCGGCAATGCGCGCACCCAGCATTTGGCCGTTGCTGCTTTCGGCAACGGTGGCGGTGGGCACGTTGAATAATGGTGAGGGGAGGCAGAAGAACCATACTAAAAACACAAGCAGCAGGATGCTGAGTTTTATTTTGTGCTGATGAAGGAAGGGAAAGATTTTCCGCATTTCTCTTTTTTAATTGGAGCCAATGGATTTCGCCGTCCTAAAATAACGATACCGATTAATACTTGAACGATGTTCCTCTTAAAAAATTACCAAACAATAATCCAGCTTAGGGACATGTTAACCCTCTGGAAGGAGAAAAAGCAAATTCCCCAGCGAGTTGATAGAAGCCACCCTTCGATTAAGGATTGTTGCCGATACTGGAACCAAGTCCAAAAACACATGGTTTCCACTTCCAAACTCCTCAACTATTTTTTTTGCCAGAAAGCGGATTTACTTCAATTTATTTATAAAATTGAGGATTGAATCTAATTAAATTTAATTTAACTTCCCTTTAATTAAATTATCCGTGGTATTTCAAGATATTTAGCAAACCAACTTTTTTAAAAAATGTAAATTAAAAGAAATTAATCACCCATTAAAAGGATGCTATGGAAAATGACAAACGAAAGACCGATCAGGAAAACAAGAAATTAGAAGCGCTGAAGGCCCACAAAGAAGATGGGACAAATGAATTTTTGACCACAAACCAAGGAGTGAAAATCAATGACAATCAGCATACCTTGAAAGTGGGGGAACGCGGGCCTTCGCTTTTGGAGGATTTTATTTTCAGGGAAAAAATGACGCATTTTGACCATGAAAGAATTCCCGAAAGAATCGTTCATCCACGAGGTTCCGGGGCGCACGGGGTATTTGAAGCTTATGGATCGATGAAGGAATTTACCAAAGCTTCCTTTTTGAGCGAGGCGGGAAAAATCACGCCGGTATTCACGCGCTTTTCTACGGTGGCTGGTTTTCGTGGCTCTACTGATCTGGCTCGCGACGTTCGGGGTTTCGCCGTTAAATTTTATACCGATGAAGGCAATTACGATCTCGTGGGCAATAATATTCCGGTATTCTTTATTCAGGATGCCATGAAATTTCCAGATCTGGTGCACTCCGTAAAACCCGAACCCCACAATGAAATGCCACAGGCATCTGCCGCCCACGACACTTTTTGGGATTTTGTATCGCTCATGCCCGAGGCCACACATACCATTATGTGGGTACTATCCGGCCGTGGAGTTCCAAGAAGCTACAGAATGATGGAAGGATTTGGTGTGCATACCTTTAAATGGATAAATGCCGAAGGGAGAATTTCCTTCGTAAAATATCACTGGAAACCCGTATTGGGTACCCATTCCGTTATGTGGGATGAGGCGCAAAAAATTTCCGGATTGGATCCCGATTTCCACAGGCGTGATTTGTGGGAAGCCATTGATTCAGGAAATTATCCCGAATGGGAACTCGGCGTGCAGATCGTGGCGGAAGAGGATGAACACAAGTTTGATTTTGATTTGTTGGATCCCACCAAAATTATCCCGGAAGCCTTGGTTCCCGTGAAAATAATCGGTAAAATGACCTTGAACCGCAATCCGGACAACTTCTTTGCGGAAACCGAACAGGTGGCCTTTCACCCCGGGCATATCGTTCCCGGAATAGATTTCACCAACGACCCCCTATTACAGGGCAGGTTGTTTTCCTATATCGACACCCAACTCAAGCGGTTGGGAGGGCCGAATTTCCACGAAATCCCGATCAACCGACCCATTGCGCCCATGCACAACAACCAACGGGATGGACATATGCGGCAGGAAATCAATAAGGGAAGGGTCAGTTATGAACCGAATACCCTAGGAGGTGGTTGCCCCTTTCAGGCGAAAATGGCCCAAGGCGGTTTCACCAGCCATACCGAAAAGATAGACGCACGAAAAATAAGGGCACGGAGCAAGAGTTTCAACGATTATTTCAGCCAAGCCAGCTTGTTTTACCACAGCCAGACCCCGCCAGAGAAGCAGCACATCATCGATGCCTTTCAATTTGAATTGGGAAAGGTGGAAACTGAAGAAATACGAAAGCGAATGGTGGGCCTATTGACCCAAGTGGACAGGGATTTGGCCAAACAAGTTGCGGATGGCTTGGGCTTTGAAGTTCCCGACGGACCGATGAAACCAGTCCAACGGGGCGTTCCTGCCGACGCCGATCCAAAGGATTACGAGCCGGTATTTATAAAGCAAGCGGTGGATTCAGATAAAACCCTGAGCATGGAATATACCGTAAAGGACAATATCCTTACCCGGAAAGTGGCCATCCTCTGTACCGACGGTGTGGATGGAAATTCCATTGAAAGTATGAAAAACGCGCTGACCGGGAAAGGCGCGCAGGTTAAAATCGTAGCCCCGCACCTTGGCACAATAAAAGATTCGAACGGGAAGGAGCTAAAAGTGGACGAGAGTTTTTCAACTACGGGCTCCGTGCTTTTCGATGCGCTGTATGTGCCCTCGGGAGCAGAGAGCATCAACACGTTGAAAACTAAGGGAAAGGCCGTACATTTCCTGAACGAAACCTACAAACATTGCAAACCTATAGCAATAGAGGGCAACGGGCGGGAACTGATCGACTTCACCTATTTTTCGGATATTTTAGAAGGCAACCAGTCGGAAGTTGAAGGTGTATTTATTTCCGAACAAGTATCCGTAGAACTTTCCAAAAAGTTCATAGAAGCTATTGCGAAACACCGGTTTTGGGAAAGGCAGGGAACGAATAAAATTCCTTCGTAATGCACTTTAATTTATTCTTGGCAGGCCTGAAGGATTTGTTAGTTTTTTGGGCCTGTTTTCTTTTTAAAAAACACGGAAGGCCTATCCATTTTGAAATATTTCACGCCGATTTAAATCAAACTACCTAGTTTCCTCCTTCACACTCAGGGCTTCTTTAAGAGTAGGTAGTGGGGCTCCCAAGAACTATGATTTGGGCCGAAATTGATCCACAATTTGATTGCACCAATTATCTCTTCTCTCGTTTATGAAAGATGAAATACAGCCTTGGCCGTAAAAATATAGCATCAAAAAATGTGTGGTTCTAGGTATATAGAATATAGTTTAACGGATTATAAAATGTACTCGAGCTTCATTCCACCCAATGAGAAGTTTTCCCTATTGACGATTTTTGTTAAATCCACTCTCATTATATACCTCTCTTCAATTCCCAGATTATTCACTTCAACCCCAACTCAACCCCAGCAATAAAAGCAGCCCTTTCCGCCGATAACACTTTGGAGCCAGCTTGCGGCCAGGCAGCAAATTGTGCAATCACTACCTTGGTTTGTGGGTTTATATAGATCATTTGTCCAAAAATACCGAAGGCGGCATAGCTGCCATCGGCAAAGCGCCACCATAGATATCCATATCCGCCGCCATCCTTTCCGGCGGGCAATAGCAAGGCCGTGGCATCCTTGGACCATTCCTCTGAAAATAAGGCTTCGTTTCCAGCCTTTCCCCGGTTTAGCATTATTTTTCCCACGCGGGCGTAATCGCGCAAGGTTGCGGACAGGCCGCTTCCGCCCAGATTGAACTGGCTGCATTCGTCCGCCAACCAATAGGCTGCATGTTCCATGCCATAGGGTTTCCAGATTTTTTCCGAGAGGTACTCGGCCAAACTTTTTCCGGTAGCTTTTTGTATGAGAATACCCAATAAATCGGTTTCGCCAGTACTGTAATTAAAATTCCCGCCCCCTGGCTGGATGGATTTCAAATCTTTCATATAGGTAAGAATATGCGGTTCCTCGCCTTGGCAGGGCTGCAGGTACATCTGTGCCACATCGGCATCGGGATCGGTATAATCCTCGTTCCACTGGATGCCGGAAGTCATCGTAAGTAATTGCCTCACATGCACCTTGCCGTAATCCTTCCCTTTCAATTCCGGGATGTATTTGGACAACGGGTCGTCAAGACTTTCAACATATCCATCCTTTAGGGCCACGCCGAGCAGCATGGAAGTAACCGATTTGCCCACCGAAAAGGAAGTCCATACCGTATAGCGGTCCACCCCATCGCCATAGGCTTCCAATCTGATTTTATTGTCCTTTAGTACGATCAGCCCCCCGACATTATTTCTTTCCATATAGGAAGAAACCGAACCGCCATTGGGCAATATGGGCTGGATGGGTTTTCCCATTTCCAATGGATAAATGACGTGTCCCGAGTTAATTTCTATGCTCGGAAAAATCCGGTGCATATATGGAAAACGTCTTTCCTTTTCTTCGATGGACCAGTGGAGCAGGCTTTCCAATTTCTGCCCCATGGTCTCCCCGGGAATTTGCGCCCGCTCCTTTGCAAAGTCGACGGAATCCATAGTGGACAGGATTTGTACGGGAACCTGCGCAAAAGCGATTGTTTGGAAAAAGACGAATGCCAACCCGGCACCCATTGAAAAAAGCTTGGACATATTCTATTTTTTATTGTGCAAAGATAGTTAAAAGCCAACGGCGGTAAGAACTGTCGCAGCGCTTAGAGAAGCTTAGCGTGACAGTGTTATTCAATTTAACTGTAATGTCAAAATAGAAAAAAGTTAGATTAGGGCTATATGTCCGTCTGAACCAGTGGAAGACAAATTTAACCAAAAGGACTTTTGATTTATAACAATAAGGTACTTTTAGTCCAAGGTCCTATGCCATAAGTTTTGGCTCCCAAAAATTTAAAACATCCATTATGAATCGCATTTTAGAAAAAATCCAATCTCAACAGAACCTAATTAAAGAATGGTTTGAATTTCTGCACCGCAATCCCGAGCTTTCCATGAAGGAGGTAAATACCGCCGATTATTTAACAACCATTTTGGGACCATGGGGATATGATATAGAAACAGGTGTTGGCAAATATGGAATTGTAGCTTCCTTAAAAGTGGGCGACAGCGAAAGGGCCATTGGCTTACGGGCCGATTTCGATGCGCTGCCCATCCAGGAAGTGAATGAGTTGTCGTATAAAAGCAAGAAAACGGGAATTTCGCACCTATGTGGCCACGACGGGCATTCCGCTATGTTGTTGGCGGCAGGCAAATATTTGTCCGAAACAAGGAATTTCAATGGCACGGTCCGGCTTATTTTCCAACCCGGGGAAGAAACCATGGAAGGAGGCCCCGCAATGATTGAAGATGGACTGTTTGAGCGTTTTCCGGTAGATTCGGTTTACGGCATGCACAATATGCCGGGACTTGAATTGGGCACGTTCTATTTCGCAGATGGAGAGGTAATGGCAGCGGTGGATAATTGGGAAATCGAGATTACTGGGAAAGGTGGCCACGGCTCCATGCCCGAATTGAGCATAGATCCGGTGGTGGCAGCATCGTCTTTGGTAATGGCTCTACAAACCATCGTATCGCGCAATGTGAACCCCGCCCATAGTGCTGTGGTAACCGTGGGCGCGTTCCAGTCCGGGAATGCGGGAAATGTGATCGCACAATCCGCTATTTTACGGCTTTCCATCCGCACCAAAACGGAGGCCGACAGAAGGATGGTGCTGGAAAAAATCAAGACCCTTACACGGGCCCAGGCCGAAGGCTACGGCTGTACTTATGAAATCCGCGAGGGCATTCCTGGGGCCGTACTGGTAAACACCCAGGAAGAGACCCTGAAGGCCTATGAAATTGCCAAAGCGGCCTTTGGCGAAGATCGTGCCGTCTATCCAGGTCCTACCTTTATGGGATCGGAGGATTTTGCCTTCATGCTTCAAAAAAAGCCGGGAACCTATTGCTTTATCGGCAATGGAGATACACCGATGGTGCACCATCCCGAATATGTTTTCAACCAGGATATTTTGCCGAGAGGTGCTGCCTATTGGGTAGCTTTGGTGGAGGGGGTCTTGGGGGTGTCAGTCTGATCCTGTCAAAGACAATATCAGTCACTGTCTTGGTCCTTCGACAAGCTAGACTAGTAGCCTGTCGAAGACCTTCTTAACATCCGGGAATTATAATTCTATTGTGACCCACATCCCTCGCTCCCGGGCATAATACGAATTATCATACATTGCCTCCACCTGTGTGCCGGG
Organism: uncultured Aequorivita sp.; assembly: GCA_964463595.1. Classification (GTDB taxonomy): domain Bacteria; phylum Bacteroidota; class Bacteroidia; order Flavobacteriales; family Flavobacteriaceae; genus Aequorivita. Next base: position 2,023 of record CAYXDM010000044.1, on the reverse strand, counting down.
CAAATAATAAGTCCCTAAATAGGAAGCATTCAACTTCACAGTAAACGTTTTCGTTTCATTAGTGTTCAAATCGAAAAAGAAATTTACTCGATCATCGCGAATGTCGGTATAACGTGCATTTCCGGTTGTGCCGCCGCCCAATTCAGAAAAACTGGTGTTTACGATTTCCCATCCGCTGGGAAATATTTTTGTCAGTGCCACATTATTGACATCGTTAGTGGAAGTGTTGGTAACGCTCACTTTTGTAATTATTTCAGTTCCCTGCCGCAACTTTGTAACGTCAATTGCATTTCCGGCACCGTCCAAATATTGCGATTTTATGGAAAGATTCCGCTGTTCAGCCAGTTCCTTTCCCAAAGGCAATTTTCCGCGTTGCGAAAGCGTCACGTAAACAATGTTTCCTTTTTTATTTTTCACCGAAACCGAATTGCCTCCCATTACAAATGAAAGATCGCGCTGCGCAATGGCCCGATCGGTTTTTATTTCAAACGTTTTCCCGCTGTTTGTAAACGTAAGTTCCATCGCTTTTCCGCCATTTTTGGCAACCATTTTCGCCATTGCCATCAGCGCATATGAAGTTTCCTGGGTGCTGTACCAATTTCCGGACGACAAATCTTTCGCTATGGAAATCGCCAAATCACGTTGTTTCGAATCGCCCAACAAAACCAAGGTTTCCAAGGCCATGGCCTTATTTCTAAAAGGTGAACCGTAGGTATAATAATCATATTTCTGGGGCACGAAATTGATATTTGCCGTTTGAGCAATTTGATGTGCGACTTCCTTTTTGCCAGCCAAAGCATACGCCGCGGCCAAGCGCCATTTGGCGTCATTGCTCAAATCGTTGCTTTCGCGAAGTCGGTTCATTGCGGCGAGCTCTGGTTTTCCGGCCAATGCCAACGTGTAAAGCCTGTAAGCCTGTGTCAAACTCGTGTTGTAAACCTTATAACTATTTCGCCATTGCCGCGCCGTGTTTTGCTGATACAGCAACCAATTGCCCATAAAACTGATTGGCAACGCATATCCTTTTTGCTTCGCTTCCAGCATAAAATGGCCGGCATAATTGGTGGCCCATTCATCGGCTTCCCGCTCTCCCGGCCAATATGCAAGTCCGCCATTTGCGATCTGTGAACGCCCCAATCGCTCAATTGCAGCCTTTACATTTTTCTCAATGGCTTTCTTTTTATCAAAAGTTATATCGAAAACATCCGCCAAATACAGCTGCGGAAATGCGGCGGAAGTAATCTGCTCCAAACATCCGTAGGGGTAATGGATCAAAAACTCCATCCGTTTGCCAAAATCCATTGGCGGCAAAGTTGAAAATTCAAGCATCGCCGCATTGCTTCCCGGCACGCCAAAAGTTTCAAAATTGATGGTTTGCGTTCCGTTTTCGGCAATAGTATATTGTGTGGATTTCTGCGAAATTGGGTTCGGGTTTTCTACATCTATTTCTACTTTAAAGCTCGCTTTTTCTCCGTTTCCGGAAGCCAATACTTCAATTGTTTGAACGGCGTTTGTCATGTTGAGCGCTGTCGAAACATCGAATTCAAAATTCACGATTTGTTCCCCTGGCCCCTTAAACGCAACCGTTTTTGAAGTGCCATTTACAGGTTTCAATGCATCGCCGGTTTTCACGGAAATAGTAGCATTTTTCACATTGTTTTCCATTGCAAAAACGGTAACGGGAAGCGTAACGGTTTCGCCCGGAGAAAGTTTCCGCGGAAGCGAAGCTAGCACCATCAACGGCGTTCGGACGGGCGTGGTTTTTTCGGTACTGCCGTACGCACTTTTTGTATTATCGCCCGCAATTACCATTGTCCGCACGGAACCAATGTAATTCGGCATCAAAATATTGTGTGTTGCGGTTTTCCCGACTGCAAGTTCAAATGGCCCGAGGTATTTCACGACAGGTTTAAATCTGTCCGCTTTTCTGTTTTTTGCACCTAAGGCGGCATCACCGCCGCCGATTGCATAAATATTGTCGACACTGCCCGAATAAGCACCGATCACATAATCGAACATATCA
>CAYXDM010000043.1:3674-14267 GCA_964463595.1 uncultured Aequorivita sp. | reverse complement strand
TATCGGGGGCTACTTTGTAATAATTCAATCTCTCTTGTCCCATGTTTATTGTCTTAATTTGCAACGGCGATTAGCTATACGGATCTGATTACAATGACATTTTTCTTGTTCGGAATATAATTTCGATTTAAAAACCCTATTGTCAGCCCATTTCAAATGGTTTTATTTTAAGGTTTGTGTTTCTCCATTTCCTCCATTGCCAAGGTAGCGTGGGCATAAGCGGCACCGGCACGCATTTCTGCAGCGACCCAAATGGCTTCCATAATTTCCTCTTTTGAAGCCCCTTTCCGCATAGCTTGTGGGGTATGGGCGCGAATGCAATATGGACATTGGGTTACGTGGGCCACGGCTACGGCGATAAGTTGCTTTGTCTTTTCGTCCAATGCGCCAGCTTGAAACACGGTTTTGCTGAAGTTTCGCCACGCTCCAATATTTTCTGGGGCGAGGGCAGCTTTTTTCTCCGCGAGGTCGCGGGTAGTTCTCGGGAACATTTCTTTTTTGTCCATAGTGGCTGTTTTTTATAAAATTATCAATAATTAAGAACAACATCAACTTATGCGCCTTAAATCTTATCGAAAGGCAGTAGATTCCTTCTGGCAAACAAAGGCCAACGATAGCCCTTTAAAAGAACGATTTATACAATTCAGGTTTTAGGTACATTATCAAATAAAATATGCCGTAGGCAAAAATGATGATTACCAGGGCCCATATCCAGGAAGGGATTGCCCGGGGGTTTTCGGATCCCTTGATTATAAATTTGTCCCGGGTTTCGCTGCCATAAGCATTTATAATTATCGGGGTCTGGGTGTCCACAATTTCGTTTTCCCTCAATCCGATTACCGAAATTTCAGGGCCATTTCGCACTTCAAAAGGAATTACTTTAATTCCTTCCACCATTCCAGTGGATTTGGCCACAATTTTCAAGCTATGTTTTCCATCAGGAATCTTTGTCGTGTCCAATACAAATTTTACCGGTGGGGAAAACTCCCCAAAGGGTTGCACCTCATCATCAAGAAAAACCTTGATTACCCGTTTATCTTCAATATTGTCAGAAACCTTCATCTTTTATTATATTTTTAATATGGTCAGGACTACTTTCCCCGGGTTTAAAAAGATATTTTATGCTCATTGCCAGGGTAACCAATACTATCATTATGGCTACCCCTACGATAACGGCATCCAAAAATCGATTTGAAGAGTGGGTATTTGTGGGATCGGTGGTCGCAGGTTCCGTCTCACATAGCAATTGTGCCAAAGCCATATCGGGAAACCCAAATATTACCATAATCATTGCCAGGGCTGCCCATGCTTGGAATCCCTTGAAATTGAATTTCCGTTTTTTGGGAAAGGTTTTATGTTTATATTTCATGTCCATAATTCTCACAGATTGGCTGTTTTGAGGATCGAGTCCCTAACTTTTTTAACGGCTTCCACATCTACCGCAGATGCACTGTTGCCCCAACTGGTACGTTCGTGGGTCATAATGGCCGCAATTTCCGCATCAGTGAGTTGATCGGCAAATCCGGGCATGGGGCCATACTCGGGATTTCCATCATAGCCCATCAGAATAATACTTATCATTTTTGAAGGATCCCCATCATTGACAATATCACTTCCCGCCAAGGGTGGAAATGCTCCGGCCACCCCCTTTCCGGTACTTTGGTGACAGGCCGAGCAGGTATTCATAAATAGTTTTTCGCCGTCCAGACTGGATGATGGGGCACTAGTACCCGACATTTTATCCGTTTCTTCCTGCTTTATCATCGGAATAAATTCTACTTCCACCCCTCTGGGAAGTTCGGGTTGTTTCAAATATTGCATATAAGACACCAGATCCAGCACTTCCTGCGAGGCCACAATTTTCTTACCCGGATTATCAAAGAACTTTTTCGGAACAGGTACCACCACATCGGAGGGATTAATCTGTGTGCTGTCCATCTCTCTAAAGAGCCATTTAAACCCGGGCATAATAGATTCTTCGACCACGGCCCGGGGGTTGTAGAAGTGAAGCAAATGCCAGGCAGCCCCCGGTTGTCTATTTCCAATGTCGGTGAGGTCGGGCCCTGTACGCTCACTCCCCAACACTGAAGGAGTCTGCCGCCATAGGTCCATGCGCTGTTTGCTATAATAATAATCCTCCGCTACCGAAGGCCTTTTACCCCACATATTATCCATTTCTATATTCCGTACCTGCTGGGTATGGCAGGCTACGCACCCTTCGGCTATATAAACACGTTGCCCACGAATTTCCTGGGCGGTCATTTCCGGTTGGTTCGGCAAGGGTCCATAGGCATCCATCTGGAAGGCCGGCACCACTGCTATGCCGATACTTAGTATAAGAAATACACTAAATGCAGTGATTACCAGTGCTCTGTGGTCTTTATTGAAATCTAACATAATTTAAATTTTTACGGTTAGAGGTTCTCCTTTGGCCACCTCTACTTTTTGGGGAAGGGGGCGGTGATCTTTTCTCACCATATAGTAAAAGTTATAGGCAAAAACCAGGTGGGAAAGGAACATCAGGGTTCCGCCCACGGCACGCCATACCCAGTACGGTTTCATCAAAATAACGGATTCCAAAAAGGGATTGCCGTCTATCCAGCTCAGGCCTCTTAGGGTGCCTCCTGCCATCAGGGACAACATATAGGCAAAGAGCCCGATAAAAGCCAACCAGAAGTGGGTGCCCACCAAAAGCTGTGGCGGTTCCTTTCCTGTAAGCTTGGGAATTATTGTGTAAATGCAGGCCCAGAGAATAAAGGCAATGATCCCATACATGGTCATATGCGAATGAGCCACGTTAAAATCATTGAAGTGCCATACATAATTGGTAAACCTGAAGGCCTGTAAGCTGCCCTGAGTGGAACCCACAAAATAAAAGATCACCCCAACCAGGAAGAATGGCAATACATAACTTCTTGAAATATGGCTGAACTTGCCTTTCATTGTCATTAAAAAGTTTGTGGTACCTGCCACCACAGGAATTACCATCCCCACACTAAAAACAATGGCGGTGGTTTGTAGCCACCAGGGCAAGGGACTGAACACAAAGTGGTGCGTGCCGATCATGGTATAAAAAAGCATCTGTGTCCAAAAAGCCAAAACCCCCAAAGAATAAGAATATATAGGCTTGTTGAGAGTGGCTGGAAGGTAATAATAGATCAACCCCAAGGTAAAGGTCATAAACCACATTCCCACTCCCTGGTGCATATAATATCCTTGTGCCACCGTTTCTCCCAGACCATTTTGGTAAAACGGCAAATAGCCTATTATAGACAGCACAATGGTCCAGAGCAGGGAGGCAAGTATAAACCAGTTGGAAATATAGATCTCGGAAATTTTACGGGTGGCAACTGTTTTATAGAAGTTAAAAAAAGTGATAATGAGAGTTACAATAAAGAGCAACATCACCGGCCATATATATTCACGATATTCTCCTCCTCCATTGTTTACTCCCGCCATCAGGAAAATATTTCCAAAGAAAACGGTACAGTTCAAAAGGATAAAGGCTATCCACGCCCATTTATAACTGAAGATCTTGTTATTGGAAGTTCTGGCCACCACAAAATACCCCAACCCGATCATCGCTAAGGAAGACCATCCCCAAAAAACAGTATTGGTGTGCACGGGGCGCAGACGACCAAACGAGAAGGCTTCTACGTGGTCCAACTCTGGCCATACAAATTTGAGGCCCAGATATTCCCCGACCAAGGTGCCGAAGAACAACCAAACTACTGAGGCCGATAGATAATAAATTATTATCCTTTTAAGCTCTTTGGGGGTTTCTAGACTTATCGGGGTTTTTTTCTTTTCGGCAAAAAATTTATTGCTGGGATCCTTCTGTACCCCTTGTATCAAACCTTTGGTGTCCCGGGCTTTATTGTTTTTTCCCAATTCATCACCGTTGAGCTTATAGGTGAGAGCTCTCTTTCGCTGCTCCAGAACCTCATCAATTCCGTCGCTATCCAGCTGCCATAGGTCTTCACTAAAAGCGAGGTTATTTTCCTCTACCTTTTTAACCTTAAGAGCTTTCAAATAATCATTTAACTTAACAAAGAGTATCACGAAGGTAACGGCCAGGACAATCAAGATCAGAAAAAAAGTGCCGAGCACTCCAGGACTAAGAGCCCAATCATCACTATAGTTTGAAGGGTTTTGTGCGAGGCTTATGGCCGGTACCACACCAAGCAGCCCATCGATTAAAACTTTTGTATGCATCATATTATGAGTTTATTACCATTTTGTCAGAAATAGGACCAAAAAAATATCAACGTTTCAGGAAGGTTCCCTCCGCCTTCAGATCATTTGCCAATTCGAGAAGACTAGTATTTTCCAACATTACTTTGAGGTCATCCCTTATCCCCACAAATTTGTTGTGCATGGGGCACGGTTGCAGGGCATCGCAGAAATCGAATCCGAGAGCGCAACCTTCATAGATTGAGACTCCGTCTATGGCCGAAACAATATCGCTCAATTTGATGGTGGCGGCTCTACCCTCCGGGATTTCAAACCCTCCCGTAGGGCCTTTCAAGGACCGCAAAATATTTTGTTTGGCCAATTGATGAAGTATCTTGGCCGTAAAAGCCTCAGGCGAGTTTATATTGAAGGCGATATCCTTAAGGCTCGTACGAATTCCCATGGCCGATTGCGAGGCAATATATACCGATGCTTTTATTCCGTATTGGCAGGCCTTGGAGAACATACACGAAATTTGATGGCGCAAAGTTAAATAAAAAAACTATTTTCTGACAAAGCTATCAGAAATAATAAGTACAATATTTTTTAAATGGATATCAGGAAAGTCTTAAACCTTAAGGAAAGTTTCACCATTGTTGATCTCGAATGCAAGACCCACCACGGTTGTGTTTTCGCACATCCTTTTAAGCCCTTCCCGAACTTCCTCATATTGTGAATGGACTGGACAGGGATGGAGGGAGGAACATTCTGCCAACCCCAGGCAGCATCCCTCAAAAATAGCATTCCCATCAATGGCTGAGACAATATCTATAAGTCTAATATTGGAGTCGCGATTTAAATAAAAACCTCCATTGGGTCCCTTTTTGGAAAGAATAACCCCTGCCCTGGCAAGTTGTTGACAAATTTTGGCCGTAAACGGGATGGGAGAATCAACCGCCGTGGAAATTTTCTCAATATTTGTCCTTTTTCCATTTTGGGATTCCTTAGCTATAAACAGCACGGCCCTTATGCCATATTCACAGGCTTTTGAAAACATAAAATTTTTTGTTTTTCCAAATGTAAACATTTTAGTTTCATTAGGAATAAAAGATATAAATACGGCCATTTCTTTTGTCAAGCTTCCTCATTGATTTCTGAAGTGGGAAGATAAAAAAAGCCCTCTGATTATTTCAGAAGGCTTTTGATCTTGACTATTCCAAGACTATGCTTCGCCGGTAGGGCCAAAATTCAAGGGTATGGGCGGTTGCTCATAATCCTTGATTTCGCCGTGGGCATTTTCAAACCTCTTTACATTATCACCCAATGCTTTTAAAAATCGTTTGGCATGTTGGGGGGTGAGAATAATTCTCGATTTTACCTTACTCTTCGGAATCCCGGGCATAATGGTTACAAAATCCACCACAAACTCCGATACTGAATGGTTTATAATTGCCAAATTGCTATAGATCCCTTGTGCAACGGTTTCGTCCAGTTCAATGTTGATCTGTCCTTGCTTGGGTTGTTGTTTTTTTTGATCTGCCATTTTTGAAAATTATTGGGTTGCGGTAGAGACCCACGACTGTGCGTCTCTACCGCCACACAAATTAATTGTAATTTACTTCTTGTTTCATTCGGTTCATTTCCTCTAGTTCCTGTTTGGAACCAACGATAATTGAATCATAATCTCTCATCCCGGTTCCGGCCGGTATTTTATGGCCCACAATAACGTTTTCCTTCAAACCTTCCAAAGTATCAACTTTTCCGGCAACTGCCGCTTCATTCAATACTTTGGTCGTTTCCTGGAAGGAAGCCGCTGAAATGAACGACTTGGTCTGCAACGATGCTCTGGTAATACCCTGTAGAACTGGAGTTGCGGTTGCCGGAACTGCGTCCCGAGCTTCGACCAACTGCTGGTCATTTCTTCTCAGTATGGAGTTTTCATCCCTGAGTGCCCGGGCAGTAAGGATTTGACCTTCAACCAGGTTTTGGGAATCTCCAGAGTCGGTCACTACCTTCATTCCGAAAATCTTATCGTTCTCCTCGATAAAATCATCTTTATGGACCAATTGGTCCTCCAGGAAGGTCGTATCTCCGGAATCCTCTATCTTAACCTTACGCATCATCTGTCTAACAACCACCTCAAAATGTTTGTCATTGATCTTAACCCCTTGCAGACGGTACACTTCCTGAACTTCGTTCACCAAATATTGTTGTACTGCCGAAGGCCCCTTAATTCTAAGGATGTCTTCCGGAGTTATAGAACCATCTGATAAGGCCATTCCCGCGCGCACGTAATCGTTCTCCTGTACGAGTATCTGGTTTGAAAGTTTAACCAGATACTTTTTTATATCGCCCAATCTGGATTCAATAATGATTTCGCGATTTCCACGTTTTATTTTCCCAAAGGAAACCACGCCATCAATCTCACTCACCACGGCTGGATTCGATGGATTCCGAGCTTCGAAAAGTTCGGTAACCCTTGGAAGACCTCCGGTGATATCCCCGGCTTTCGCTGATCTTCTAGGAATTTTAACAAGTACCTTTCCGATTTTGATCTTCTCTCCGTCGTCCACCATAATGTGTGCGCCAACCGGTAGGTTATAGGAGCGGATTAACTCATCCTTTTTGCCGAGGATCTGTAAGGTCGGGATTCTCTTCTTGTCCCGGGATTCGGAAATGACCTTTTCCTGGAATCCAGTTTGCTCATCGATCTCGACCTGATAGGTTACCCCTTGTACAATGTTCTCGTATTTGATCTTTCCTGCAAATTCAGAAATGATAACGCCATTATATGGATCCCAAGAGCAAACTACATCACCTGCGCTTACGCTATCGCCATTTTTCACATAAAGGGTCGATCCGTAAGGGATGTTGTTTGTACTTAAGGTGATCTTCGTTTTCTTATCTACCAGTTTCAACTCTGCCGTACGGGAAATAACGATATCCACCGATTTTCCTTGGCTATCCTCGCCCTTGACGGTTTTCAGGTCGTCTATTTCAACGATACCGTCAAATTTAACCACAAGTTTATTCTGCTCGGAGATGTTTCCGGCAATTCCCCCAACGTGGAAGGTTCGAAGGGTAAGCTGGGTTCCCGGCTCACCAATGGATTGAGCGGCCACTACCCCTACAGCTTCCCCACGTTGTACCATTTTATTGGTTGCAAGGTTACGGCCATAGCACTGGGCACAAATTCCATGTTTCGCCTCACAGGTCAGGGCAGAACGAACTTCTACGCTGTCGATCGGAGATTTCTCGATTATCTCTGCAATTTCCTCGGTTATATGTTCTCCTGAAGCTACCAACAATTCCTTGGTCAGCGGGTTTACCACATCGTTTACCGCGGTACGCCCAACAATTCTGGCTCCCAGGGTCTCTACCACTTCCTCATTCTTTTTCAAGGAGTTAACCTCAATTCCTCTAAGAGTGCCGCAATCCTCGATGTTAATGATCACATCTTGGGACACATCCACTAGACGTCGGGTCAAATAACCGGCATCCGCTGTTTTTAGGGCGGTATCTGCAAGACCTTTACGAGCCCCGTGTGTGGAGATAAAATATTCAAGAATTGAAAGCCCTTCCTTAAAGTTGGAAAGAATCGGGTTTTCAATAATCTCACCACCCCCGGCACTGGATTTTTTCGGCTTTGCCATCAAACCACGCATTCCTGTCAACTGGCGGATCTGTTCCTTTGAACCTCTTGCTCCGGAATCCAACATCATATACACCGAGTTGAATCCTTGCTTATCCTCCCGGATACGTTTCATGGAAAGTTCCGTCAATTCAGCATTGGTAGCCGTCCAAATATCAATTACCTGGTTGTAACGTTCGTTATTGGTAATAAGCCCCATGTTATAGCTGCTGATAATGCTATCTACCTGTGAATTTGCATCCTCAATCAAAGATTTCTTCTCTTCCGGAATTATAATATCTCCCAAGCTAAAGGACAATCCTCCTTGGAATGCGAATTGATAACCAAGCGTCTTGATTTCATCAAGGAAGGCTGAGGTGGTAGGCACATTCGTAACCTTGAGAATTTTTCCGATAATATCGCGAAGGGATTTCTTGGTCAATACCTCATTCACGAAACCTGCCTCTACGGGTACCTTCTCATTGAAGATGACCCTTCCCAAGGTAGTGGTAATAATTTGCGGTACCAACTCCCTATTCTCGTTAAAATCCTCGGTGCGTATTTTGATCTCAGCATTCAATTCTACTTTTCCTTCGTTGTAGGCTATGATGGCCTCCTCAGCGGAATAAAAGGTAAGGCCTTCACCCAGTACTTTTTCCTCATCCGTAGATTTTTTCATTTTGGTCATATAATAAAGACCCAGGACCATATCCTGTGAAGGAACCGTGACGGGAGAACCATTTGCAGGGTTCAAGATGTTGTGTGAGGCAAGCATCAATAGTTGGGCCTCCAAAATGGCCTCTGGGCCCAACGGAAGGTGAACGGCCATCTGGTCCCCATCAAAATCCGCGTTGAATGCGGTACAGACCAGTGGGTGCAATTGGATTGCCTTGCCTTCAATCAGTTTAGGCTGAAATGCCTGGATTCCCAAACGGTGAAGCGTTGGCGCACGGTTGAGCAGTACGGGGTGACCCTTCAGCACATTTTCGAGGATGTCCCAAACTACTGGCTCTTTTTTATCTATAATTTTCTTGGCAGATTTAACCGTTTTCACAATACCTCTTTCGATCAATTTACGGATAACAAAAGGTTTGTAAAGCTCTGCGGCCATATCTTTTGGAAGACCACACTCAAATAATTTGAGTTCCGGTCCCACGACGATAACCGAACGGGCAGAATAATCCACACGCTTACCGAGCAGGTTTTGACGGAAACGCCCTTGTTTTCCCTTCAACGAATCCGAAAGGGATTTCAACGGACGGTTGCTATCGGTTTTTACTGCTGAAGATTTACGGGTATTGTCAAACAATGAATCTACCGATTCCTGAAGCATACGTTTTTCGTTGCGCAGAATTACTTCTGGAGCTTTTATCTCCATCAAGCGCTTCAAGCGGTTATTACGTATAATAACGCGTCGGTAGAGATCATTCAAATCGGAAGTGGCAAAACGACCTCCATCGAGTGGCACCAATGGCCGCAACTCTGGTGGAATTACGGGGATCACTTTCATAATCATCCATTCCGCCTTATTCTCGCGGGTTGCGTTTGCATCCCTAAGGGCCTCGACAACCTGTAGCCTTTTCAGGGCCTCGGTTTTACGCTGTTTTGAAGTTTCATTATTTGCCTTGTGCCTTAGATTGTATGACAGGGTGTCCAGATTGATTCTTTGCAAAAGATCGATCAAACACTCTGCCCCCATTTTGGCAATAAATCGGTTCGGATCTGATTCGTCAAGGTATTGGTTCTCCTGAGGCAAGGTATCCAAAATTGCCAGATATTCTTCCTCGGTTAGGAAATCCAGTTTCTTGACATTCTCTCCCCCTTCATATTTTGCAATACCGGGTTGGATAACCACATACCGTTCGTAGTAAATGATCATATCCAATTTCTTGGACGGCAACCCAAGAAGATAACCAATCTTGTTGGGAAGACTTCGGAAATACCAGATATGTGCTACGGGAACCACCAAATTGATATGGCCCACGCGATCGCGCCGTACTTTCTTCTCAGTGACTTCAACTCCACATCGGTCGCAAACAATTCCTTTATACCGGATTCTCTTATACTTGCCACAGGCACATTCATAATCCTTGACAGGACCAAAAATGCGCTCGCAGAAAAGTCCGTCACGCTCTGGCTTGTGCGTACGGTAGTTTATCGTTTCTGGCTTAAGAACTTCGCCGCGGGATTCAGCCAAAATAGATTCGGGAGAAGCCAAGCCAATAGAAATCTGGTTGAATTTCGGTACTGTATTTTCTTTATTTCTATTCATCATGTTGAAAAAATGATTATTTGTGATTTAGACGATTCATGGAATCGTCTTTTTTAAGAGGCGTAAAAATTTTACGCCTCTGGATATATCTCAAAGGCTACTCCTCTAATCTGATATCGAGCCCCAATCCCTTCAGTTCGTGCATCAACACGTTGAAAGATTCAGGTAGCCCAGGTTCTGGCATGTTTTCACCTTTTACGATGGCCTCGTAGGTTTTGGCACGGCCAATAACATCATCAGACTTCACGGTCAATATTTCTCTCAGGGTGCTGGAGGCTCCATAGGCTTCCAAGGCCCACACTTCCATTTCTCCAAAACGCTGGCCTCCGAATTGGGCTTTACCACCAAGTGGTTGCTGGGTAATAAGAGAGTAAGGCCCAATGGATCTTGCGTGCATCTTATCATCGACCATGTGGCCCAATTTCAGCATATAGATTACCCCAACAGTAGCCGGCTGATCAAAACGGTTTCCAGTTCCTCCGTCATAAAGATAGGTATGTCCATATCTTGGGATCCC